>JAJECF010000085.1 GCA_022822125.1 Alphaproteobacteria bacterium
CTACACCGAGGCGGAGGCCGACGCGAAGATGTCGCGGCGGTTCATGTCGATCAACCTCGCCAAGCCGATGGAGACGGTGGAGCAGTTCCCCTTCGTGCTCTGCGCCTGGCCGTCCTTCGCCGACCAGCCCTATATCAACAATTACCGCATCTATGACGATCGGGTCGGGGAAACGACCCGCTTCACCTACCGGCCGGACCATGAGTGGTACTGGTTCCCGCGGCAGAAGCCGAACGAGGTGTCGATGCTGAAATGCTACGACTCGGTCACGGACGGTTCGGTGTCGCGCTGGTCGTTCCACTCGGCCTGCATCGATCCGACAGCGCCGGCCGACGCGCGTTGCCGCAAGAACGTCGTGGTTCGCTCCTACATCTTCTTCTAGGCGCTCGCCCCGCGGCGGGAGTCCGGCTTTGCGGGCCGGAAGAAGAGAACGGCAGACAGCATCACCCCGGGCCCCGCGGTCCGGGGTGACGATTTCGGCAGGGTCGACTCCCGTATTGCGTCTGAAAATTATGAAATAATTCCTGAATTAGGATTGCTCCGGGAAGTCTGTGGTAGAATGAGGCAAGGGGAAGGAAGCGGCATTCGCGACGCCGCTCCCCCTCCTGGTTCGCGCCGGCCCGAAATGGCGGCTTCATGCCCGAAGAGACAACAGGACATGCATGACCCGCATGCGGATCATGACGGAACATGACATATCATGACATATCATGACATCTTCACGGGGCCGCCCGCCCCGCTCCCTCCTCATCCTGAGTAGCGGCTGCGTCAGCAGGCGCGTATCGAAGGACGCCCCGCCGCCCGGGACAGGATCCTTCGATACGCCGCTGACGCGGCTACTCAGGATGAGGAAGGGGGAGGCGCGGCTGCTCAGGGTGAGGAAGAGGGAAGGCGCGGCTGCTCGGGAACGGGGGACTGCAATGGAGCGCGACCATGACATCCCTGCAGGGACGGCCGCACCCTTCTCGTCATGCCCGAAAGGACCATCGCATATGCCCCCTGCGCATGGAGATCATGACATATCATGACACTTGTCGGGGCTCCTGGCGCCTGCCTCCGCCGGAAGCCGAAGACGGGCGGCCTCCCTCGAGCGGTCGTCAGTTCATGCGGGCTAAAATGCGGCGCAGACGGTTTCGACGGCGCGCAGCACGGATTGCTGGTTGAAGGCGCGCTTGTAGGCATCGGCAATCTCGGCCGTGCGCCGCGCGGCGTTCGCGCCCGGTTCGGCGAGGACGATCAGCAGCTTCGCCCTCTCGCGGCCGATGGCGCCCGCGCCGTCGCGCCACTGCCCGCCGGCATCGACGACGGTCAGCCCGTCCGGGAAGCGGGGCGTGACCTCGGCGGCGAGGAAGCCCCTCCACTCGTCGTCGGATACCGTCCCGCCTCCCGGCCTGCTGCGCCCGAAGAACATCCGGTATTCCGCATAGCGCTCGAAACCGGTCGGGCAGGGCTGCGTTTCGGCCTGGACTGCCCCGGCGGGGAAGAGCAGCAAGCCGGCGAGGAGAAGAGCGGCCCGGATGGCGTATGTCGGCATGGTCACAGCTGCCTCGGGACTGTTGCGGTCACGCGGCGCGACGATAGAAAACGCCGCACCCGCTCGCAACGCCGCCCGCTTGCCGCCGCGCAAGCGCCGCCTATTTTGCCGTCTTCCGCAGCCCGTTCCGGACAGTCTTGGCCTCCCTCTTCCTGCCCGTGCTTGCCATGCTGGCGGCGTTCGGGCCGCTCTCCATCGACATGTATCTGCCGAGCCTGCCGGCTATCGGGCGCGAATTCGGAGCGTCTGCCGGCGATGTGCAGCTCACGCTGTCCGCCTTCTTCGTCGGCTTCGGCATCGGACAATTGCTCTACGGCCCGCTCTCGGACCGCTACGGGCGGCGGCCGATGCTGCTTTTCGGCGTCTCGGTCTATCTGGCGGCGAGCGCGGGCGCGGCCTTCGCGCCGGATATCGGGGCGCTCGCGGCGGCGCGCTTCTTCCAGGCGCTCGGCGGCGGGGCGGCGACGGTGATCGCGCGCGCCTGCGTGCGCGACCGCCATTCGGGCGCGGAGGCGGCGCGCATGCTCTCAACGCTCATGCTCATCATGGGCGCCGCCCCGCTGCTCGCGCCCTCGCTCGGCGCGCAGGTGCTGCTCGTCGCGGACTGGCGGGCGATCTTCCTGGTCCTGGCCGGCTGGGGCGCGCTGGCGCTGCTCGCCATCGTCTTCCTGCTGCCGGAGACGCGGCCTGCCGAAACGCGCATCCGCACGGGCCTCGGCTCGATCTTCCTCAATTACGGCCGCCTCGTCTCGGAGCGGCAAACGCTCGGCTGCGCGCTTGCAAGCGGCGGGGCCTTCGCCGGCATGTTCGCCTATATCTCCGGCACGCCCTTTGTGTTCATGGAAGTGTTCGGCGTCTCGCCCCAAACCTACGGGCTGCTGTTCGCCGTCCATATCGTGGCGATCATGGCGGGCGCCTTCACCAACCGCCGGTTGGTCGCCCGCTTCGGCCCCGCAGGCATGATGGCCTGGGGCACGCGCCTGCTGCTGGCGGCGGGGCTCGCGCTCGCGGCTGTCGCGCTGCTGCTGCCGGGCAGCCTCGCTGCCATCGTCGCGACGCTCATGTGTTTCATGTTCGCGCTCAACCTCATCGCCGCCAACACCATCGTCATCGCCACGGCCGACAAGGCGGAGATCGCCGGCACGGTGATCGCGCTCATCGGCGCGGGCCATTTCGCGCTCGGCACGCTCTCGGGCCTTGCGGTCGGCCAGTTCCACGACGGCACGGTGCTGCCGCTGGCGCTCACGGTCGCGGCCTGCGGGTTCGTCTCCTACGCCGCCCGCCGCTGGCTCCTGTTAGCGCGGGAGGCCGATTGACTCCGCGCGCCCCGCCCCGGAAGATTCGGACACCCGCCGGATGCCGGCATAGCGACGATGAGAGGATACGTCCCCGATGGAGATCGGCTTTTTCAGCATGCCTTCGCACCCCCCCGAGCGCGACCTGCGCGAGGGCCATGAATGGGACCTCCAGCACATCCGCTGGGCCGACGAACTCGGCTTTGCCGAAGGCTGGATCGGGGAGCACCACACCGCGCCTTGGGAGCCGCATCCCGCACCCGATTTCCTGGTCGTCGAAGGCCTCCGGCAGACGGAGACCATCCGGCTCGGCCCGGGCGGCTTCCTCTTGCCCTACCACCACCCGGCGGAGCTGGCCAACCGGATTGCGATGATGGACCGGCTGAGCCGGGGGCGGCTCAATTTCGGCGTCGCCGCAAGCGGCCTGCCGAGCGACTGGCAGATGTTCAATGTCGACGGCATGTCCGGCCAGAACCGGGACATGACGCGCGAGGCGCTCGACATCATCCTGCGGCTCTGGTCCGACGAGCCGGAGTTCGACTACAAGGGCAAGTTCTGGCATGTGACCAAGGGCGCGGAGATGTTCGGCTTCCTGCGCCCGCACCTGTTCCCCCTGCAGAAGCCGCATCCGCCCATCGGCGTGGCCGGCCTCTCCAAGAATTCCGACACGCTCAAGCTCGCCGGCGAGCGCGGCTTCCTGCCGATGAGCCTGAACCTGAACCCGGCCTATGTCGGCAGCCACTGGGATGCGGTGGAGGAGGGCGCGGCCAGGGTCGGGCGCACGCCCAGCCGCAACGAATGGCGCATGGTGCGCGAGGTGTTCGTCGCCGAGACGGACGAGGAAGCCTGGCGGCTCTCCGTGGACAGCATGATGGGCCGGATGATGCGGGACTATTTCCTGCCGCTGCTCGGCAATTTCGGCTTCCTGGAATTCCTGAAGCACGACCCGGACGTGCCGGACAGCGATGTGACGCCGGAATATTGTGCGAAGCACAACTGGCTGGTCGGCTCGCCGGCGACGGTCGCGGAGAAGCTGGAGGCGGTCTATGACGACGTCGGCGGCTTCGGGCAGCTCCTGCTGTTCTGCTTCGACTACGCCGACAACCCGGAAGCCTGGCATACCTCCATGGGCCTGCTGATGAAGGAGGTGCTGCCGCGGGTGAGCCACCTGACGCCCGATACCGCCGCGGCGGCGTAGCCCCCGCCTCCCCATTCGCGGCCGGAACGGCGAGCCCCCGTTCCGGCCGCTCGATTCTCTGCGCCAATTTGTCGCGATAATGAGACGCATTCGCATCTTGCATGCGGCTGTGCGAACGCCATAGTTGCGAATGACTATCAGTCGCGCAACAACGGAAAGTGAAACCCATGCGTAACCGGACCCTCGGAATCGCGGCGGCGGCCGGGCTCGCCGTCCTCGCGGCCGCATCGGCCGAGGCGGCAGAGGTGAATGTCTATTCCTACCGCCAGCCCTTCCTGGTCGAGCCGCTGTTCAAGGCGTTCACCGACAAGACCGGCGTCGCCGTCAATGTCGTCTTCGCCAAGAAAGGCCTGATCGAAAGGCTGAAGACCGAAGGCGCGGCAAGCCCGGCGGACCTGATCTTCACCGTCGATATCGGCCGGCTGCACGACGCGATGAAGGCCGGCGTCGTCGAACCCGTCAAGACCGACGCGCTCGCCGCCAACATTCCCGCCTCGCTGCGCGACCCGGACGGCAACTGGTACGGGCTGACGACCCGCGCGCGCCTCTTCTTCGTCTCGAAGGACCGCGTGCCGGAGGGCGGCATCGGGACCTATGAGCAACTCACCGATCCGGAATGGAAAGGGCGCATCTGCACGCGCAGCGGCAAGCATGTGTACATGGTCGCGCTGACCGCCTCGATGATCGCGCATCACGGCAAGGAAAAGGCCGAGGCATGGCTCGCCGGCCTCAAGGCCAATCTCGCCCGCCGGCCGCAGGGCAACGACCGCGCGCAGGTCAAGGCCATCCATGCCGGCGAGTGCGACGTCTCCATCGGCAACCACTACTATTTCCAGAAGATGCTGGACGACCCGAAGCAGAAGCCCTGGGCCGACTCCGTGCGCGTCGTTTTCCCGAACCAGGACGGGCGGGGCGCGCATGTCAACATTTCCGGCGCCTCGCTCGTGAAGGGCGCGCCCAATCGGGACAACGCCATCGCACTGCTCGAGTTCCTTTCCAGCAAGGAAGGCCAGGGCCTCTATGCCAATGTCAACGGCGAATATCCGGTCAGCGCCGACGTCGCAGGCCCGGAAATGCTCGCCGCCTTCAAGGCCGATACGCTGTCGCTGGCCCGCGTGGCGGACCTCCGCGAGGAAGCCGGACGCATGGCGGACCGGGTCGATTACGACGGCTGAACCGAAACGGCAGACAAGGGCCTCCTCCGCCCTTTCCTGCCGCTGCATGGGCGGCGCACCGCGCAGCGCCGCCCATGCGCTCCGCCGCCGCTGGCGGCTTTTTTGCGCTCTGGCGGCGGGGAATCGAGTTGGTGTAACATTCGCCACTGTATCGTAGCCCGCCGGGGCGTCGGTCCGGGCTCCGGGGGGCCCTGCAGGCGGGCTCCGGATGCAGTCCTGCGAATGAGACTATTCCAGACCGAAGCGCCGGCCTCAGGCGTCGAGCCGGTAGAAGCGGGCAGCCGTGTCGTGGAAGAGAGCCCGCCGGTCGGCTGCAGGCAGGTCGCTCACCATGCGCTTATAGGCGCTCATCATGGCGCCGAAACCTGTCCGCAGCCCGTCCACCGGGAAATTGCTCGCGAACATGCAGCGCGCCGCGCCGAACAGCCGGATCGTCTCGCGCACGAGCGGGCCGTTCTCCTCCTCGCGCCAGGGGCCGTCCGGCAGGCAGAGGCAGGAGAGCTTGACGGAGACATTCGGGCAAGCGGCCAGCGCCGCCATGCCCCGCCGCCAGAGGTCGAGCCCGGCCGGCGAGCGGTCCCAGGGAAAGCCCGTGTGATTCAGCACGATGGGGACGGCCGGGAAGGCGCGCGCCACCTCGGCCGCCTCCTCCAGATGCCATGCCGGCACCCGCAGGTCCCAGGAGAGGCCGTAGCGCTCCAGCAGCGCGAAGCCGGCGAGCCAGCGCTCATCCTGCATCGTGCCTGCCCGGCCACGCACGGAAGGGCCGGGCCGGGCGGTCGTCACCGGCTTCGAGCGCACGCCCCGGAAGCGGCGGGACGCGGCGATATGGCGCTCCAGCACCTCGGCGCAGTCCTCCCGGTGGAACCAGGCATGGCCGACAATGGCGGCGGGCATGCCGTGCTCTTCGGCGATCTGGTCCACCCAGACCGTCTCCTCGACCTGGAGGCTCCGGTCGCATTCCGCCTCCACATGGACGGTCGCGACGACATTCAGGCCGGCGGCGTCGCGGCGGTACTCCGCCGGCAGGTAGTTCCGCCTGAGCGGCGCATAGTCGCCGAGGAAGAACCCGCCATGCGGCTCCGGGTCATGAAGCCAGGGATAGCGGAGCGCATCGAGGTCCCAGAGATGGTGGTGCGCATCGACGATCGGCAGGTCGGCGTCGGGCATGGCGGTCTCCCGGCTGGCGGCCTGCATCCTGCCCCGGCCGGACGCGGCGCGGAAGACAGCCGCGCATGACGCTCGCGCCGGAAGACCCGCCGCCCTTCGAGCTGCTGCCCGGCCGGTCGGAATCGCCGGTCGTCTTTGTCTGCGACCATGCGAGCCATGCCCTGCCGGCGCGTCTGGGCGGTCTCGGCATATCCGAGGCCGCGCTCCGCGACCATATCGGCTGGGACCCCGGCGCGGCCGCCGTCTTCGAATTGCTGGCGGCGCGCTTCGAGGCCCCGGCGGCGCGCTCCGGCTATTCCCGCCTCGCCATAGACTGCAACCGCGACCCCGGCGACCCGACCTCGATCCTGGAGGAGAGCGACGGCGTGCCCGTGCCCGGCAATCGGGGCCTCGACGCCGCCGCGCGCGCCTGGCGGCGGGACGCGCTGTTCGAGCCCTACCACGCCGCGATAGAGGAGATGTTGGACGGCTGCCGGGCGCTCCGGGCCTTCGTGTCGGTCCACAGCTTCACGCCGCGGCTTGCCGGCGGCGACCCGCGGCCCTGGCATGTGGGCACCTTCTGGAACGAGAGCGAGGCGCTCGCCCGGCCGTTCATGGCGGCGCTCGGGGCGGAGCCCGGCGTGGTCGTCGGCGACAACCTGCCCTATTCGGGCCGCTCCCGTCGCGGCTACACGACCCGCCGCCATGCCGAGGCGCGCGGCATTGCGCATATCGGCCTGGAGATCCGCAACGACCTCATCCGCGACGACGCCGGCGCCGCCCTCTGGGCGCGGCGCATCGGCGACGCGCTGGCGGCGGCGCTAAGCTGACATGCCCAGCGCGATGGCGCCGAGGACCAGCAAACCGCCGAGACGGTTCGATTTGAAGATGGCGAGGCAGTGGTCCGGGTCGTCGATGTCGAGGCGGCGGACCTGCCAGGCGAATTGCGCGGCGACAACTGCAAGCCCGGCGAAGAACGGCCAGCCCAGCCCCGCGAGCCACCCGGCGAGCGCCAGCAGGGCGAGCGCGGCCCCGTAGAAGCCCGCCACCCAGGGCCGGGTGCGCGCCCCGAACAGGAGCGCCGTCGATCTGACGCCCACCAGCGCATCGTCCTCCTTGTCCTGGTGGGCGTAGATCGTGTCGTAGCCGAGCGTCCAGGCGATGCCGGCGGCGTAGAGGGCGTAGGCCGGCGCCGAGACCTCGCCCTGGACCGCCGCCCATCCGATCAGTGCGCCCCAGTTGAAGGTGAGGCCGAGCCAGGCCTGCGGCCAGTGGCTGAACCGCTTCATGAAGGGATAGGCCAGCACCAGCGGGATGGAGCCGAGGCCCACGAGGATCGCGCCCGGCTTGAGCGCCAGCAGCACGGCGAGCCCGACAACGCCCTGCGCCGCAATGAACGTCCAGGCGCGGAAGACGGTCGTATGTCCCGCCGGCAGGGGGCGGATCGCGGTGCGCGAAACGCGGGCGTCGAAGTCCCGGTCCACGATGTCGTTATAGGTACAGCCCGCGCCCCGCATGGCCACCGCGCCCGCCGCGAACAGCGCGAACAGCAGGAGCATATCCGGCGCAGAGACGCCGGGCGCGCCGGCCGCCGCCAGCGCCGCGCCCCACCAGCAGGGCAGCAGCAGCAGCCAGGCGCCGATCGGCCGGTCCCAACGCGCGAGGCGCGAATAGGGCACGAGCCAAAGCGGGATCGCCCGCTCCCAGGCACCCCGGATGCGGATATCGGTTGCGGCAAGGGGGTCACGCGCCGTCATGACCCGCACTCTCGCTGCCGCGGGCGGAGGAGGCAAGAACGGGTATGCGGCCGGGCGTCGTCCGGGCTATGGTCGCGGCCCATGGGCGGGTCGTTCGATGTTGTGGTCGTGGGGGCGGGCATTGCGGGCCTGTCGGCGGCCGTCACGGCGCTGGAGGCGGGCGCCCGGGTGGCGGTGCTGGAGCGCGCGGCGAGCGAGGAGCGGGGCGGCAACACCCGCTACACCGAGAGCTTCTGGCGGATGCGGGACCGCGATACGGTCTCGGAAGATTTCGACGACCGGCTGGCAAGCAATGCCGGCGGGCATTTCGACCCGGAATTCGTGAAAGACGCCGGGCGGCCGTACGAGGACTGGCCGCGCCCGCTTCGCGCCTTCGGCTTCACGGACCCGGAGCTGATCCGCGTCTGGGGCGAGGACGCCGGCCCGGCGCTGCGCTGGCTGGAAGGGTTTGGCGTGCGCTGGGACTTCCTGCCCACATATTTTCCTTACCAGTCCACCACGCGGATCGCGCCGGTCGGTGGCGGCCTGGCGCTGGTGGAGGCGCTGGCGGCGGAGGCCGAGAGGCGCAACGTCTCTGTCTTCTACGAGACCGCCGCGCGGAGCCTGATCCGGGATGAAGACGGCGAGGTCGTCGGCGTGGAGGCCGTGCGGCGCGGCCGGCCCTGCCGCTTCCTGGGAAAGGTCGTGCTGGCGTGCGGAGGCTTCGAGGGCAATCCCGAAATGCTTGCGCGCTATCTGGGGCCGAAAGCGCAATGGACGCGGCCGGTGGCGATGGGCGGCTATTACAATCGCGGCGAGGGCGTGGCGATGGGCCTCGCTGCGGGCGCTGCGCCGGCGGGCGAGTTCGGCGCTTTCCACGCGCAGCCGGTCGATCCGCGCTCGGGCGCCATCGAGCCCGTGGTGCTGCATTACGGCTACGGTGTGCTGGTGAACCGCGAGGGCGAACGCTTCACGGACGAGGCGGCCGGACCGGTCGATGCGGGCTACGAGCGGGTGGCGCGCGCCGTGCTGGAGCAGCCGCAGGGTATCGCCTGGGCCCTGTTCGACGCCGGTCTCGACGACGCGCCGCACTGGCGGGTGACGGTGCGCAGCGACCGCGAGCCGCTGGAAGCGCCGGGCGTCGAGGCGTTGGCGGAGGCTGCCGACCTCGACCCGGCGGCGCTCTCGTCCGCGCTCGCCGCCTACAACGCCGCCTGCCCGGAGGACATATCGGCCTTCCGCCCGGACGGGCCGGACGGCCTCGCCACGCGGGGACTCAAGCCGCCGAAGAGCAACTGGGCGCGGCCGCTGGTCCGGCCGCCCTTCCGCGCCTGGCCGGTGATCTGCGCCAACTGCTTTACCTTCGGGGGCCTCCGCATCGACATCCACGGGCGCGTCATCGACCTCGACGGCGACCCGATTCCGGGCCTCTACGCCGCCGGCGAGACCGCCGGGCTCTATTACGGCGACTATACGGGCGCCACCTCCGTCATGCGCGGCGCGGTGTTCGGCCGCCGCGCCGGCCGCCACGCCGCCGGCGTGCAATAGAGCGCTCTCCGGCGCTCCCGAGCCATTGCTGTCCGGTCTATCGCAGCATTCGCCGGGTTTGAAACAGGGGCGTCGGCCGCCCTTCGATACGCGGCTGGCGCCGCTACTCATGCCAGCGGCTGAGGTTTGAGACTCATAGAGGGGATTCCCAAGGAGGGGGGCTTGTCTTGCCTTCCGTAGGCTTCCATCTCACCGCTTGTCGGGCGCCAGCGGGAAGCACTGCAGACCTGCGTAGGCTTTCGCCCGCAAGTGCTCCGCGTCCATCACGATCTTGATGTGATTGATACCCATGCGCAGCCCATAGGTTCCGTCCGCCCCGTAGAGGATGCATTGCTTCGGCCAGGACAGAAGCCCGTCGGCCTTCGCCTGTGAGCACAATCCCATTTCGACCAGCCGATTTATCAGGCCGCGCCAATGGGAACTCCTTGTCGTGTGCCAGGCCGAGAGCAAGCCTCGAAAATCTCGGTCTCCGGCGGCAGTCGGGTAGATTTCGAAACCCAGTCGCGGCAGGGTGCCTTCAGGGGCAACATCGAACGCCATCATGAAGCGGTTGGAGACATCGTGGAGTCCCGACAGGAAGTGCAGAACTGTGGGGATCGAACCCGGCCACCGGAGTCGATCGAGAAATGCCCCCACCTGAGCTGCCGAAACCTCCGCGACAACCAGCCTGACAGATCGGGGCGTGCGTTCGGGAAAGGCGGCGGCGAATGCGACTACTGCACCGGAGGGCAGCACGGCAAATGCGTGGGACAACGCGCGGTGTTCATGTCGCGGGTCACTCCGGCCAAAGACACGACTGAGCGTGTCGGCAAGGCGAGCCGGTTCGAATGTCGCGCCGCCCGGGGTTAGCGAAGCGTCCGATCGCAGATTGATCGCCGGAGCGGCTTTCCGCTCCTCGGGGATGTCAATGAGATCGTATTCGAGCATCAGCCATCTGTACGGTTCCGGCTTGCTGGCCAGATAGGCGCCGAGCCAGGCTTTCAGGGATGTCGCCGCTGCCCCGTCGGTGCCCGCCAGGTAGCGGTGCGGGACCCGTGAGGAGGTCACGGTGAGCGAGAAGTCAGCAGCCGGTTCCGGGTCGTCGAGTCTCAGTTCGAAGATGCACAGGTTCGCCGCGACGGCTGCGGGAAAATCTCCGACCCGCAGCAACAGTCGGTCCCAACCCCGTCCAGCGAGCAGGGAATCGGGAATCTGCGGCCGCAGTGCCTCGAGCAGGTCCCGAAGCTGCGTCATTGCGTTCATGCCTTTCTCCCTCAGTGCTCGTCCACGATTTCAACATCACACGGTCCGTCGTCAGTCCACCGAAAACAGATGCGCCTTGTGTGTCGATCGGAATGCTGTGCTGGCCAGCGCGATGGCCCGGCAGTGCCTCACTGTAGATGCCATCACGACACCCCACCCAGGTTCATCGTTGATTTGTAACGATTTTTTCATTTCGCCTCCTGTGCCGTGCCAACGGAATTCGATGCACTCGAACACGATGTCGGTTCGGCCTGAACGGCCCTTATGCGCAGGCGGCCGACGCCTTCCTCACCAAACAAACCCGACGACGCCCGCCTGAGCGCTGCGCCAACACTGAACAACCGCTCCACGAAAGCCAAAACGGGGCCATGAAAAAATCAGCTCGCCGATCAGGGATAAACCCCCAGTCGATGTCGGGAGGCGTGGTATCAGACGGGTGGCGCCTTGCAGTAATCGTCAATGAACTGCTGGTGGTCAGGAAGCTGATCGACCTGCTCTTCGACCCGCCGGTGGATGTCGACCAGATATGTCCCCAGCTCGTCCTTGCTCATCGCATTGACGATAGGGTGATACTGTTCCGGAATCAGGCCCTGCCCGAGCATGACCTGCACCCAAAACGTCGTGCCGAACAGTTCCCCCGGGCTCCAGGCAATCCGGCCCGTTTGCCGGAACAACTGAATTCGGTGCGTCAGGGAGTCGGGAATGTCCATGGTCTGGCACTGTCGCCAGAAAGGCGTATCCGAACGGTTGGTCACATGGTAGTGGAAGATGAGAAAGTCCCGGATATTGTCAATCTCGTCCTGCATCTTGGCGTTGAATTCGGCGATGGCGGGTTCGCGAATTCCCTTGTCGGGAAACATCTGGACCAAGCGGGTGATGCCGCGCTGAATTAGGTGGATGCTGGTTGATTCCAGTGGTTCCATGAAGCCTGACGCCAGCCCCAGGGCGACGCAGTTCTTGTGCCAATACTTCCGCCTCTGACCGGCCCTGAAACGGACCAGCCGGGGCTCGGCGAGCACGGTGCCCTGGACATTATCAAGCAGCCGCGCCCGGGCCTCGTCGTCGGACCAGTGCCGGGAACTGAATACCATGCCGTTTCCAACCCGGTGCTGCAACGGAATGCGCCATTGCCACCCTGCTTCATGGGCTGTCGAGCGTGTGTACGGATGCGGGGGGCCGGTAGATGCGGTTGGTACGGCGATTGCGCTGTCGCAAGGCAGCCAGTCGCCGTAGTCATCGAAACCGACATTCAGGGTCTGTTCGATCAGGAGCCCTCGAAAGCCGGTGCAATCGATAAAGAAGTCGCCCGTGACCAGTTGCCCTGACTGCAGGCGGAGGCCCGTGATGTATCCATTGGCCGGATCCTGTTCCACCCGGTCAATTCTTCCTTCATGGCGCATGACACCGGACTCCTCGGCAATCCCTCGCATGAATTGTCCGTAGAGTCCGGCGTCGATGTGGTAGGCGTAGTTCAAGGAGATGTTCAGGCTGATGGCAAACCTGTCGCGCAGGGCTGCGGATGTTTCCAGACAGTATTCTCCGTAGCCCCGGGCCAGCCCCAGGAGGCGCCCCCTCAGCCAGTAATTCTGAAAGCCCGCCGCCCAGCGTTCCGTTCCGGCCCATCCAAAGGAACCGAAGTAGTTCTCGCCCAGGTTCCGCCAGTTCTCGAAGAAAATTCCAAGCTTGAAAGTACCCTGAACGGCGCGGAGGAACTCGGGTTCACTCACGTTCATGTACTTATGGAAAAGATGCAGCGGTGGGATCGTCGCTTCGCCCACACCGACAGTTCCGATCTCATCGGATTCCACCAGGGCAATGTCCAGCGTTTTGCCGAAATGCTTGGCAAACATGGCTGCCGCCATCCATCCCGCCGTGCCGCCACCGGCGATCACGAGTTTCCTGATGCGCCTGTTATGCATGTCCTGCCTCTGGAGGGTTCCGCCTTCCGGCATGCATGTCCCGGACCTGTCGCAATTCACCAATCGGTTTGACGCAGGCAAGCCCGCACGCGCGATGAGGCCTCACCGCGCTGCGTGGACGCCGATGAAATTGACAGGCGCCCGGCCCCCTCATGTCATCGATTCGGGAGGGTCTTCCCGGGTGGCGAGACTCGCTGGCCCGGTGAAAGCGGGTTCCGTCATGTTCCACCGCGGCCTGCCAATCAAGGGCTGGTTCCAGTTGGCCCGACTCGCGGCGGCAGTCTCAGAGTGCGATGACAGGTCCTGCATGGAGCGGGACCGCGGGGATGCCTGCGAGGGATCCATGCCCTGCCTGTAGGGGGCCGGGCGAGGCGCCGGGCCTGCCCGCGCGGCGAACCATGACCGTCGGAGTCACGACAAGAGGCTCACCAAGTGTCGATGTCACCAGTACCGCCGGTCACGCCGCCGATTTCCCGGTCCGACAGGTTCCGGCCTTCCGGCGGCAGGACCAGGTGAAAGTCGGTGGCGTTGTCTTCAAGGACACGGATGTTGATGCCATCCGGAATCGAAAGTCCGGTGGCGTCCTTGATGGCTGCCTTGGGATTCTCCAGGAGTTGGGCGCGGAATGCTGCGTCCTCGTCGGCCTTGGCAAGAAGCTGTTGCTGGATCTGTGATGCAGTGTTCATGTTCGATTGCCTTGTCTGTTGGTCGATGTTCGGATCGGCACCAAGACCACGACAGTCTCAGAAATCCTGACCTCATCCAATGCCATGTTACATGGAGGTGTGGCGAGGCGCCATTGATGTCTCAGACAAAGGCAGCAAAGCGGCGTCGGTTGCGTTGCCGGCAAGGCCGGAAACTGTCGGACCAGGAGATCGGCGGCTTGCCGTTCAATCCCTGGTTAGCGTTGCCGTGACTTTGACGGTCAGGTTCGCCACGCCAGCAGGCCCTGGTCCTAGTTGATACCCCAGTCGATCATTTTCTCATGGCGCCAGGATGACAGCCTGCCGTCCGGATATAATGTCGGAATTTCGGCCTGGAATCTAGACCTCCTTCCTGCGGGGTCGTCTTCGGCAAAGAGCGCAACAACCCGGGCTTCGATGGAAAACCGCCTTGGCGCGTCGTCGCGGGTCGTCGGATCATTGAAAGCCGTGTGAAAGGTGACCCGGCATGTCGGATCCTCGATGCGGGAATCGTACTGCCTGAAGATCAGCGCCTCGCTCGGCTCCATTCCGGGAAAGTAATGCCAGCACTGGGCCGTGTCATGAACGAGACGGTACTGCACCAGGCGGGTGGCCGGCTCGGTCAGGCGCCGTCCATCGGAGCTGATCATGTCGCCGGCAGAGACGGTCGCATGGTCGCACATGGCAAGGGGCTTTGACTCGATCGCCTGCAGGGGATCCGTACTCCGCCAGACGTTGTAAACGCCGAAGTGACGGCCGTCCGGTATGGCAAGCACATCCTCGACATAGGGGGTCAGGTCTGCGTGGGCCATTTCCGCATAGGTACCGGCGCCGCCGGGCAAAATCGGCTCACCGACACGAAACTCGTGCTGCATGGTCCGTGCGGCAAGGCATCCAGTCGCCTCCATGACCAGTTCCGCGCAATGGTCGTAGAAGCGGGAAACAACGCTGTCGTGATCGCCGTAATTGATGTCGAGAGGCGCATGCACAAGCTCGAATCCCATGCGCCTGATTGTAGGAGCCTGTGCGAGAGCACGTGCGTCGTGAACACGGATCGGCTTGATGAACAGCATTTCCGAAGGGGCGCCGCCCTCTTCGCGGCATGGCAGCCTGTATCCCCGGTATCCCGGCTTCACGAAGAGACTTTCCGAAACGACGAACGGCGTATCGGGAAACAGTGGAAGATTCCCCATGACGCTGACCCTATCAGGCTGTCTGGCGCAGGGCCAGTTCACGAAACTTCCCTTCTGTCGCCAGCAATTCTTCATAGCTTCCGGTCTGCGCCAGTCTCCCCTGATGCAACACATGGATGCGGTCTGCCTTGCGGATCGTGGACAGGCGGTGAGCAATGACAAACCGGGTGCTTGTGGATTCCTCAATTCCTTTCATGGCCAATGCCTGGCTTCTGGTGTCCAGCCAGCTTGTCGGCTCGTCAAGGAGTATGATCCGGGGCTTGTACACCAAAGCTGCGGCCATTCTGATTCGCTGGCTCTGACCGCCGGAAAAGTTTGCCGAATTCTCGCTCACCGATGTATGCAACCGCATCGGCATGGCGCGGATCTCTTCGGCAACGCCGACCTGTTCCAATGCACGCCATGCATCATCCTCGGTGAGGTTGCTGTCTGTTCCGATGATGTTATCGAGCACACTACCGGGACGCAGGGGGCTGTCTTGCATGACCACGCCCATCTGCCTCCTTGCGAAGCTGAAATCCAGCTGCGCAAGATCCCGTCCGTCATAGTAGACTGCCCCGGAAACCGGCTTCTCCAGGCCAAGCAGGAGCCGCAACAAGGTCGTCTTGCCAGCACCGGATTCCCCGACAATCGCGACAAACTCGCCTGGTTTCACGCTGATCGAAACGTCTTCCAGCACCTTTGGTCCGCCCGCAGCATAAGCGTGGCTGACCCGGTCGAGCAGGATGCGGCCGACAAGCTCGGTTCGGGCCCGTCCCGCCGTCCTTGTGGACACAGGACTTGCCAGAATGGGCAAGACCTGGTCACAGGCCGGTTTGATAAATGCAACTGCCCGGGCTGCATTGCCAAGCATGACGATAGCCATGCACAGCACCATGACTGCCGTGAACACTGCAAGGAAATCCGCCGTGTCAACTCCGCCCTCACCCTGAATGGCAACTGTCGAGAACAGGACCGCAGCTGCCAGGGCGGGTACAGCTGCACCGAATGCCGCAAGGTGCTCGCCGAGCATCGACAGCCGAATCTCCGCCTTCTTGTGACCATGATACTGCCGCGCCCAGGCAGCGAAAGCCAAGTCTTCGGCAGCCGTGACACGCAACTTGGAAATTCCCGTGAGGAATTGCTGAGTGTCGCCGGCGAGCCGTCGCATAGTCTCCAGGTATTGACGCTGGGGTTCGATCAGCAGAATGCAGAATGTGGCCGTCACGCCGATCATCACGACAGAAAGCAGCATGACGATCCAGCCCAGCCAGGCATCGTAGAAAAACAGAAGTCCGAGTGCAGGCAACAGGAACAGCGTGGATAACACTCCATCGGCCGTGATGCCTGCGACCCGGTCCCTGACATCCTGGAACACCATTGATCTTGCCGTGAGCTCACCGGCAGTGTAGCCACGAAAAAAGCCGGGATTCAGGCGCAGCAGACGATCCCAGAGCAAGGCGCCCAGGCGGGCGGCCGCACGGCCTTCAAACCTCATGAGCGCCGTTCCCCGAAGAATGTGGAACAGGGCCACGAGCGCTCCGGTTCCAATGAGGATTGCTGCCAGTTGCAGGAACGGCATTGCATTGCCGTCAGGTACCGCCGCGCCAGCCAGCCGGCTGACCGCCAATGCGGGTGTCAATGCGAGAGCGCCGGCAGCAAGACCTGTCAGGACAAGCATGGTGACATCACCTGCCACACCACAAAACCCGGTACGAAACAGGTCCCTCAGACTCGCCGCGCCTCCCGCTCCATTGTCGAGCAATCTCGGATAGAGATAGTGCACATCCTGGAACGAGGCGGCGGTCCTGCCGTCCGCCAGACTCGACTCGCCGGTCGAGGGGTTCACAACCCGGTAGCGACCGGTCGGCCCTGGCAACAGCGCCAGGGGCTGTCCGTCCTGACGTCGAATGGCCAGCATGGCCCCGCTGTCTGCGAGCCACCAGCGTCCTGATGTCGACAGCCGCACCTGGCGTTTCCGTAACGCCGATGCGTCACAGAAATCAGCCAGCGTGGGTTCCTCCTTGCCTGGAGCAGCTGGCACGCTGATCGCGAACCCCTCTCGCCTGCCGATCATGCGCAAGGCTCCTGCCATGGCAGACTCGTCTTTCGCCGACCGAAGCCCGGGATCGTACAGCGTTTCCAGCCTTGCTCTGGCTCGCGCCTTGTCATCTCGGCGCCTTGTGGCCTGGGCGGTCTGGAGATTTGCCTCGTCGGCAAGCAGCAGTCTCCGGCTCAGACTTTCCGCATCGAGCAAGGTCTCGTGAAATCCCGGCAAGGCTTCGTCCAGAAGTTGCCGTGCGTCGAGTTCGGAGGTGGTCCTGCAGTCGAAGGTCTCCTCCCCGTGCAGGCGGATCCAGGCATCCCGGGAGACGGAAATCAGGTCGTGGCGGCCGGTATCCACAATATCGAGAAAGGCAGCCCCCATACCGCTTGCATTCAGCCAGACAACACCATGGTCGGGCGAGGCGACACCTCTTCCCGTCATGGGCCCGGGACAAAGACGAAGTTCCGTTGCCGGAGTGCCTTGCATGTCACGGGATACGGCCGCAGACATGGACTCGATCCAGAAATCGACATGCCTGTCGAATTCCTGCCTGAGTGCATGGTCATGGTCCGCCAATGCCTCGAGCAGCGTTTCAAGCGTCAGGCGGCGCAATTTGGTTCCTTGCAATCCCTTGGCGACCAGCTTCATTGAATGGCCGGATTCATCGACACTGAAAGCCAGCTGACCGACTTCAAGACGAACGAAATGCTTGTAGGTGGAAGCCATTCGCCCGGACTCATGCTCGGCCGCCAGCACATCGATGGCCCCTTCCTCGACATACCATGCATAACCGGACTCCCGCAGACTCACCGGCCGGCTTGCAACTGCCGCAAACGCATTCCCGCGTTCGAGAAACAGGTAGTCCAGACCGGATTGCGGACGCGGCTCATTCACCACGAATCAACCTCCGGTACATGTCGTCCCGGTCGTACAGTTCATCGTGAGATCCCTGCTCGACGATACGGCCGCCATCGACAACCATGATCTGGTCCGCATCACGGATCGTACTCAGGCGGTGGGCAACGATCAGGCATGAGCACCCGCGACGGCGAATGCTGTCGTCAATCATCAATTCGGTCACGGGGTCGAGGGCACTCGTGGCTTCGTCCAGGATCAACAGCGACGGATTGTTGACCAGCGCCCTGGCAATCTCCAGCCGCAGTCGCTGACCGCCGCTGAAATTCCGTCCTCCCTCTTCCACCATGGATTCGTACCCTTCGGGGCGACTGACGATGTCCTCGTGAATCGATGCATCCCTGGCGGCGGCCGTCACGTATTGATCCGGAATGGTGGGGTCCCACATGGTCAGGTTGTCGTTGATGGTGGCCGCAAACAGAACCGGATTCTGGTCGACGATGGCAATTGACCTGCTGAACACTGCACGCGGGATATCCTCGGACGATTGGCCGTCGAACAGTATTTCTCCCGACCAGGGCACGTAGAGGCCCGCCGCCAGCCGGGCGACTGTAGACTTGCCCGAACCGCTGGTGCCGACCAGTGCAATGCGCTGGCCAGGCTCAATGGTCAGGCTGAAATCCCTGACCAGCGGGTCACGGCTTTTCTGATATCCGAAGGTCACCCCCTTCATTTCAAGCTTGCCGATCAATCGCAACCGGCCCTCGCCGGTCATGGACATCCTCTGCTCGCCGGAGCCACCGGATGCCGGCGGCCTTTCGTTCGGTGCATTGATCACATCGTCCACTCGTGTCAGGTCGGCCTCCAGGGTCTCCAGCAAGTCAGAGAATTGCCCGACTCGAGCGATTGGACGAATGAAGTTGTCGGCAAGTATGTAAAATCCCATCAATTGGCCGAGAGTGACATGCCCCAGCGTCATCAGCCAGCCGCCAAGGCCGAACACCACCGCTGCATTGAGCAGCTGAAACAGGTGCGGGAACGAGGATGCCACATGCCCCAGTTCCACGAATTGCTGGCGAGCGACAAGTTCACGGGCCTGCCTGCCGCTCCAGTCGGAAAAGAAGTCGTTCTCCCGGGCCGTGGCTTGCAGACTCTCGACTGACGACAGACCGGCAGCGCTGATACCAGCCAGCATGCTCTGTTCCCGGCGCAGGCGGTGATTGTGGTCGCGGCGCAAACGAGTCAGCAATCGTGTCATGGCGAAGCAGGACGCTCCCATGCCGGCGACCACCAACGCCAGGGGCCAGTGCCAGACCAGCATGACCGCCAGAAACGCCACGCTCATGATCAGGTCGACAGACAGACGCACCAACTGTCCGGCGCCGGCGTCAGCCACCTGGTCAATCGTTCGCAAGCGCAAGGTAAGGTCGCCCGCCAACCTGTGGGTGAAGAACCCGATTGGAAGGCGCAGCATGGTGTCCAGAAATCTGTCGGACTGTGTGATCGAGAGGCGAATCACGAGATCACGCAGCGAACGCATCTGCAGCCAGGTCAGAAGATAGGCGAATGCGCCGGCCAGAAGCGTGCCTGCTGTCAACGCCCAGCCTAGTTCGGCCTGCCCGGATTCCAGAACGCGGTCCACAAACAGCGCCAGCAGGAGCGGCAGGGCCAGCAGCACAATTGCAAGCAGCAATCCGAGGACTGTCGTGCGCACCAGCAGGGATTTGTGAACGCGCAGCCAGGGCCAGAGCCTTTCCACGCCGCCGCGTCTGGTGCCCCGCTGCCTGAATTCGCCACCGGGTTCGAGCAGCAGGCTGACGCCGGTGAAGTGGCGGTCGAACTCTTCCCGGTCGACATTGCGGTGCCCTTCGGCGGGATCATTGAGAAAGAAGCGCCCCCCTGCCATGCCTTCAAGGACAACGAAGTGATTGAATCCCCAGAAAAGCACGCTCGGCAGCGGCAACGCTTCCAGCTGGTCGACCCGACAGCTGTGGCCGGTCGCTTCCAGGCCATAACTGCGTGCCGCCTGCGCAATGTCCTTCAGGCTGGAGCCATCGCGGCCAACGCCGCATTGCTCGCGCAACTCCTCCAGTGATATCCAGCAACCATGGTGCGCCAGCACGATGCCGAGACAGGCCGCTCCGCAGTCGGTGGTCTCCAGCTGCATCATCAGTGGAGTGCGGCGTGGCCTCCTGTGGAATTTCGGGATACGGAACCTATTCAGGGAATTTGAACCTGACGCGGCTTGTTGTGCCATCTTGGCTCGGGATCAGGCCGTTACCGCAACCAGTCCAACCATTGCCGGCAACAAGACCATCAATGCCGTCCTGAATATGCGTTCATGCGGCGCCGACACCTTCAGCGGCTCGTCCATGGCCTCGGGTTGCGCCCTGTAAATCAGGGAATCCATCCGAAACAATTTCTGAATGCCCTCCCGGAAGCAAAGCCGCTCGCAGATAACCTTATGCCGTTCGATGACCTCCTGCAACGATCGTGTCTCGAGCCGTGGTGTAAGAGCCTGTCGCCCGTGGCGGTATCCGGCGGGAAGGGCCGGTAGGCTCAGGCTGCCACGGCTCGGACCCCGACACTCTCAACGGGTCAAACGGTGCAGAACGACGCATCCAAAGCTTGACTCATTTCTCAATCCACCCGTCAACCCCTCCTGGGCAGTTACGAAATGTCATGTCGTGTCATGAGCCCTCTGCGCCCGGCGCATATCCCTTGTCCGTTTCCGGCATGTCTCCCGGCCTCCGTTCACCCCGAAATCGAAAAGGCGCCCCCCGAAGAGACCGCCTTTACCCGCTTCTAGCATAGCACAGCTTCCCGACGCGCCGTTCGGGATGACGGGAGAGGCTTCCCGGTTCCTGCTCGCAACCATTACCCATCCTTCCCATAAGGGTTCGCGGCAGGCCGGCTGCCCTCCCCGCTCTCGCCGTCGCCGCCTGCGGCCGGCGGCGGAGCGTAGTGCGCCGGCGCCGCGCCGCCCGCCGCGAGGCGCTTGCGGGCCTCCGCCGGCGTTTCGAGGAGCGCCGCGGCCGCCAGCGCCGCCTTGCGGTCCACGGGCGCGGGCTCGCTGCGGTCGGGCGGCGGCATGGCGTCGGCGTGGTAATAGGCGATCCTCTGGCGCGCCGCGTCGACGCGCTTGCCGGGGTCGATCTCGCGCTCGTTGGCGCCCTTGGCGGCGACCGTGACCCCGTCCACGATCTCGTGGTCGAACCACCATTTCTTCGCCGGGTTGCGCCGGCCGTTGCCGAGCCTGTCGTCCAGCCATGTCGCGACCGGCACGAGCGCCGGCTTCAGGAACATCGCGTTGACGCCGAGCCAGCTTGCCGCACGCGGCAGCAGGCCGCCATCCATGTCCACCACCTTGTTGAGCGGACAGGTCTTCATGCAGCGCCCGCAGGCCGAGCCGCGCATGTTGGTCAGCCGGTAGCGGGTGCAGCGCTCGACATCCGGCTTCCACATCTCGTAGCCGTTGAACATCACCTTGGGCCCATGCGGAATGGCGTCGCAGGGGCATTCCCGGTCGCATTTGTGGCAATGGTCGCAAAAATACTGGAGGCCGAAATCGATCGGCTTGTCCACCTCCAGCGGCATATCGGTGGTGAGCACTACGGATTTGAAGCGCGGGCCGACAAAGGGGTTGAGCACAAGCTCGCCGATGCGGCTGAGCTCGCCGAGCCCCGCCCAGAGCAGGAGCGGGATGTGCAGCACGTCGCTGTCCGCATTGGTCTGCGCGCGGGAGGGGAAGCCGAGGCCCCGGAGCGTCTCGCCCATGAGGCCGGCGATCTCCGCGCCGCGCAGATAGCCGCGCATGGACTGGGCGCCGGAAATCCAGTCGTCGCCGCTCGCCCCCTCCATTGTGTCGTAGCCCTGGTCGATCAGCATGACGACGGCGTAGCGGTGATACATCTCGATGGGCGCGCCGTCCTCCCGGTGCGAGAACCAGGCGTAGCGCGGGATCTCGCAAATGCCCGTCAGATCCGAGCCGAGGAAGTAGGAGAGCGCCTTGACCGCGCGGGCATTCGCCGCCGGGTCGCCGTAACGGTCCTCGTCCCTCGCATCGGCGGTCTCGCCGTCCTGGTGGGGCACCATGGCCCGGATGAGCTGGAGCTGGGAGAAGGATAACGGATGCTTGAAGGCGAAACGGGCGCGCTCGCGCCTGGACTTCTCGCCAAGGTCGCCCTTCGCCGCACGGGTGAAGAAGGCCGCCCGCTGCGGCACGCGCGGCACTTCCTCGTCGATGATGAGAGTGGTGGGCCGGTCCACCCGGCGGACCTGCTCCATCGGGTAGCGGCTCTGATGGGACTTGAGCTTCGCGCGGCGGGCGCGCTCGCGGCCGGAGACGGCGCCGGCGATGCCCTTGCGATAAGCTCGGTTGCGCGCGCGGGCCGCGCCGGGGCCGAGCGGGCGGTCGCATTCCAGTTCGTAGTTCGTGGAGATCGCAGCGAGCGCGAAGCCGCCCTCGATATAGGGGTTGAGCAGCTTCCCCTCCGCGCGCAGGCAGAGCCCCGCCAGCACGGCGAGCCGCTCGCGGTCGAGGCTCTCGCCGCCGGCATGGTGGATACGGGCCTCGAAGCCCATCTGCCGGATATGGCCGGCGGTGCAGCCCGCGAGCTCCATCGCGCGCATCTCGGCCGTCGCGGCGACGGCCTCCTCCACCCAGGCGCAGGCGAGATTGTCCCGGTCCGGCAGGGCGGGGAACGCGACCAGGATGACGACCGCATGGCTGTGGCCTTCCAACGCCTCCGCGCCTTCCAGCCAGGCATGTTCCGGAATCCGGCAGATGCCCACCTGGTCCGCATCCATGAAATAGCAACAGCCCTTGATGTCCTCCGCGCGCCGGTCGAGCCGGGCCGGCACGGGCGCCGTTTCGGCCGCCGGGTCGCCTTCCGCGAAGCGGGCGAACAGATCGCGGTAGTGGAGGACGGGGCCCCCGAGCGCACCGCCTGCTCCGGCTGCTGCCGAGGGCCCGGCCGGGGGCCGCGCCGCCTCCGCCGCGAGGACGGACTCGTCGCGCGGCAGCGCCTCCATCGGATAGGTCCCGAGATGGAACGGCCGGTGCTTCGATGCGTGGTGGAACAGCATGGCCCTCCCCGCCGGCGGTCTTGTCCGCCGCCGGGACTCCAGCCCGCTGCCCGCCCGGCTGTCAACCGGGATGGTGCGTCTCTACGCCGTGGCGGCCGACGACGTTGCGCCGGGACGTTGAACCTCCCGGGCGTCGGGCGTAGAGTCGGCGGCATGGCGAAGCACAAGGAAACGGCTGCCGCACCGCCGGACGTGCCCGGTCGTCCGAAGGATTGGCGCGACCAGATCAAAGCGGATCTCGCGGCCCAGGTCGAGGCCGGGGGCACCATCTTCGGCTTTCGGCCGGACGGCTCATATATTGCACGGAGCAGAGACGGAGACCAGGTCATGGGCCCGCCCGCCCGGGAGGCCTCCTGACCCCGACAGCCGTTGCGGTTCGCCATGCCGACGCTCTACGTGGTCGCCGGTCCTAACGGATGCGGCAAGTCCACCCTGACCCGCACCACATGGTTCCACAAGGTCGAAGTGATCGACCCCGATGCTATCGCGCGCGACATGTCTGCCGCCAATCCCGGACAGGCAGCCCGCGAAGCATTGCGCCGCCGCCGCGCCGCATTGGCAGCAGGCAGGACACTGGCGGTGGAAACCACCCTCGCCGGTTCGGGCGTTCTCCGACTGATGGAGACAGCGCGCAGAGCGGGCTACCGGATTGTCCTGCATTACGTATCGCTGGATTCCCCCGGCCAGGCGCTCATCCGTATCCGCAACCGTGTCATGCTGGGCGGCTACGATGTTCCGGAATCGGACGTCCGGCGGCGGTTCGCACGTTCCCAAGCCAACCTGCCGGCCGCAATTTCGCGGGCCGACGAGGTATTGCTCTACGACAATACCGACTCCGACATGCCCCACCGCGAGGTCGCGGTCTTCACGGCCGACCTGCGGTGGACCGCCGAGCGCCTTCCGGACTGGGCGAGCGCGGCGCTCTCGCATGTGCCGCCGCGTATGTGATTCGTGCCGGCGCGGACGCCCGAAGCGCCCGCCCCGCTGTCAACCGGTTGCGTGCATCTCGACAACGTGGCGGCCGACGATGTTGCGCTGGATCTGGTTGGTGCCCTCGACGATCTGGAGCACCTTGGCGTCGCGGAAGAAACGCTCCACGGGGTTGTCGGCCGAAATGCCGGCCGAGCCCCAGAGCTGCACCGCGTCGGTCGCGACCGACATGGCGGCGTCGGTGGCCATGCATTTCGCCATCGCCGCCCAGGGCGCGAGCGCGCGGCCCGAGACGCCCGCATCCGAGAGCGCGGCGGCCTTGTACACCATCTGCCGGGCGGCCTCGGTGCGCATGGTCATGTCGGCCAGCATCCAGCGCACGCCCTGGAAGTCTGCGACCGGCTGCCCGAAGGCCTCGCGGCCGAGCACGAAATCCGCCGCAAGGTCGAGCGCGCCCTGGGCGAGGCCGGTGCCGCGCGCGCCGATCATCGGGCGCGAGCGGTTGAACGCCTCCATCACCGTCAGCCACCCCTCGCCCTCGGGTCCGATGCGGTTCTCCTCCGGCACGAAGGCGTCGTCGAAGAAGAGCGGGCAGGAGGGGATACCGCGCGAGCCGAGCTTGCGCTCCGGCCGACCGACGGTGAGGCCCGGCGTGCCCTTCTCGACCGCGAATACCGAGATGCCGCGATGGCGCGCGCCCGGATCGGTCTTGGCGGCGACGACGATGAAATCTGCTTCCGGGCTGTTGGTACACCAGGCCTTGGCCCCATCGATGCGGTAGCCGCCCTCGGTGCGGGTCGCGCGCGTGCGGATGCCGGCGGCGTCGGAGCCGGATTGCGGCTCGGTGACGGAGATCGCAGCCTTCAACTCGCCGCTGGCGAGACCCGGCAGCCAGCGTCTATGCTGCTCCGGCGAGCCGCCCGCGAGCACGGCCGCAAAGGGCGTCCATTGCACCAGCAGCAGATAGGCGGTGTTGTAGCAGACGCGGGCGAGTTCCTCGATGGCGAGGCAGCCGGAGAGCACGCTGTCCGCGCCGCCATAGCGCTCAGGAAAGGGCAGGGCGAAGAGGCCGAGATCGCGCAGCGCCGCGAACATGTCGTGCGGATAGGCGGCCTCGCGGTCGATCTCCGCCGCGCGCGGCGCCACCTTCTCGCGGGCAAACGCGCGCACCATGTCGCGAAGCAACCGCTGGTCCTCGCCGAGCCCGAAATCCTCCGCGAGCACTATGCCGCCGTCCTATTCTGCGGCGGCCATACGATTTGCCGCGTAGGGCGCGGCGAGCGGCGGGGCGGCGCCGATCTCGACTCCCGTGTCGTGCGCCTTGAGGCGGGGCAGCACCTTCTCGGCGAACAGGCGCTGGTTCTCGCGCGCGACGTCGTAGGGCATGCCGCCATAGGAGAGCGCCGCCAGGAAGCCGCCGCAGCCCGCGCGCTCGACATTGGCGAGCACGCCGTCGACCACCTCGTCCGGCGTGCCCCAGACCTGGAGGTCGGCGAGGAAGCGCACGAAGGTGTCGATGCCGTGTTTGTGGATGTTGCGGGCGAGCGCGCCGTAATACTCGTAGCCTGGAATGTCGGCCAGGCCCTCATTGTGGAACTCGTAGTGCTTCAGCGCCGAGCGGCAGTAGCCGACGATGTAGTTCTCATACATCTCGCGGGCCTTTTCCCGGTCCTCATGCACGGCGACGAAGCTCGCGATGATAGGCTTCGGCGCTTCCTCGCCGCCATTGTGCTGCCGGTAGAGCTCGCGGTAGTTCTCCAGCTCCTCCAGCGTCTTCTCCCAGGGCTTCTGGGCGATGATAAGGATGCCGATGCCGAGCCGGGCCATGATCTCCGCCGACTGCGGCGAGACGGAGGCCGCATAGGTGCGCCCGCGGAAGGACTTGAAGGGCCGGGGGCGGATGTCCGTCGGCGGCTGGCGGAGATGCTTGCCGTCGCTCTGGATGGTGCCGGTCTCCAGCGCGCCCATCACCGCCTCGGCATATTCGACGAAGCGCTCGCGGCTCTCGCCCATTTCCAGGCGGAAGCCGTTGAACTCGACCCGCCCGAGGCCGCGCCCCATGCCGAAGATCGCCCGCCCGTTCGACAAATGGTCGAGCAGCGCAATCTCCTCCGCGACCCGCACCGGATCGTGCCAGGGCAGCACGACCACCATGGTGCCGAGCCCGGCGCGCGAGGTGCGCCCGGCCATGTAGGTCAGGAACTGGGTCACGCTCGGGCACATGGTGTAGTCGGTGAAATGGTGCAGTCGGTGAAATGGTGCTCCGCCGACCAGATGCTGTCGAAGCCCATCGGCTCGGCAGCGTCCGCCAGCGCCACCTCCTGCTGCCAGACCTCCCGGTCGGTGAGTTTCTTGTCCGGGTTCTGGAAAAAGCAACTCAGGCCGACATGCATGGCGAAGGCGCTCCTCGGGTCGCAGTGGGCGATTCTCGCAGCCTGCCGACCCTGCCCCGGCCCGCGCCTTTGCGTCAAGTCATGGCGACGGGTTCGCCGGTTTCGGTTCGCAAACGGTGGTATTAGTCTCGGCCTTTCCGGTCATGTCCCCGGTCGGGCGGGGGCAGGACCCCGAGCGGGAGAACGGCGATGTTGGTGACGCTGGGCGAGATGGCGGGCAGGGCGGCAGCGGCGTTCGGCGACAGGCCGGCGGTCATTTTTGAGGATGTGCCCTACAGCTTCGAGGCGCTGGACCGGCGGGCGGGCCGCTTCGCCAATGCGCTGGCGCGCGCGGGCATCGAGCCCGGCGACCGGGTGACGCTCTGCGCGCCGAATTCCTTCGACTGGATGGCGGCCTATTACGGCGCGGCCAAGGCCGGCGCCGTGCTCAACCCGGTCACCGCCATGCTGACCGCCGGCGAGATCGGTTATATCGCCGGCAATTGCGGCGCGAAGCTGCTGCTGGTCGGGCCGGACAAGGGCGGGGCGCTGTTCGACGCGCTGGCGGAGACCGCCGTGGAAACGGTCGTCGTGGCGGCGGACGAGGCGCCTTCCGGCGCTGTGGCCTTCGAGGAGTTCATCGCCGGCGCCGCCGAGGCGTTCGAGCCGCGTTCGCGCGGCCTCGACGATCTGGCGGCCATTGGCTACACCTCGGGCACGACCGGCCATCCCAAGGGCGCCATGATGTCGGGCCGCGCCGTCGCGGTCGGGACGGCGGGGACGGCGCTGATGCACGGCCGGACGACGGCGGACGTCACCGTGAGCGCCCTGCCGCTCTCGCATGTCTATGGCATGGCGGTGATGAATTGCGGCCTGCTCTGCGGCGCGACGCTGGTGCTGCTGGAGCGGTTCGAGGCCGAAACCATGCTGCGCTCGGTCGAACGCTACAAGGCGACCATGCTGGAGGCCGTGCCGACGGGC
>JAJECF010000148.1 GCA_022822125.1 Alphaproteobacteria bacterium
GGAGGCGAGCCTCGGCGCGACGCTCGACCTGCCGCTCGGCTTCACCCTGGGCGCGCGCGCCGCCATGCACTGGACGGATTATGAAGGCGAGGGCTTCGCGCACAACACCATAGACCGCAAGCCGCGCAGGGACAGGACGCGGACGCTCTCGCTCTCGCTGCACAACCGCGCCGTCACCGTCTTCGGCTTCAGCCCGCGCCTCTCGCTGGTCAACGAGAAGCGCGAGACCAACGCCCAGCTGCTGGACTATGAGCGCAACCGCGGCGAGCTCAGCTTCGTGCGCCAGTTCTGAGGGCGGAGACCGGAATGGCGGCCGACCCCGTGAAAGCCTTCCTCATCGCCCTCATCGTGCTCGGCGCGCTGACCCTGCTGCTGGCCACGCTCGCATGGGGAGCATAGGGAGCGTCCCCTTCGACAGGCTCAGGACAGGCTCCTTCGATACGCGGCTGACGCCGCTACTCAGGATGAGGAGGGGGAGGGGCCTGCCGGCGCAGGCGCTACTCAGGATGAGGGCGAGGAGGGGCCTGCCGGCGCGGGCGCTACTCAGGATGAGGGCGAGGGGGCGGCAGGCGCCTCCCTTTCCTCATCCCGAGTAGCGGCGTCAGCCGCGTATCGAGGGGGCCAGACGGCGAGGGACGTCCCCTTCGACAGGCTCAGGACCGTCCTTCGATACGCGCCTGCTGACGCAGCCGCTACTCAGGATGAGGACGAGGAGGGGCCTGCCGGCGCGGGCGCTGCTCAGGATGAGGAGGAGGATAGCTTCCTGCTCCAGAACGAGGTCGGCGTCGAGGATTTCCTGCACGGTCTCGCCGATGCGCAGCCGGCCCATATCCTGGAGGTTCGGCAGCCCTTCGAGGAACAGGATGCGCTCGATGAGCTGGTCGGCATGACGCATCTCATCGACCGATTCCCCATATTCGTGCTTTGCGAGCCTCGCGATCCCCCAGTTCTTCAGCATGCGGGAATGCAGGAAATACCGGTTGACCGCCGTCAGAGAGCGGGCATGACCTCCTCGGCGATGCGCTGCACGCTGGCGGCGGCCTGGCGCTCGGTCAGGCCGTTGCCGGCATTGGTCTCGACCATGATGCCGTCTATGTCGAGCGTCTCGCGCCAGCGGCCGAGCGTCTCGACGAGCTGGGCGGAGGAGCCGACGGCCACGTAATGCGCCTGGATGTCCTCCCAGGTGAGCGCGGAGAGCCGGGCCGCCGTCGCCGCCGCGCCGCCGGCGCCGATGCCCTTCTTCGCCCCCTGGCTCGCCACCAGCCGCGCCTGGCGCTCGAAATAGTGAACGAGCGTCGGCCGCGCCTCGGCGACCGCGGCTTCCGGCGTCGCGCCCGCATAGACCGGCACGCGCAGATGCACGGTCGGCCGGCCCGGATGGCCCGCCGCCGCCCAGGTCTCGCGATAGACGCGGATATTGGCGGCGAGCGGCTCCAGCCCGTCGCCGCGCAGCCCGACGAAGAGCGGCAGGCCGAGCTGGCCCACCTTGGCGAAGGTGGCCGGCGAGGTCGCGGCCATATACATGGGCGGATGCGGCCTCTGGCGGACCGGCGGCATCAGCACCGAATCGCGCACCCGGTAATAGCGCCCCTCATAGGAGAACCGCCCGCCGGCGAATGCGCCGCGCAGCACATCCAGCGCCTCGTCGAAGCGCGCCTCGCTCTCGCCGTAGTCGATGTCGTAGCCGCGATATTGCGCGACGAAGCCGCTGCGCCCGACGCCGAAATCGAAGCGCCCGCCGCTGATCTGGTCCACCGTCGCCACTTCCTCCGCGATGCGCAGCGGGTGGGCGAGCGGCAGAACATAGACCGCCATGCCGATGCGCACGCGCTTCGTGCGCGCCGCCAGCGCCGCCGCCACGGCAATGGGCGAGGAGAGCACCGAACGGTCCGGCATGAAGTGGAATTCGGCCAGCCAGACCGAATGCAGGCCGAGGCGCTCGGCAAGGTCCGCCAGCGCGAAGCCCTCGCGGAAAATCTCGCCCGGCGGCTCGCCGTCGCGCACCCCGAATTCGAGGAAGAGCCCGAATTCCATGGCCTCTCAGCCCTCCAGCAAGGCGGCGCTGCGGGCGCGGAGAACGGCCCCGGCATCCGAGACCAGATCCGCCATGATCTCCGCGGCCGGGCGCACGGCGCGGATCATGCCGATGCCCTGGCCGGCGAAGCCGGGGTTCACATCCGCGCGGCCGGCGAGATTGGCCGCCACCATGACCGGGCGCGAGATCCGCCCCTGATACGGCATGGGCAGCGGCTCGCGCTCCGGGTCATTCGCCCAGAGCTCGGTCCATCTGGAGCGGATGATGCGCGCGGGCTTGCCGGTGACGGCGCGGGAGACCGTCGTGCCTTCCTCCGTGGCCTCTACGATGGCCTGCTTCTGGCCGGGTTCGATGCCGGCCTCGGCCGAGGCGAGGAAGGCGGAGCCGACCCAGGCGCCGTCCGCGCCCAGCATCATCGCCGCCGCCACGCCGCGCCCGTCCACAATGCCGCCCGCGCCCAGCACCGGCACCCGGCCTTCCACCGCATCCACCACTTGCGGGATCAGCGCCATGGTGCCGATGGGCGAGTTGTGGCCGCCGCCGTCATGGCCCTGGGCCACCAGCGCATCGAGCCCGACAGGGAGAAGCTGCCTTGCGTGACGCACCGTGCCGATCACGGCGAGCACCTTCGTGCCCTTCTCGCGCAGCCGGTCCAGCCAGGCGGCCGGGCTGCCGAGCCCGGAGGCATAGACGGGCACCGCCTCCTCGATGACGACCTCCATCTGCGCCTCGAAGAACTCCTTCGAAAAGGGCGGCGGCCCGTCCTGCTGCGGCCAGACCGCCTCCGCCGGCGCTTCGGGAATGCCCTCTTGCGCGAGGAAGGCGCGCGCGCGGTCGCGGTATTCCGGCACAAGGTCCTGCGGCCGCGGGCTGTTGGCGGGCCAGCCCTTCTGCGCGCCCCGGCGCACGGAGGCCGGCAGCAGCGTATCGACGCCAAAGGGCTTCTCGGTCAGGTCCCGGCAGCGGGCGATCCATTCCCGCAATTGCGCGGGGCCGAGCGAGGCCGCGCCCATGACGCCGAGCCCGCCTGCATTGGAGACGGCGGCGGCAAGCTCCGGCGTGCTTGCCCCGCCCATGCCGGCGAGCAGGATCGGGTGTTCGATGCCGAACAGCTCGCAGATCGGCGTTTTCAGCATGCCGCCATGTCCCCCCGGGTCTCGAGGCGGCTGCGGGCGTCATCGCGCAGCTCAACCTTTCGGATCTTGCCCGATGCGGTCATCGGGAATTCGTCGATGAAGAAGACATGCGCCGGAATCTTGAAGCTTGCAACCTTGCCCCGGCACCAGGCGATGACGGCCCCGGCGTCGAGGCGGCTGCCCGGCTCCCGCTCCACATAGGCGGCGGCGACTTCCGCCAGCCGCGCATCCGGCGCGCCGACCACGGCGGTCTGGCGGATTTCCGGATGGTCGAGCAGCAGCCCTTCGACCTCCATCGGATCGACATTCTCGCCGCCCACCTTGAGCATGTCCTTGTAGCGCCCGAGGAAGCGCATATAGCCGTCCTCGCGCCAGACGGCCATGTCGCCGGTGCGGAACCAGCCGTCCTCCGCATAGCTTTCGGCGGTCTCGGCGGGCTTCCTGTAATAGCCGAGCATCAGGCTGAAGCCGCGCACCTGCAGCTCGCCCTCCGCGCCGGGTGGACAAAGGACGCCGGTTTCGGGATCGACGATGCGCGACTCATAGCCCGGGGCGGGATAGCCGGAGGTCTCGGTGCGGTGCTCCAGACCATCATCGACGGAGCCGACCGTGACGCCGAGCCATACCTCCGTCATGCCGAAGCCGGAGACCGCCCGGAATGGCTTCAGCACCTCCGCGCCCCGCCGGCAGACGGGCGTGGCGCTCTTCATGCCGGCGGCGAACAGGCCGGTGCGCAGGCTGGAAAGGTCGCGCGGACGGGCCTCCTGCGCCTCGCAAAGCCCCTTCATATGCGCCTCGAAGCCGTGCATCACCGTCACGCCCTCGGCCTCGACAAGGTCCAGGCACTCTTCCGGGTCAAAGGTGGCGGTCAGAATCTGGCGCGCGCCGAAGAGCGGCGACATCAGCGCGCCTTCCGAGTAGCCGAAGGCGTGGAAGAGCGGCAGGTAGTTCAGGATGGTGTCCCGGACCGTCAGGCCCATCTTGAAGCCGCGCTCCTCATTGTTGCGGATGAGCTTGTGGCTGTGCATCGCGCCCTTGGGGAAGCCGGTCGTGCCGGAGGTGTACATGATGAACGCCACCGCATCCGGCATAACCTCGCCCGCGCGCGCCCCGAGCGCCGCCTCCGGCACGGCGCGGCCCGCTTCCAGCGCCTCGCGCCAGTCCCGGAAGCCCTCATGCGCCGGCCCCTCCGACACCAGCACGATCTCGCGCAATTCCGGGAAGTCCGCCCGGTCGAGTTCGCGCAGCATGGCGAGATAGTCCACCGGCCCCGAGACGTCGTGCGCGACCAGCATGACGCTGTCCGACTGCTTCAGCACATAGGCGAGGTCGCGGGTGCGGAAGCGGGTGTTCACCGGCACGGTGACCGCGCCGATCTTCGCCAGCGCGAAATGGACGAACACCCATTCGTCGCAATTGGTGAGCCAGAGCGCGACATGCTCGCCGGGGCCGACGCCGAGCCCGATCAGCGCGCGTGCCGCTTCGTCCACTTTCGCCGCTGCTTCCCGGAAGGTGTAGCGGCGGTCGCAATAGACCAGCGCCTCGCGGTCCGGCCAGCGCGCCGCCGCCTCGTCATAGAGGTCGCCGAAGCGGCGTTTCGGATACCAGTGCTCCATGCTCCGTTGCTCCCCCACTCCCGCACCTTGTCACGATATGTCATGTTTGTCTTGGGTCTGCGCCCCTGTCGTCGGCGGGGCCCTTCCTCTGACCTTTCCAGCCGGCGGACCGGGGGCAGTATCCCGGAAGCGAACAATGGCACAAGGCGCGGTGATGGCCGGCTGGGTTTACATCCTCGCCAACAGGCGTAACGGCACGCTCTATACGGGCGTCACCGCGGACCTGGCGCAAAGGGTTCGCCAGCACAAGGCCGGCGAAGGGTCCGCCTTCGCCCGGAGGCACGGCGCGACGCGGCTTGTCCATGCGGAGCCATTCGACGACATCCGGTACGCCATCGAGCGGGAAAAGCGGCTGAAGAAATGGCGGCGCGCGTGGAAAATCTCGTTGATCGAACGCAACAATCCGGACTGGCGGGACCTGTCTTTCGACCTGCATCGATAAAAGCGCCGCCTTTCGCGTCGCCCCCGCGAAGGCGGGGGCCCATCTCTGGCTCTTGATGCCGCTGCAGCCGGTGGAGAGTGGGCTCATACCAGCGGTGCCGGGTTACGGCTCATAGGAGATGGCGCTCTACCGTCGCCCCGGCCCCCGAGCGGGGAAGCCGGGGCCCATCTCCGGTTCTCCCGGAAGCCTCCAACGGTTCGTCCTGTTCTTCACCGGCCGCGGCAGCTTCGGGATTCGGAGATGGGCCCCCGCCTTCGCGGGGGCGACAAAAAGGGGCAAGTCCTTCATCCGGCCACCTCTCCGTCAAGCGCGCAGTTCGGGCCGGTCCCGGAAATGGTCCAGCGCGTCGGGGTTCTCCAGCGCCTCGACATTGGCGATGGGCCGCCCATGCACCGTGTCGCGCACGGCGAGCTCGACGATCTTGCCGGACCGCGTGCGCGGAATATCGGCCACCGCCGCAATCACCGCCGGCGCATGGCGCGGCGAGGCATGCTCGCGGATGCGCCGGCGGATGCGGTCCCGGAGCGCATCGTCGAGCACGGCCCCGGTCGCGAGGCGCACGAACAGCACGATGCGCGTGTCGCCCTCCCATTCCTGGCCGATCGCCAGCGCCTCCTCCACCTCGTCCAGGGACTCGGCCTCGCGGTAGATCTCCGCCGTGCCGATGCGCACCCCGCCCGGATTGAGCGTGGCGTCCGAGCGCCCGTAGATCACCATGCCGCCCGTTGCGGAGGAGATCGAGGCGAAGTCGCCCTGGCGCCAGACATTGTCCCAGCGCGCGAAATAGGCTTCGCGGTAGCGCGCGCCGTCCGGGTCGTTCCAGAACATGACCGGCATGGAGGGGAAGGGCCGCGCGCAGACAAGCTCGCCTTTCTCGTCCAGCACATCCCGGCCCTCGCTGTCGAACACGCGCACATCCATGCCGAGCTGCGGCGCCTGGATTTCGCCGCGGCGGACGCCGCCTAGCGGATTGGCGCCGACGAAGCAGCCGAGCAGGTCCGTCCCGCCTGACATGGAGGCGACGGCCATGTCCGCCTTCGCCTTGCCGTAGAGCCAGTCGAAGCTCTCGGGCGCCAGCGGCGAGCCCGTGGTGAGCACGCTGCGCAGCGCTTCGAGCCGCCGCACGGCCTTCGGCTCCAACCCCGCCTTGCGGACCGCATCGACATATTTGGCCGAAAGGCCGAGATGGGTGATGCCTTCCTCCTCGGCGAAGTCCCAGAGCGCGTCCGGGCCGGGGTGGAAGGGCGAGCCGTCATACAGCATCAGCGCTGCCCCGAAGGCGAGACCGCCGAGCAGCCAGTTCCACATCATCCAGCCGAGCGTGGTGAAATAGAACACCCGGTCGCCCTCGCGGATATCAGCGTGCAGGCGGTGCTCCTTCAGGTTCATCAGCAGCGCGCCGCCCTGGCCGTGGACGATGCATTTCGGCTTCCCCGTCGTGCCGGAGGAATAGAGGATGAAGAGCGGGCGCGCGAAGGCCCCGCGGCGCCAGTCCATCGGCCCCGCCTCGAAACCGCCCGCGAACGCCTCCAGCGACGCCGCCTTCGGCACGGCGGCAAGGTCCGGCGCCTCCTCCAGATAGGGAATGACCACGACCCGCTCGACCGTGGGCAGGCCGGCGGCGACCTCGGCCAGCTTCGCGCTTATGTCGTGGTCGCGCCCGGCATATTTGTAGCCGTCCACGGCGAACAGGATGCGCGGCTCGATCTGGCCAAAGCGGTCCAGCACGCCGGCCGCGCCGAAATCCGGCGAGCAGGAGGAGAAGACCGCGCCGAGCGCCGCCGCCGCCGCCATGACGGCCACCGCCTCCGGCATGTTCGGCAGCAGGGCCGCCACCCGGTCGCCCTCGCCGATCCCCGCCGCCGCCAGCGCCTGCGCCAGCCGGGACGCCTCATCGCGGAGCCGGTCCCGCGACCAGCTGCGCCGGAGCCCGTCCTCGCGCCGGAAGATGATCGCCGGCGCCTCGCCGCGAAGCCGCAGCAGGTTCTCGGCGTAGTTCAACCGCGCGCGGGGGAAGAAGCGCGCCCCCGGCATCCGGTCGCCGTCTTCGATGAAGGGCGCGGCGCCCTTCTCGCCGATAATGCCGGCATCCTCCCAGACGAGGTCCCAGAAGGCGTCCGGCTGCTCGACCGACCAGCGGTGCAGCGCGGCGTAATCGGCAGCACCCGCGCCCTTCGCGGCATTGGCGCGCGCCATGAAGGCCGCCATGTTGCTCGCCGCCTTGCGCCGGGCGGACGGTTCCCACATGAGATCGGACATGTCTCGCGCGCCTCGGTGACGGGACGGGGGCCGCCGCCAACGATAGCCGCTCGCGCCGGGCGGCGAAACCGTCCCGTCCCCGGCCGGCCGCATGACACAGGCGGGGCAGGCGGGCTAATCTGGCGCGGCGCGAAGGAGCCGAGCCGTCCCATGTCCGCCCAAGCATCCGCCGAACCCGCCGCCGAGCCCGCGGTCACCTCCACCGCCGAAGCCGCGCCGGTGCTCGACCAGCACCGCTTTCCGGAAGACCGGCTCGCCGGCTTCATGGCGCGGGAGGTCGAGGGGTTCCGGCCGCCGCTCTCGGTCTCGCAGTTCCGGGGCGGCATGTCGAACCCGACCTTCCTGCTGGAGGACGGCGGCGGCCGGCGCTATGTCATGCGCAAGAAGCCGCCCGGCAAGCTGCTGCCCTCGGCCCATGCGGTGGACCGCGAATACCGGGTCATCTCCGCGCTGGCGGAGACGGACGTGCCGGTCGCGCGCGCCTTCGCGCTCTGCGAGGACGAGGCGGTGATCGGCCGGGCTTTCTACATCATGGAGCATGTCGAGGGGCGCGTGGCGCGCAACCTCATGCTGCCGGACATGGCGCCGCCCGAGCGCGCCGCCGCCTATGACGACATGAACGCCGCGCTCGCCGCGCTCCACAATGTCGATTTCCGCGCCGTCGGGCTGGAGGGCTACGGGCGCGAGGGCGGCTACATGGCGCGGCAGGTGCGGCGCTGGGGCGGCCAGTACGAGATGAGCAGGACCGACGAGATTCCGGAGATGGACAATCTCGCAGCCTGGCTCGGCGCCAACATGCCGGCCGACGACGAAACGACGATCGTCCACGGCGACTACCGGCTGGAGAACACGATCCTCCACCCGGCGGAGCCGCGCGTGCTGGCGGTGGTGGACTGGGAGCTCGGCACGCTCGGCAACCCGCTTTCGGACCTCGCCTATAACTGCCTGCCCTACCATGCCGGCGACGATGTGCGCGGCTTCCTCGGCGGCATGGACCATGCCGCGACGGGCATCCCCTCGGAGGAGGACTATGTCGCCGCCTATTGCGCGCGCACCGGGCGCGGCGGCATCCCCGACTGGCCTTTCTACCTCGCCTTCTCGCTCTTCCGCCTCGCCGCCATCAGCCAAGGCGTCTACAAGCGCGGCCTCGACGGCAATGCCAGCTCCCCCGACGCCGTCCAGCGCGGCGCCAAGGCGCGGCAATTGGCCGAGACGGGCTGGGCCATCGCGCAGCGGGGGTGAGCGGGCGGCGATGCCCCCCTTCGATACGCGCCTGCTGGCGCAGTCGCTACTCAGGATGAGGAAGGGGATGCGCCTGCTTTCAGGCAATAGCCGCCCCGTCATGCCCGCATCCCGAGCAGCCGCGCCAGCCGGGTATCGAACTTCATGCTGAGTAGCCGACCGAAGGGGAGGCGTATCGAACCTCATCCTGAGTAGCGCCCGCCTGCGGGCGCGTATCGAAAGCCTGTCCTGAGCCTGTCGAAGGGGACGTCCCTCGCCGTCCGGCCCCCTCGATACGCGGCTGGCGCCGCTACTCGGGATGAGGACAAAGGACCGGGGCTACGGCAGGGAGGCGCCGCGCCATCGGTTCCGATCAATGACCGCTGGTATTACTCCCTTGCCTGCCAGTCCTGCCTTGAAGCCTTCATCAATGAAGCCCAGTCGTCGGGCGGATGCCCTCGCGTGAGCATCCTGGCGAAGACCGCATACGGATCGGTGCGGCTTCCCGACGAGCGCAGCGTGGACTGGTCATTGACCCATGCATAGACGATCACTTTCGCCCTGGCGTGATAGCGAAAGAACAATCTGAACCGCCTGCCAATCCTGGCGCGCCGCCAATGGCGGTAGCGGGGGCCGAGCGTGATGCCCTGGCGGCAATCGTCCCGGGCCGGGTCCTGCGGGATGACTTCCAGCATCAGCCGGCTCAACACATGGAACAGCTTGACATTCGCATTCGACGAGAAGCCGGCCGGATCGCTTCCCTGTGCGCGTTGAACGGCGCGGTGCAGCCTGCGCATCTGGTCGATGAGGCAATCGTGGAACAGCAGGGTCCATCCATGCCGCTGCATCAGAGGGCAACGTCGCCGTCGATGTCCTCGTCCGCTTGCGCTTCACGCTGTACATGTTCCAGCATGGCCTGCGCCAGATCGTCCGGAAGCGCCCGAACATGCCGGCCGGCCCCGATATCGCCGGCGAGCAGATCCAGGAACGCACCGATCGCCGGGTCTTCATGCGCGGCGTCGGCGCGGCTGACGACGATATGTCCGTCCTCATGGAGTTCGAACGCCACCTTGGCGCCGACATCGACCCCCAGCGCCTGACGGACCGATTTGGGCACAGTGATCTGGCCCTTCGCAGTCATGGTGGCGACTTCATGGATGACAGGCATAACAGGCGCTCCCTCCGTGCCATGCGACACTGTAAGAAATATTCCTTACCATGTCCACATGATGCGGAGGGTATGGGCTCGGCGCGAGCATTGCGGGACCTTCGACAAGCTCAGGATGAGGAGGAAAGGAAGCCCGCCTGCGGTCAGGCCACCGCCCGAGGCCGTTCTTGGCCACCAGCGTCAGCAATTTGAGCGAGCGCCCCCGGGGGCGCTTCTCGCCGCGCTCCCACTGGCTCACCAGACCCGTCGTCACATTGAGGTAGCGCGCGAACACCGCCTGGCTCGCGCGCTCGCGCAGCCGCAGCGCGCGAATATCCTCCGGCGGCTCAGACCGCTCACGTCCCTCGCCCCGGCCTGTTGCTGCTGCCGGCTATGCGGTCAACCGGTTTCCGGTGCCGTCCTCGGATCGTCCACATGCAGGTGCTGGGTCGGCTGCGGGGTGGCGGTCATCACCTTGACCCCGTCTTCCGAGGTGAAGCGGTGCCAGCAGCCCTGCGGCACCACCAGAAGCGCGCCGGCGGCGAGCTCGTGCGACTGGAGCTCGTCATCGACGATGATGTCGAAGCGGGTGGAGCCTTCGAGAATCTGCACGATCTCGTCGCCCTTAAGATGCCGCTCCCAGCCGCTGGAGCCGCTGAAATGCGCGGCGAAGAGGCCGCCGTCGCGGAAGGCGGCGAGCTTCCTGAAGGAGCCCTGCGCCTCCGCCTCCGTGGTGTGGGCGCCGCGCCCTTCAAGCTTCACAAGGTCGTCCAGGTCTCGGCGGAGGTCGAGAAGTTCGATCATGGCATGCTCCGGAAGTCCGTTCGTCAGACAGGCGTGTCGCCGCAAATGGTGACGCGGTGCATGATGCGGGTTTCGCCCGGATAGTCGTCGAGCGCGTAATGCTGGGTGCAGCGGTTGTCCCAGAAAGCGATCGACCCCTCCTCCCAGCGGAAGCGGCACTGGAATTCCGGCTTGATCGAATGCTGGCGCAGCCAGTCGAGCAGCGGCCCGCTCTCGGCGTCCGTCAGCCCGTCGAAATACTGGCAGTGGCCGCCCACATAGAGCGCCTTACGTCCGGTCTCCGGATGGGTGCGCACAACCGGATGCGAAGAAGTGGTCTGCACATTGCCGGGGTCCTTGACCTGCATCGAGGTGCGCCCGGCATACATTTCCTTGCGGGTCTTGCCGCCCGCGCTCTTGAAGCGGTCGCCGACCGAGATGGCGCGCAACCCGGCGAGCGTCTCCTTCAGGCCGTCCGAGAGCGTCTCATAGGCGAGATACTGGTTGGTGAACAGCGTATCGCCGCCCTTGGACGGCACCTGTTTGGCATAGAGAATGGTGCCCATGGCGGGCTGTGGCGAGAACATCTGGTCGGAATGCCAGGCGCCGCCGAAATTCCTCGAGTCCGCCGGCGTCTTCTTGATCTCAAGAAGTTCGGGATAGTCGTCCATGCCCTTCATGAAGGGATGGAGGTGGATATCCCCCCAGCGGCGCGCGAAGGCGAGCTGCTGCTCGGGCGTGATGTCCTGGCCGCGGAAGAAGATCACCAGGTTCTCGTTGAGCGCCCGGCGGATCTCGCCGAAGGTCTCCTCATCGACATCCGCCAGATCGACCCCGCTTACTTCGGCGCCGAGTGCGCCCGCTACGGGCTTTACCTCGATGCGCTGGAACCCGGTCATACCGCCTCTCCTTCCCATGCTGGCGCGGCGAGCCTATATCGAATTCCGGCCGGGGTCCAAGCGCCCCGCGCCGCCGCTCTGCGCCCAAGGGAGACCGCCTGCCCATGCTGACGCCCGAAATGACGGCTCTCATCCGCGAAAATACGCTGGCGCTGGCGGCGACGGTGACGCCGGAGGGCGAACCGGCCGTCTCGCCCAAGGCGACCGTCGTGGTGCTCGACCCGTCGCGGCTCGCCTTTTCGGACCTGCGCTCCCCCGGCACGAGGCGCAATCTCGCCGCCAACCCGGCCTGCGAGCTCGCCTTCGTCGATGTGTTCCGGCGCAAGGCGGTCCGGGTGCGCGGCCGGGGCCGCTACCATGAACGCGGCGCGCCGGAATTCGAGACCCTGCTGCCGCATTTCGCCGAATGGCCGGACCTGAAGCCCCGGATGCGCGGCATATTCGATATCGCCGTCGCCGCGGCGGAGATGGTGGTCTCGCCCGCCTACGATACCGGCGCCGGGGAAGCGGAGCTCGCCGCCCAGTGGCTGGCTCGCTACCGCAAGCTCATCGAAGGCTGACCGCGCCGGAAGCCGGGCGCATGACAAAACATGACATATCATGACATCTTCACGGGGCTGCCCGCCCCGCTCCCTCCTCATCCTGAGTAGCGGCTGCGTCAGCAGGCGCGTATCGAAGGATGCGCCGCCGCCCGGGACGGTCTCGCTACCTGCCGGCGGGGATGAGGCCGTCGGGGCGGAAGCGCATGACGAGCAGCAGGATGAGGCCCATGACCAGCGGGCGCATATGCGCGGCGCTTTCGAGCAGGTGGGCGCGCAGCGCGCTGTCGGCGGGCAGGCCCGAGGTCAGCGCCTGCATCAGCCAGAGGCCCGCCGGCTCCGCCTCGATCCAGACGAACCAGATGAGGAAGCCGCCCAGCACCGCGCCCAGATTGTTGCCGGAGCCGCCGACCACCACCATGACCCAGATGAGGAAGGTGAAGCGGAGCGGCTGGTAGCCCGCCGGCGTGAACTGGCCGTCGAGCGTGGTCAGCATGGCGCCCGCGACGCCGATGACGGCCGAGCCCAGGATGAAGACCTGCCGGTGGCGGCGGGTCACATCCTTGCCCACCGCGCCCGCGGCGGCTTCATTGTCGCGTATGGCCCGCATCATCCGGCCCCAGGGGGAATGCAGCGCGCGCTCCGAGAGCCGGAATACGACCGCCAGCACGGCGAGGAACAGGCCCGCATAGCAGAGCTTCACGAAGAGGCTCGAGGACTGGACCGCGAACGCCCTGAGCGCGCCCTCATGCGCGGCGCCTGTCAGCGCCTCCAGGCTGCGGCTGTGCAGCACGGCCACGAGATCGACGAACCACGGCTCCCGCTGCAGGTCCACCTCATAGGGCACGGGACGGTCCAGGCCCGTCACATTCTTCACCCCGCGCGTCAGCCAGTCCTCGTTCTTGAGCACGGCGATGACGATCTCGGAAATGCCGAGCGTGGCGATGGCGAAATAGTCCGAGCGCAGGCCGAGCGCGATCCGCCCGATGACGAAGGCCGCCCCGGCGGCGAGCAGCCCGCCCGCGACCCAGGACAGGATGATCGGCAGGCCGAGGCCGCCGAGATAGCCGGCGCTCGCGGGCTCCACCGCCTCGATGGCGTCCGTCGCCGGATCGAAAAAGGCCCGCGCGCCGAACAGGCCGGCGAGCGCGACCGCCGCGAGCGCCGCCGTGCGCCAGCGGTTGCGGGGCATATAGCGCGCGAGCGCGAGCGCCAGCCCGCCCGCCGCCATCAGGATGGCGAGCGCGGCGAACAGGCCCGCGCCGCCCGCCGCCCAGGCGGCCGGCACGGGCGGCTGCGAGACGAGCACGCCCGCCAGCCCGCCCAGCGCCGCGAAGCCCATGACGCCGATATTGAACAGGCCCGCATAGCCCCACTGGATATTGACCGCGAGCGACATGAGCGCGGAGATGAGGCAGAGATTCAGCACCGCGAGCGCCAGCGACCAGGACTGGCCGAAGCCGACCGCCATGAGCGCCGCTCCGACGGCGGCGGCCGCCGCGCCGCTTCTGAGCGCCGGCGTCACAGCACGCGCCCCCGGAAAATGCCGGACGGGCGGATGAGCAGCACGAGGACCAGGATGAGGAAGGAGACGGCGAATTTGTAGTCGGTCGAGAGAAGCTGCGCGAGCCCGTCCGGCCGCCAGGCCTCGGGCAGCAGGTAGTAGAGGAACTTCTTCCAGGCGTAGGTGACGGTGACCTCCGAGAAGGCGACGATGACCGCGCCCACGACGGCGCCGACCGGCTGGCCGATGCCGCCCAGTATGGCGGCCGCGAACATGGGCAGCAGGAGCTGGAAATAGGTGAAGGGCTTGAAGCTCTTGTCCAGCCCGTAAAGCGCGCCGGCAATGGCGGCGAGCGCGGCGGCGAGCGCCCAGGCGATGAGCGCGACGCGCTCCGGGTTGACGCCGGACAGCAGCGCCAGGTCCTCATTGTCGGAATAGGCGCGCATGGATTTCCCGGTCCGGGTGCGCTGCAGGAAGCGGAAGAGCAGGAAGACCGCGATGACAGCAATGACGACGGTCAGGCCTTGAGTCGTCTTGATCGAGAGGCCCTCGGCGAGGCCGGTCGCCCGCTTGAATTCGCGCGCCTTGACGATGAAGCGCTCGCCGTCAGCGAATTGCCGGTCGCCGGGGCCGATGATGAAGCGCACGACCCCGTTCAGCACGAACATGACGCCGAGCGAGGCCATGACGAGCACGACCGGGGGGCTGCGCTTGCGGCGGTAGAAGCGGAACACCAGCCGGTCGGCGGCGATGGCGGCGGCGATGGCGGCAAGCACGGCGCAGGGCAGCGCCAGCAGCGCCGTCGGCAGGGGCCCGAGGCCGGCGCCCCAGGCCTGGAGCTGCCAGGTGGCCAGGATCGCCGCCATCGCGCCGAAGGCCATGAGGTCGCCATGCGCCAGATTGGCGAAACGCAATATGCCGAAGACGAGCGTGATGCCGAGCGCGCCGAGCGCAAGCTGCGCGGCGTAGGCGAGCGCCGGCACGATGACGTAATTGCCGAGCAGCACCGCCGCATTCGCGAGGTCGGGCAGCATCGCTCAGCCTCCGAGGAAGGAGCGGCGCACTTCCGGATTGGCCAGCAGCGCGGCGCCGGTGTCGGTGAACCGGTTTTCCCCGGTGACGAGCACATAGCCCCGGTCGGCGACGGCGAGCGCCTGGCGGGCGTTCTGCTCGGCCATCAATATGGCGACGCCGGCGCTGCGGATCTCCAGCATGCGCTGGAACAGATCGTCCATCACGATGGGCGAGACGCCGGCCGTCGGCTCGTCGAGCAGCAGGGCGGCGGGTTCGGTCATCAGCGCGCGGCCGATCGCCACCTGCTGGCGCTGGCCGCCGGAGAGCGCGCCCGCCGGCCGGTCCCGGTTCTCCCGCACCGCCGGGAACAGCTCGAAGACCCGCTCCATCGTTTCGGCGATGCCGCCGCGCCTGAGGAACGCGCCCATCTCCAGGTTCTCCCGCACCGTCAGCGTGGCGAACACATTGTCGGTCTGCGGCACGAAGGCCATGCCGCGCGCCACCCGGTCCTGCGGCGAGAGGGCGGTGATGTCCTCGCCGCCGAGCCGCACCCTGCCGGAGCGGAGCCGCGCCATGCCGAGCAGCGCCTTCATCGCCGTCGATTTCCCCGCCCCGTTCGGGCCGACGATGACGGCGATCTCGCCCCGTTCCGCGGCGATGGCGCAGCCCCGGATGATGTCGGCGCCGCCATAGCCGCCGGTCATCGCCTCGCCTTCGAGGAAGCTCACGGGGACGCCGTCCCTCTGCCCCGGCCGAGATAGGCCTCGATCACGGCCTCGTCGGCCATGACCCGGTCGGCGGGGCCCTCGGTCAGCACGCGGCCCTCCGCCATCACGATCACCGGGTCGCAAATCCGGCAGATGAACTCCATGTCGTGCTCGATCATGCAGAACGTGTAGCCGCGCTCGAGATTGAGGCGCAGGATGGACTCGGTAATCCGGCGCAGCAGCGTGCGGTTGACGCCGGCGCCCACCTCGTCCAGCAGCACGATGCGGGCGTCGGCCATCATCGTCCGGCCGAGCTCCAGCAGCTTCTTCTGGCCGCCCGAGAGCGTGCCGGCCGGCTCGTCGGCGACGCGGTCGAGGCCGAGAAAGTCGATCACCTCCTCGGCCTTCTCCCGGTTCGCCCGCTCCTCCTCGCGGACCTTCGCGGGTTTCAGCCAGGCTCCCAGCAGGCTCTCCCCGGTCTGGCGCGCGGGCACGGTCATCAGGTTCTCGCGGAGCGTGAGCGTGGGGAACTCATGCGCGATCTGGAAGGTCCGGAGCAGGCCGCGATGGAACAATTCATGCGGCTTGAGGCCGGTGACGTCCTCCCCGCCCAGGAAGATGCGCCCGGCATCCGGCGCGAGCGCGCCTGCGATCAGGTTGAAGAGCGTCGTCTTGCCGGCGCCGTTCGGGCCGATCAGCCCGGTGATCGAGCCCCCGGCGATCTCCAGGCTGGCGCCGTCCACGGCCGCCACGCCGCCGAAGCGCTTCGAAACCCCGGCGACGCGGATCATCCGCTGCCCGCGCCGCCCGTCCGCCTTCAGCGATACCGGACGGTGACGATCTTGCCGTCCTCGATGGCGATCTCGCGGTAATTGCCGGCGCTTTCGCCCTGCCCGATCAGCTCGACCGCCGAGGCGCCGACATAGTCCACATCGCCGCCGCCGGCGATGATTTCGAGCGCCTTGCCGAGCTCGCCCGGATGGATCTCCTCGCCCGGCGCATTGGCGACCGCCATCACATGGTCCTTGAGCTTTGCGCTGTCGGCGGAGCCGGCGGCCTGCATGGCCAGCAGGATGAGCGCGGCGGCGTCGTAAGCCTCGCCGGTGAACGGCCCGGCCTTGAAGCCCGCGGCGGCGGCCAGTTCGGCGAAGGTCGCGGCGCCTGTGCTGTCCGTGCCCGGAACCGTGCCGAAGGAGCCGTTCAGATCCGCGCCGATGGCCTCGACAAGGCTGTCGCCGATCATGCCGTCAGGGAGCAGGAAGGTCTCGAACGCGCCGGTGTCGAGCGCGCCCTGGATGATGCCCTTGCCGCCCTGGTCGAGATAGCCGGCGACCACGAGCACGTCCCCGCCGGCGGCGGCGAGCGCGGCGACTTCGGCCGCATAGTCGCCCTTGCCGTCTTCATGCGCGGCCTCGATGGTCACCGCGCCGCCTGCCGCCTTGAAATTGGTGGCGATGCTGTCGGCGAGGCCCTTGCCGTAGTCATTGTTGGTGTAGGTGATGGCCACGGCGCCGACGCCGCGCTCCTTCAGCACCTCGGCGACCACCTGCCCCTGGCGGGCGTCCGAGGGCGCGGTGCGGAAGAACAGGCCGTTGTCCTCCAGCGTGGAAAGCGCCGGCGAGGTGGCGGACGGCGAGATCATCACCACGCCGTTCGGCATTGCCACATTCTGGAGCATGGCCGTGGTCACGCCCGAACAGTCGCCGCCGACAATGGCGTTCACCCGGTCGGCGGTAATCAGCCGCTCCGCCGCCGCACTCGCCGCCGCGGCGTCGATGCAGGTGCTGTCGCCGCGCACCGGCGTCACGGCCGCGCTGCCCAGCAGGGCCTTGCTGTCATTGACTTCCGCGATGGCGAGTTCGGCGGCGGCCGCCATGTCCGGCGTCAGCGATTCGATCGGGCCCGTAAGGCCCACAATCACTCCGATCTTGATGTCGCTGTCGGCCGCCGCTGCCGATGTCATTGCGGCCAGGGCGGCGATGGCGATGAGACTCCTGCGCATGATGTCTTCCCTTCGATAACGGCCGGCTCACAACCCCGCGCGCCGGCGCGAAGGAGCCGCCCGGATGCCTGTTTCCAGTATAGATTATCACTCGCCGCCCGGCAATTGAGGAGAGCAGAAAGCCTTGACACAGGTAAAATTGTGGTAAGCTGGGAGCAGGACAAGGGCGGCTTCCTCCGGGGCCGCCCTTTCGCTTCCGGGCAGGCGGAAGGCTGGGAGGAATGACGGAAATGAACAGAGGCCATGCGCCACCGGCATGCGGAACATGACATCCCGTGACATCCTGCGGCGCGGGTTGCGGCGTATGAGACTCCTCCTGGCTCCGGTGCTGCTGGCGGCGCTTGTCTGCGCCCGGCCGGGTCCGGTCGATGCGCTGCCGGCCAAGACGCTGGAGTCGGTCGTATCGGTGCTGCCCGTCTGGCCGGGGCGGCCGCAGGGCGGCGCGGGAAAGCCTGCGGGCGCGGCCCCGGAAGGCAGCGGCGTGGTGCTGCGGCCCGGACTGGTTGCGACGGCCTGGCATGTCATTGAGCCCGCAAGGCGGATCGACATTCGCCTTTCCGACGGGCGCATATTGCCGGCGCGATTGCTTGCCCGCGATGCCGCGAGCGACATCGCCCTGTTGCGCGTCGATGCCCGCCTTCCACCCATCGGGATCGCGCCGGCGCCGCAATTGGCGCAGCCGGTCTGCGCCATCGGCAACACGTTCGGCCTCGGCCTGTCCGTGACATGCGGCGTGGTGTCCGCGCTGAATGTGACCGACGCGGGTTTCAACCCCGTGGAAGACTTCGTCCAGACGGATGCGGCCGCCAATCCGGGCAGTTCCGGCGGCGCGCTTGTGGACCGGCAGGGCCGCCTCGTGGGCATGATGTCGGCGATCTTCGCCTCCGACGGCGACACGAATATCGGCGTCAATTTCGCCGTTTCGACCGAGCTGCTCATGCGCGTTGTCGAGGCGCTGATTGCCGGTGGCAGGGTTGAATATCCCGCGCCCGGCTGGCGGCTGGCGGCCGCCGCGCGCGACCGGCGGGCCGGGATCGCCGCCCCCGCAGTCCGTGCGGTCGACGAAAACGGCCCGGCGGCCAGTGCGGGCATCCGGCCCGGCGACGCGATCCTGAGCATCGGCCCGCGGCGGGTGCGCACGCCCCGCGATGCCATTGCCGCCCTGGCCGTCATTCGCCACCCCGGCGCGCCAGTCGCCATTGGCTTGCTGCGCGGCGGGCGGGAGATCGTCGTCCCGATGTCCTTCGAGGCCGCGCCGCAGGAGGCCGATGCGCCCGCCGCGCCGGAGGCGCGCCGGGACTGCCCCCATCCGGCGCCGGTCTGCCGCGTCCGGCAGGCGGTCTTCCCGGTCTCAGGCTTCGACCCGGCCGCAAGCGCTACGCGGATCGGGCCCGCGCTGCTCGTCACCAACCGCCATGTCGTGGCGGACCGGCCGGACGCGGTTGTCCATACGCCGGCCGGGCCGAGGGAGGCGAGGGTGGTTCCCTCCGCCTATGCCGGCGATCTCGCGCTCCTGGAAGTCCGGGACCTTCCCGCAAACGGGTTCATCCCCGACCTCGAAGGCGAAGTCCCGGACGATGGCGACTTCTACGCCGTCGGCGTCGATATAGCCCGGAAGGAGGTACGCGTCTTCGAGCCCGGCGGGCTGATCGCGGGGCCGGCGGAAGGCGCGGCGCTCGGGCGGCTCCATGTCCGCGCGCGCATGCAGCCCGGTGTCAGCGGCGGCGCGCTGGTGGACCAAGCCGGCGCATTGGCGGGGATTGCCGTTGGCGGCGGCGACGGACGGTCCGAGGCGTTGCCGCTGGCGAGCGTTCGCGCGCTCGTGGCCTTGCGCGCAGACCCGAAGGCCGCCGAGGTCACGCGCCGGCTCGGAAGGGCTTTCTCGGATTGCGCGGCCCGGATGGATACATTCCGAGGCCGTGCGGCGGCCGAGGCCGACCGCAGCCGGCTGGTCGAAAATTGCGCTGCGGGGCGGAACCATGGCCAATTGCTTGAAGCCGGGCGCCTTCTGGCGCGGGCCGGCGATTTCAATGGCGCGATAGCCCTGCACAGCCAGGCGGCCAGGCAGGTCCCCAACTCGATCAATGCGCGGATGTCGCTGCTGGTGTCGCTGCAGCTCGGCGGGCGCTTCGAGGAGATGACCGGCCATGCGCGCTGGTTGATGGGCATGGCGCCCGAGGACCCGCAGGCCCTGCGGTTCGCCATACAGGCCGGCGTCTGGGGCAAGGCGCCGGAACTGGCGGAGGAAGCTTACCGGGCGCTCAGGAAGGCCGATCCGCGCCAGGCCGAGGCCGCCCGGCGCTTTATCGACACGGCCCCGCCCGCGCCGAGGCGCCGGTAATACCAGCGGTCGTTGGTCGGAACCGATAGCGCGGCGCCTCCCTACCGTAGACCCGGTCTTTTGTCTTCATCCCGAGTAGCGGCGTCAGCCGCGTATCGAGGAACCTGTCCTGAGCCTGTCGAAGGGGCCTGTCCTGAGCTTGCCGAAGGGGACGCGGTTCCACCGGCGGGACGATCCTCCGATACGCCTCCCCTTCGGTCGGCTACTCAGGATGAGGAGAGGCGGAGACGCCGGGCGGCATTTGCCCGTCAGCTTCAATCCAGTGCCCCTGGTATAACGGGGATCAGTCCGAAAGCGGGTCGGGAATCCAGCCGGCGGCCGCGACGCCTTGGCGCTCATAGGGGGACGGCGTTGCGCGGGCCAGGATGCGGGCCTTAAGCCGGGCCGCGCTCAGCCCCGGCTCCCGCGCCAGCAGCCGGGCGGCAAGGGCGGCGAGGCGCGGCACCGCATAGCTGGATCCGGAGGCGGTCCCGGAAGCGCCGCGAAAATCGACGATCCCGACATTCTCTGCCGGCAGCATGACATCCACGCTCTCCGCGCCCCAGTTCGCCCCCGGGGCGAGGCGCCCGAAGCCGTCGGCCGAGGTCACGACGACGATGTTGTCCAGCGCGAGCGCAGCCGGAAAAACGGGGTCGCGGTCGATATCGCGGCCGTTGTTTCCGGCCGAGACGACGGCCAGCATGTCGAGCCCGCGAAGCGCGCTTTCGAACGCGCGCCAGTCTTCGGGATTACGGCTGCCGAGCGGCATGGCGAGGATGCGGGCGCCCGCCCCGGCCGCGCGCCGGACCAGCTCGCCCATCCGGTCCATGTCCGGGCGCGGATAGCGGAACGGGATGAGCGCGGCTTCGGGCGCCTCCCGCACCAGCACCGATGCGACCGCCGTGCCGTGGCGGATCGGAAGGAAGGGGCCGCGCGACATGTCTCCGTCATAGGGCCAGGGATCCATGTCCCAATAGTCGTAGCCGAACGGCATGCCCCCGCCGTTGCGGGCCAGCCGGTCCCGGAACGGCGGCAGGTCGTAGGCCAGTCCCGAATCGACAAGCGCGACCCGGACGCCGCCGGGATCCGTCCCCTCCGGCCACGGGGCCTGCAGCGTCTCGGTCCATTTCAGCGTTTTGAGGTCGCCTTCCAGCTGGTCGAGATATCGCCAGCCGCCGTCCTCCGTCCGGATCGCCCGGCCGGACCGGATTACGCATCCTCCGTCCGCTATCGCCTGAACGGACGGCCGCGCGCCGTCTCCGTCATTCGCGGCGTAGGAAACGAGGAATTGGCGAAGCCTGCCGCCGAATCGCCGCCGCTCGACGGTGAGCTCATCCGCCCCCGGCAGCAGCAGGCGGAGGGTGATTTGCCGAGGGGCCCCGTTATCGGGCCGGCGGGTCTCGTCCAGCAGCCAGCTGCCGGGCAGGGCGTTCTGCGCTTCGAGGCCGGACAGCACCGGCTGCGGGCAGAGCCGCTCGACGGCGACACGCAGCCAGCGCGCCCCGTCGCGGTCAGCGGCCGAGCCCGCCGGAATGGCGACCGCTGCGGCGAGCGCGAGCGCCGTGCCGAACACCTTTGCAGGAAGCCGTCCCATGGCCCCTGCCGGCTTATCCGGGACAGCAGGGGAAATCAAAGCCCGAATACGAGGTCGGCAGTGCGCGCTAATGCTGCTTGACCCGGCCGCCATGTCGGGACAACACTCCCGCCCAGGAACTCGAGGAGGAAGCGTTCCCATGCCCACCGTCAACATGAATGTTAATGGCGAGGCCGTCTCCGGCGAAGTCGAGTCGCGCACGCTGCTGGTCCAGTTCCTGCGCGAGAATCTGCGGCTGACCGGCACGCATGTCGGCTGCGACACCAGCCAGTGCGGCGCCTGCGTGGTCCATGTGGACGGCGTCTCGGCGAAAAGCTGCACCATGCTGGCGGTGCAGTGCGAGGGCGCCGATGTCACGACCATCGAAGGCCTTGCCGACGGCGATACCCTGCACCCGATGCAGGAAGCGTTCCGCGACAATCACGGCCTGCAATGCGGCTTCTGCACACCCGGCATGATTATGAGCGCGCTCGACCTCGCGGGCCGCAACAGCGCGCCGAGCGAGCAGGAAGTGCGCGACTGGCTGGAAGGCAATATCTGCCGCTGCACCGGCTACCACAACATCGTGAAATCGATCATGGCCGGCGCCCGCGCCATGGCCGCAGGCCAGGGAGGCTGACCCATGCCGAAGGACGGGATCGGCGCATCCGTCAAGCGCAAGGAAGACTACCGTTTCGTCACGGGCCAGGGCGCCTACACGGACGACATCGACCGGCCGGGCCAGACCCATGCCGTGTTCGTGCGCTCGCCGCACGCCCATGCGCGCATCGCGTCGGTGGATACGGGCGCGGCGGCCGCCATGCCGGGCGTCGTGAAGATCCTCACCGGCGCTGACTATGCCGCGGACGGGCTGGGCGGCCTGCCCTGCGGCTGGCAGGTCACCGGCAAGGACGGCCCGATGGTCGAGCCGCCGCATCCGCCGCTGGCGGCCGACCGCGTGCGCCATGTCGGCGACCAGGTGGCCGTGGTGATCGCCAACAGCGCCGCCGAGGCGCGCGACGCGGCCGAGGCGGTCGCGGTCGCATACGAGCCGCTGCCGGCCGCCGCCTCCATCGAGGCCGCAATGGCGGATGGCGCGCCGCAAGTGCATGACGAGGCGCCCGGCAATCTCTGCTATGACTGGGAGATCGGCGACAAGGCCGATGTGGACGGGGCCTTCGCCGGCGCGCATCATGTCACCCGCATCGAGCTGGTGAACAACCGCTTGGTGCCGAACGCGATGGAGCCGCGCGCGGCGGTCGCCGAATACGACCGGGCGACGCGCGAATACACGCTCTACACCACGAGCCAGAACCCGCATGTCATCCGCCTGCTGATGGGCGCCTTCGTGCTTCAGCTTCCGGAGCACAGGCTGCGCGTCGTGGCCCCGGATGTGGGCGGCGGCTTCGGCTCCAAGATCTTCCACTATGCCGAAGAGGCGATCCTGACCTGGGCCGCCGGCAAGGTCTCGCGGCCGATCAAATGGACCGCCGAGCGCGCCGAGAGCTTCGTCACCGACGCGCATGGACGCGACCATGTCACGGTCGCGGAACTGGCGCTGGACGCCGACGGCAAGTTCCTCGGCCTCAAGGTGGATACGAAGGCCAATATGGGCGCCTATCTCTCCACCTTCGCGCCCTGCGTGCCCACATATCTCTACGCCACGCTGCTCGCCGGCCAGTACACCACGCCGAAAATCTGGTGCGGGGTGCAGGCGGTGTTCACCCACACCGTGCCGGTGGACGCCTATCGCGGCGCCGGGCGGCCCGAGGCGACCTTCGTCGTCGAGCGGATCGTCGAGACGGCGGCGCGCGAGATGGGCATCGACCCGGCGGAGCTGCGCCGGCGCAATTTCGTGCCCTCGGACGCCTTCCCCTACCAGACGCCGGTGGCGCTGGTCTATGACAGCGGCGACTATGAGGGCACGCTCGCGGCCGCGCTGGCGGACGCCGACTATGACGGGTTCGCGGCCCGCCGGGCGGAAGCGGAATCGCGCGGCAAGCTGCGCGGCATCGGCCTCTCCGCCTATATCGAGGCCTGCGGCATCGCGCCCTCGGCGGTGGTGGGCTCGCTCGGCGCGCGCGCCGGGCTCTATGAATGTGGCGAGGTCCGGGTGCATCCGACCGGCTCGGTCACCTTCTTCACCGGCACCCACAGCCATGGCCAGGGCCATGAGACGACCTTCGCGCAGATCATCGCGGAGCGGCTCGGCGTCGATATCGACGCGGTCGAGGTCGTGCATGGCGACACCTCGAAGATCCCCTTCGGCATGGGCACATACGGCTCGCGCTCGCTCGCCGTCGGCGGCTCGGCGCTGTCCCGCGCGCTCGACAAGGTGGAGACCAAGGCGAAGCGCATCGCCGCGCATCTGATGGAGGCCTCCGAGGCCGATATCGAATTTGCGGACGGTCAGTTCACCGTGGCCGGCACCGACAAGTCGGTCGGCTTCGGCGATGTGGCGCTCACCGCCTATGTGCCGCACAACTACCCCATCGAGGAGCTGGAGCCCGGGCTGGACGAGACCGCCTATTACGACCCGGCCAATTTCACCTTCCCGGCCGGCTGCCATGTGTGCGAGGTCGAGGTCGATCCCGACACGGGCGCGGTGGAGATCGTGAATTTCGCGGCATCGGACGATTTCGGCAATGTCATCAACCCGATGATCGTCGAGGGGCAGGTGCATGGCGGGATTGTGCAGGGCGTCGGCCAGGCGCTGCTGGAAGGCTGCGTCTATGACGAGGACGGCCAGCTCGCGACCGGCTCCTACATGGACTACACCATGCCCCGGGCCGACGACGTGCCGTCCTTCGCCGTCTCGACCCGGACCACGCCCTGCCCGCACAACCCGCTGGGCGTCAAGGGCTGCGGCGAGGCCGGCGCGATCGCCGCCCCGGCAGCCGTGATGAACGCCGTCCACCATGCGCTCGGTTCGCGCGGTGTGGCCCGAATCGACATGCCGGCGACCCCGGCCCGTGTCTGGCAGGCGTTGAACGCCTGAGCCCAAGGAGTCTCCTTCCCATGCATGACTTCACCTATCACACGGCGGGTTCGGTTGCGGACGCCGCCGCCAAGGTCGCCGCCGGAGAGGACGCGGTGCTGATGGCCGGCGGCATGACCCTGCTGCCGACGCTGAAGCAGCGCCTCGCCCAGCCCTCCGACGTGGTCGATCTCGGCGGCGTCGCGGAACTCCGGGGCATCCGGGTCGAGGGCGGCGCGGTCACGGTCGGGGCGATGACGACCCATGACACGGTCGCGAATTCCTCCGAGGTGGCGGCGGCGATTCCGGCGCTGGCGGCCGTCGCCGGCCATATCGGCGACCCGCAGGTCCGCAATCGCGGCACCATCGGCGGCTCGATCGCCAATAACGACCCCGCCGCCGACTATCCGGCCGCGCTGGTGGGCTTGGGCGCCACGGTCTGCACCGACCGGCGCGAGATCGCGGCTGACGACTTTTTCGCCGGCCTGTTCGAAACGGCGCTGGATGAGGGCGAGATCGTCACATCCGTGCGTTTCCCGGCACCGGAGGCGGCCGCTTACATGAAGTTCCCCAACCCGGCCTCGCGCTACGCCATTGTCGGCGTGTTCGTGGCCCGGACGACGGGCGGCGGCGTGCGCGTGGCGGTGACGGGGGCGGCCGGCTGCGTTTATCGCGAAACGGCGATGGAAACGGCGCTCGAAGCGAATTTCTCGCCGTCGGCTCTGGAGGGCATGACCGCCTCGGCCGACGACCTGAACGAGGATATCCACGCCTCGGCCGAGTATCGCGCGCATCTGGTCGGCGTCATGGCGCGCCGGGCGGTCGCCGCCTGCGGATAAGGGGATGGCCTGGGCGTATCTGGCGCTCGCCATCCTGCTCGAGACCGTCGGCACCGGCCTGCTGAAGCTTTCCCACGGCTTCGAGCGGGTCGGGATCGGCGGTCTTTCCATGCTGTCCTACGGCGTGTGCTTCTTCTTCATGGCGCTCTCGCTGCGCACGCTTCCCGTCGGCACCGCCTATGCGATCTGGGCGGGCGTCGGCACGGTGCTGGTCGTGCTGGCGGGCGTCGTCCTGTTCGGCGAGAAGATGAGCCTGCTGAAGGCCGCGCTGATCGCCATGATCGTCATCGGCGCGGCCGGCCTCATGCTGCTGACCGACTCAGAGGCCTGAGGCCGGCGGTTCCCAGCCGGGCGGGGCGATCTCGAAGCCTTCGAAGGTGAAGGCCGGCGCAACGATGCAGCCGGCGAGGCTCCAGTCGCCGAAGGACCGGCAGCGCTGCCACTCATGCGCCGGCACCACCGCCTGGAGTTCGTAGCCCTCTTCCAACGGCCCGAGCGTCACGCGGCCGGTTTCGGTTTCAAGCACGAGCGGCGCGCCGGCGTGCCAGACCCAGATTTCCGGCGCATCGACCCGGTGCCAGCGCGACGGCCCGCCTTCGAGCAGGAAATAGATCGAGGTCACGGCCGTCCGCCCCTCGCCCGGCGCGCGGTAGGTCTCCCGGTAGAAGCCCCCCTCCGGATGCGGCGTCAGCCCAAGCCGCCGGACAACCTCTTCCGCCTTCATGCCGCCTCCGCGCTTTGCGCCACCCGGGCGATAGCGTCCAGCTTTTCCCGGATTTCCGGGTCGATCTCGCCGTCCGGCACATGGTCGGCAAGCTCGTGGAAGTTCTTCTTCTGCATGAGGTTGGGCAGGTTCAACCTGGCAAAATAGCTCCTGAACAGCGGGGTCAGAAAATCATCGCTGACTTTCGCATCCTCGTGCCATGGGCTGCCTTTGCCGAGCGTCGCCATCGCGGCGGAGACTTCCGCAATCGCCTCGCGCATCGCTTGCCCCCGTTTTTCTGCCTGCGCCTCGACGAAGAGCGGTCCTATCTGCCCTTCGGGCGCCGAGACGAATGCCCAGGTCTCCAGGGTCGCTTGAGTGCAAAGATAGTTTTCGATTTCCCGTCGGCGCCAAGAGGTCACCGGGAGACCGCCATCGCCGCGTTGCCTGGTTTCCAGCCTGTCGAACAGCGCCATACCCTTGAGTTCCGGCATCGCCTCGGCCAAACCGTAAAAATGGCTCGACGCCTTGTTCGGCTGGTTGCTGCAATAGTGGACAAACGGCCGCCTCAGCGCCTCGACCGCATCCGAGTGGCCCAGTCTCCCGGCAAAGCTCTGCAGGATTGCAAGGTCGGTCGGTCCCTCCAGATACAGGACCCAGCCCTTCTGCTCGGCTTGATAGTACTGGTCCCAGCCGATCTCGGTGAGGGACTTCCTGAGTTGACTCGTTTGGCCCCCGATCGGATGGGGCTTGCCAACGAAGGCGATAACAAGGTCGCGTTCGGCGGCCTCGTTCAGGAGGACCTCCGAATGGCTTGCGGCGATGACCTGGCTGCCGCTCAGTTCGGCGGTCTCGGATAGCAACCGGTATATCTCGCGCTGGCGCAGAATCTCCAGGTGCGCATCGGGTTCGTCCAGCAGCAGGACATTGCCGGGATTGGCGTAGAGATAGGCCAGGATCAGCAAGGTCTGCTGCAAACCCCGCCCGCTGGATGAGAGGTCGAGCCGGGCGCCGCCTTCCCTGTAAGCCATTTCGATCTCTCCGCGCTCCTCCACATAGCGCGGTTCTTCGAGTGAGGCCCCGAACAAGTCATGTATCTGCGCGACCAGCCGCTCCCAAACCTCCGGACGCTCCCGGAGAACGCGCGAGCACAGATTCCTCAGCACCTCGGCCGTGCGCCCCTCGCCGATGCGCACATTGACCGCGCCGGGTGGCAGGCTGGTCTCCGTCGCGGCGAGGCCCGACATCGGCGGCAGGAAGGCGATTTGAACCGACCCGGCCCGACCCGGCACCGGCATCCGGTCATTCGGCGTGTTACTGCTCCTCCGCAAAGGACGGCAATAGAATGACTCCTCGTTGGCGTAGTAGAATTCCAGACCGCAAACCCAATGCTCGTCTTCGGTAACGCCCTCGACGGCAACATCGATGCGGACGGGGTCGGTTTGACTTCGCCCGTCTTCACCGCGGTAGCCCCGATGGGTATGCAGTCCGCGCCAGAGCATGTTGGCGCTGGGCACCGGAATGGCCGTCAGGTCGCGGCGGTTAACAGAAACGCCGGGGCGCTTTTCCGGCGCCGTTCTTCCGGAGCGCTTCGCCAGCCACTGCTTCAGGCCGACATCCCAGAGCGCGAGCGCCTGCATCGCCGTGGTCTTGCCGGAATTGTTCGGGCCGACGAAGACCACCGGATTGCCGAGTTCGATCTCGACTTCCTCGAAGCGCTTGAAATTGCGGACGGTGAGCTTTGTCAGCATCGCCGTGCCCTCATCGGTCGGGTTCCTTCAGGGCCGCCAGCGCGGCGAAGGGCCCTGTCGGCGCCTCGTCCGCCTCCGGCTCGTATTCGAGTTCGGCGATATCGGCGCCGGGCGCGCGGGGATGCGGGTCGAGGCCGAGCGCCAGCGCCTCGCGAACCAGTTCCAGCAGATCGACGCCTTCGGGCGGCAGCGAGTCCGGCGCGTCCTCCTCCAGCGCGCCGACCTCGACCTCGCGCGCCACCGCCTCGACGAGCCCGGGCAGGTAACGCCGCGAGACCGGCTCGGCGAAGTCCTGGTCGAAAAGTTCATCCGTCACCACGCAGAGCCGCCGCAGCCGCGCCGCCACCCGTCCCTCAAGCGCCAGCCCGCCCTTCGGCTGCGGGCGGGCGGTCAGCGCCGCTTCGACCGAGAGCACGGCCGGCAGGTCGAAGGCAGACGCCAGCGCCGCGCATTCCCCCGGCGTTGCGCGGGCCTCGATGCGGACCTCGTCCTCGGACCGGGCGATCCGGCGCGTCAGCATGGCGGGGCTTCCGGGAAATGCGCGTCTCCGGCAGCGAGCGCGGTATCGCCCTGCGCCGCGAGCGCCGCCTCGACCGCGCGAATATAGGCCGCCGCCCGCTCCGACCGTTCGTGGCCGGCCTCCAGCGTGCCGTAGAGGTTGCGCGCCGCCGCCGCCGCGAGGTCGCCGCCGCGGTCGAGTCCGTCGCTATAGGCGTCCAGCCGGCCGTAAAAGGCCGACGTCATCCGCTTCACCTTTTTCCCGACCGAGAGGTCGCCTGCGCCCATCTCGCGCAAGCTCTGGTCCATGTCCGCGACGAAGAGATCGACCAGCCCCTGGCCGACCTCCTCCAGCGCGGGCGCCCTTTGCACACGGCGCAGCAGCAGTGCGACATGCAGCGTCACCAGCTCGAACCGTCCGTCCAGCGTGTCCGGAACGCCGAGCGCCAGCATGACCGCCGGGCGGCGCGCGGCATCGACAGCCGCACGGTAGAGCGCCCAGGCGGCATCCGGAGGCGGCGGCCGGAAAAGCAGGCGCTTCAGCGCGCCGAGATTGACAGCGGGGCCTCGTCTCGCCATCAAGAAGCGGAACTCCGGAGCGGGAACGCTTTGCCATGATACGGATTGCCGCCATGCTTGTCGCGCTCGGCCTCGTTCTCGCCGGCTGCACGCCCGCAATAGACCATCGCGGCTATGTGGTGCCGAAACAGGCGGTCGAGAAGATCGCCGCCGGCACGGCAACGCGCGCCGAGGTGCTGCAGGCGCTCGGTTCGCCCTCCAGCATGGGCGCGTTCGACGACAGGACCTGGTACTATATGGGCGAGACGACCTGGCGGGAGTCGTTTCTCGACCCGGAACTGGTCGAGCGCCATATCCTGGTCCTGCGCTTCGACGAGGGCGGCCTGCTCGCCGAAGTCGGGACAATGGACGCCAGGAGCGGCAAGGAGGTGCTGCTGGTCAGCCGCGAGACGCCGACGGCCGGCCATTCGCTCACCGTTATCGAACAGATCCTCGGCAATATCGGCCGCTTCAGCCAGCCTGCCGGCTCCCAGTAAGGCCGGTCAATCGCGGTCGCGGTCCTTGCGGAAGCCGGGACGCCGCGGGCCGCCGCCTCGCGGCGGACCTCCCCGCCGGTCGTCATAGCCGCCGCGCCGGTCGTCGTAACCGCCGCGCCTGTCTTCGAAAGACCGGCCTTTCGGGCGCTCGCCCTGCCGGTCAGCCGGCCGCGCGCCGCGCTGCCATTCGAGCGTGATGCGAAATGCCGCGCCATCGTCTCCCGCCGCCACCACCGGCTCGCCGGCCGCATCGAATTTCAGCGCGAACGCGACCGCCGTCTTTCCGGGATCGGCGGCTTTCAACTGCTCCAGCAATGTGCCGGCCAGCGGTTGCAGCCGCGAGACCGCGCGCTCGAAGCGCGGCACGATCTCGACGCCGCCGGATGCCGCCTCGCCGGATGCCTCCCTATCCTCGCCGGCGAGGGTTTCCACATGGATCGTGCTGCCGTCGGACAGCAGGAACTTGACGGTCTTCGCGCTCATATCCGGATCGTCCCAACCCGCGCCCGGGCGCGGAAACTGGCGCGGGGAAGGCGTCCCCGGCGCGGGGCGCGGACAATAGCACCGGGCCCCGTCCGGCCCAACCTAATTCGCGGCGAGCGGCGCAGACAGCGGCACACCGGGCACGCGGATGCCGTTCGGCCGGCCCGACGCCGTCGCCTCCTGGTATTCCTCCGTCATCAGCGGCGGCAGGTCCGGCCCGTCGGCGCAGGCGAGCCAGAGGCGCAGCATGTGGCGCTTCCGCTCCGGGTCGTCCCAGTCCAGATAAGCCGTGCGCGAATGCAGGATGCGGTGGTTGGAGACGATCTGTATATCGCCCTCCTCCAGCACCATGTCGAGATGCAGCGCCGGGTCGGCGGCGAGCGCGTCGATCATGTCCATCGCTTCGCCCTGGAGCGCCGAGGGCTCCGGCGGGCCGGGCATCGGCCGCGCCTTCTCGACGGCGCTGCGCGTGTAGGTCGTGACCACATTACCCCGCCAGGGCAGGAAGACCGGCACATCCGCCCAGGGCTTGCGGCCCGCCGGCACCTCGCCCCAGCGGGTGCGCGCCATCGGCCGGCAAAGCGCTTCGGCGAGGTCCGGCCGGCGGCGCACCATCTCGTTCCAGATCGTGACAGAGCTTACCAATGAGGACAGCCCGCCCTCGCGCGCCGTCTTGAGGCAGAGCAGGCAGGCGAGGTCCGACTGGTCGGTGTGGTAGGGCAGACGCGCATTGGTCTGGTAGCCGCGCGTCTCCACCAGGCTGTAGTCGAGGCCGAGGTCGCGCACATGGCCCAGAACATGGCCCTTGCCGTTCTGCGAGACCGCCTCGCCCATATGCATGCCGATCAGCCAGAAGGCCGCCGCCGCCCGCCGGAGCGGCCAGCGCCCGACCGGCAGCCCGCGGATCACCTGGAAACCGATGCCGTGCAGCGCGTCGTGCCGGATGCGGTCGAGCCGCTCCGCCAGCTCCGGCAGCGGTTCGCGGGCGATCTCCAGGATCGGCACGTCCTCGAGCCGCGCAGTAGCGGCCTCGATCTCGGCAATCTCGTCGGGCGCGAGTTCATGCGTCCAGAGCTCCGGCCGGCGCGCCATGTCGGGGCCGTACCAGCATTGAGACGTCTCCACCGGGGCCGGCCCCGCATTGTGGATATCATTCATCCTGTCCGCCTTCCCCGCTTTGTCAGTCGATGCGCCCGAGAGCCGCCTGCCGGACGGGCACCTCCATCAGGTCCTCGCCCCAGACGATATCGCCGCCGAAGACGGGCGCCATTTCCCGCAAGATGCGCGAGCGCATGACGGGCGTATCGATCTGGCTGGTGATATGCGTCAGCACGAGCGTCCCGACGCCCGCTTGCGCCGCGACTTCCGCCGTATCCATATGGTTGCCGCAGGCGCGGCGATATTCCGGCGAGGGCTCGGTGCCGGTGAAGAAATGGTTCATGTGGATCAGTACGTCCGCGCCCCGCGCCAGATCCACGATGCCGGGGCACACGCCGCCGCTGTCGCCGGAATAGCAGATCGAGCCCGCGTCCGTGTCGATGCGGAAGGCGAGGCATTGCAGATAGGGCTGGAAATGCCAGCCCTCGCCCACCGTAACGCGCCAGTCCTTACCCTCCACGACATCGCCGGGGCCGACCTCGCGCACCTGCGGGTCCGGGCGGGCGCGTTCGCCTTCGCCGCCGCGCGCCTCATAGACGTCGAGGCTGCAGCGATGGCGGGTGCGCGCCTCGATATCGGGGCCGTAAACACCCTCGGGCGAGAACAGCAGCTCGGTCATGCGCGCCGTCGGCGGCGGGCCGAACACCTGCAATTCCGGAAGTTCGCCCGCGCCCTGGTCCCAGCGGTTCATCACCAGGCGCGCATAATCCATGCAATGGTCGTAATGCAGGTGGGTGAGGAAGCAATGAGTGACATCGACCGCGCGCCGGCCGGCCTCCAGCAGGCGGTGATGCGCGCCCGGCCCGTGGTCGAACACGATGGTGTGACACACAAACTCGCATTTCAATGCTTGTAGGCAATTGATTGCACGCTTGCTCTTCCTCGTAGGAAAGACAGTCATTGCATGGACTTGGAAGGATCGTCAAGACCATGTCGCAAGATTTTTCGATTGTATGAATATCCCGGCCGTGTTGCGTGCATTTGCATTCCGGGGATTTTGTATCGCATA
>JAJECF010000156.1 GCA_022822125.1 Alphaproteobacteria bacterium
TGCAAGCCTACGAAAAACGGCGCATCGACCGTTCCCTCGCCAACCTGCAGCGCAAGGCTCGAACCCTCGGCTACCAACTGATCCACCCAGACCATGACATGCAAGCGCCCAATCCTGATAGGGCGATGGCGTCAGCCTTAGTTACTCGAGAGATGTCATGCGATGTCATGATCCGCATGCGCGGAGTGCATAAGCCATGGCCCGTCCGGGCATGAAGCTTTGGTTCCGGGCAGGGCTTGCGGGTATTCCGCGCGGTTTCCCCGGGTTCGTATTTTCGGCAGGGGCGCTTCCTTTCACTCCGTCTTCGTTCCCTTCTCGCCGACGCGAAACGGGAAAGGAGACGGCCCCACGCGGATGCCGCCTCCTCTCTCCCGCTTCATCGTAGCACGGTTTCCTTGAGGTCAAGCCCCGTCTCAGGAATTATTTCCAAATTTCCGAACAAGCCATGCCTGCGGGACATGCCCGCGCCGCCCGGCTTTCGTCACCGACGGCAGCGCCAAGGAACCTGGAAGCCCAGCGCCCCCGGACGCCGTGCGACCGGCCGGAATGTCCGTCTCGGAAGCGTCGGGCGAACCAGGACACCGCCGCGTTTCCAGGTCTTCCAGCCGCCCGGCCGTCGGGGCTCCAACGCGGCAATTCGCGGCTGCGGTTTCCGGGGCCGGTCTATGGCCGCGTCACGACGCCACGTAGCCTCCATCGACATTGTAGGTGGCGCCGGTGACGTAGCTGGAGCGGTCCGAGCAGAGCCAGCAGACCATCTCGGCGATCTCCTGCGCCTCGCCCATGCGCCGGGCAGGAACGCGGTTCATGAGCTCATTGCCGCGTCGGGCCCGCGCCTCCCGCGTCATGTCCGTCGCGATATAGCCGGGGCAGACGGCGTTCACGCGGATATTGTCCTGTGCATATTCGATGCCCGCTGTGCGCGTGAGCCCCGAGACGGCGTGCTTGGCGGCGACATAGGCGCTGCCACCCGGCAGGCCGAGCAGGCCGGCGACCGAGGAAGTGTTGACGATGGCCCCGCCGCCTCCGCCCGCCTTCATGCGCTCGATCTCGCCCTTCATGCAAAGCCACACGCCCTTGAGGTTGACCGCGATCATCCGGTCGAAGCCGTCCTCGGTCCATTCATGGGTGCGCCGGCCGAAATGGTCTAGATTGGCCGGCCCGATGCCGGCATTGTTGAAGGCGCAGTCGATGCGCCCGAAGGCCTCGACCGCCGCGTCCAGCATCGCCTCCACCTGCTCCGCCTCGACCACCTCGACGGAGAGCGCAATTGCCTCGCCGCCCGTCTCGCGGATCGCGGCCGCGGTTTCCTCCGCGCCTTCCGGATTGAGGTCGGCAGCGGCCACGCGCGCGCCCTCCTTCGCGAAAAGCAGCGCGGTCGCGCGCCCGATGCCGTTTGCGGCCCCGGTAATCAGCGCCGCCTTGCCTGCCAGCATTCCCGCCATGTCCAGGTCTCCCCCGTTCCGCGCCGCCCGTCAGGACGCCATATAGCCGCCATCCACATTATAGGTGGCGCCGGTGACGAAGCCCGCGCGCTCCGAGCAGAGCCAGCAGACCATCTCGGCGATCTCCTGCGCCTCGCCCATCCGCCGCGCCGGCACCAGGGCCATGATCTCATTGCCGCGCCGGGACATGACCTCGCGCGTCATGTCGGTGGCGATGAAGCCGGGGCAGACGGCGTTCACGCGGATATTGTCCGTGGCGTATTCGATGCCGGCGGTGCGGGTGAGCCCGGAGACGCCGTGCTTGGCCGCCACATAGCCCGAGGAGGTCGGCAGGCCGGCGAGCCCCGCAATGGACGAGGTGTTGACGATGGCGCCGCCGCCGGTCTCCAGCATGCGCCCGATCTCGCTTTTCATGCAGAGCCACACGCCCTTCAGGTTGACTGCGATCATCCGGTCGAAGCCTTCTTCGGACCATTGATGCGTGCGTCTGGCGTTGTTATCCACATTGGCGGGCGCGATGCCGGCATTGTTGAAGGCGCAGTCGATCCGCCCGAACGCCTCGACCGTTGCATCGACCATCGCCTCGACCTGTTCGGCGTCGCTCACCTCGACTGACAGCGCAATCGCTTCGCCGCCCGCCTCGCGGATCATGGCGGCGGTCTCCTCCGCCCCTTCGAGATTGAGGTCGGCGGCGGCGACCCGCGCCCCTTCCTTGGCGAAGAGCAACGCCGTCGCGCGCCCGATGCCGTTCGCGCCCCCGGTAATCAGCGCCGCCTTGCCCGCCAGCATTCCCGCCATGACGCTCTCTCCCCCGTCCGCATGGATGTCCCGGCCAGCATAGCGCGCCCTGCCATGCGTCACGATAGGCCATGTTCGGCGCGTCCGTCTCAACTTTCGCGGGCGCCCCGCGGCCGGGGCAATCCCGCTTGAGCGGCCTCTGGCGGGGCTTGCCAAAGCGATCGGCGTGACGCCGGCGCGTATCAATGAGATCGTGCGCGGGCGGCGGGGCATTACGGCCTCGACGGCCCTGCGGCTGGCCCGGTATTTCGGCACCGACGCCCGGAGCTGGATGATTTGCAGCTGCGCTATGAACTCGAACGCGCGGAAAGAGACGAGCCGGGGCCCTGCATACCATCCAGCCCCGCGATGCCGCATAGAGCATAGAGTGGCTGGCCCGCCCCTTACGGCTCGCGGAGCGCCGGGGCGGCGGGCTGGCCGAGCAGGCGCCATGTGCCGAGGAAGCCGAACAGCGCCGTCACCGCGACCGCCGCCAGCGCCGTCGCCGCGGCCGTTGCGACCGGCGCGGTCCAGGCGATGTCCATGACCTCCTCCAGCAGCACATAACCGGCGGCGAGGCCGAGCAGGCAGCCGATAAGCGCCGCCACGCCGCCCAGTATGGCGAATTCCAGCATGTAACTGCGCAGGAGGTCGGCCCGCGTCGCGCCGAGCACCTTGAAGATCACCGCATCGCGCCGCCGCCGCCGGCGGCCGGCGGCAATCGCGCCCGCCAGCACGGCAAGGCCCGCAGCGAGCCCGACCGCCGCGACGAGGCGGATCGCCATGCCCATCCGGCCGATCAGTTCCGTTACCATGGCGAGCGCGTCCTTGACCCGGATCGCCGAGACATTGGGAAGCGCGGCGGCCATGGCGGCCGTCAGGCCCGCCTCGGACTCCGGCGGCGTGCGGACGGTGGCGACATAGGTCTGCGGCGCGCGGTCGAGCGCGCCCGGCGCGAAAATTGTGGTGAACTGCATCCTGAGCGTCCGCCAGGCGATGCGGCGCAGATTGGCGATCTCCGCCTCCACGGTGCGGCCCAGTATGTTGAAGGCGATCCGGTCCCCGGGCTTCAGGCCGAAGGCGCGCGCCAGGTTGGCGTCGAAGGAGACGAGCGGCGGCCCCCGATAGTCCGCCGGCCACCATGTTCCGGCCACGATTTCCGCTCCGTCCGGCGGTTCCCCCGACCAGGTGAGGCCGCGCTCGCCGCGGATCGCCCAGCGAGCGTCCTCGGGCACCTGCGCCTCCGACGCCGGCACGCCGTCTATCGAGGCGATGCGGGCGCGCAGATGCGGCGTGCGCTGGTCCAGCACCGCCCCCGGGGTTCCGGCGATAACCTCGTCGAAGCGCGCGGCCTGGTCCGGCTGGATGTCGATGAAGAAATGGGTGGGGGCATCGGCCGGGATCTCCTCGTTCAACTGGCGGGAAAGCCCCTCCTCGACCGACGCGACGGCGACAAGCACGGTCACGCCGAAGCCGAGCGAGAGCAGCAGGCCGCCGGTCTCGCCGCCGGGCCGGGCCAGCGCCGCCAGCGCCCGGCGGAGCGCCCCGGGTCCGGCGCTTCTGAGGCCGCGCGCAAGACGCACCGTCGCCGTCGCCGCCGCAAAGAAAATGCCGTAAGCCGCCAGCGCGCCGGCGACGAACCAGAGCGCCAGCGCCCGGTCCGGCGCTGTGGCGACCGCAAGCGCGGCGAGCAGCGCCGCCAGCCCGGCGGACGCCAGGATCGCGGCAGGGCCGGCTCGTTCGCCCGCCGCCTCGACATCCCGGAAGAGCGCAACCGGCGGGCGCCGCGCGGCGGCTGCAAGCGGCGGCAGGGAGAAGACGGCGGAGGTGAGCGCCCCGAAAGCGGCGGCCAGGACCAGCGGCCCCGGATAGACGCCGAGCGCGGGATCGACGGGCAGATAGGTCTCCAGCAGGCCGACGAACAGGTAGGGCGCGGCCGCGCCCAGGGCGAGGCCGATCAGGATCGCCAGCGCCGTCATCACCGCGATCTGGAGGCTGAAGATGAGCCCGATCAGCCGTGGCCCGGCGCCAAGGCAGCCGAGCGTTGCGATCGCCGGCCGCCGCGACCCCAGATGCGCGCGCACCGCGTTGGCGACGCCGATGCCGCCGATGATCGAGGCTGCGAGACCGACAAGCGTCATGAACAGCGTGAGGCGCCGGACCGTCTGCCGGAGGCCCGGCGCGGCCGAGCCGATGCCCGTCACTCGCCAGCCCCGGTCGGCATACGCCTGTGCAAGACGGCGCAGCTCGGCGACCGTGCGGCCGGGCTCGTCCAGCGCGATGCGGTATTTGTAGCGGACCAGGCTTCCGGGCTGCACCAGGCCCGTCCGCCGGAGCCCCTCCATATCGACCATGAAGCGCGGCCCGTACGAGAAGAGGCCGACCGCGCGGTCCGGCTCGCGCTCAAGCGCGGCGCGGATGGCGAAGGACCCGTCGCCGACCTCTATCCGGTCGCCGACGGCGAGGCCCAGCCGCTCCAGCAGGGTCGCTTCGACGACGGCGCCGCCGTCGTCGAGCGCATCCTCCAGCGCCATGCCGCCGGAGAGGCGGAGGCGGCCCGCGAGCGGATAGGCGCCGTCCACCGCCTTGAGTTCGACCAGCGCTACACCGCCGCCGCCGCGCGCCATGGCCCGCATCTCGACGACTTCCGAGACGCGCCCGAGGGCGGCGAAATCGGTCCGCGCGTCCGCGTCCGCCGGCACATAGGTGGCGCGGACCGCGAGGTCGCCGCCATGCAGGGCGCGGGCGTCGCGGGCGATACCGGCCTGCACCGCCTGGCTGACGGAGTGGACTGCCGCAATTGCCGCGACGCCGATGGCGATGCACAGCAGGAATATGCGGAAGCCGGCCAGCCCGCCGCGCATTTCGCGCCGCGCCAGCCGCCAGGCGAGCGCGAGGTCAGTCATCGCCGGCGATGCGCCCGTCCTCGATCCGCACCCGGCGTGCGCAACGCGCTGCAAGCGCGGGATCGTGGGTGACGAGAATGAGCGTCGCGCCGCCTTCGGCGGCCATGCCGAACAGCGCGTCGAGCGCGTAGCGGCCGGTTTCGCCGTCGAGATTGCCGGTCGGCTCGTCGGCGAAGATCGCCGCCGGCGCCGGGCCGAAGGCGCGCGCGATCGCCACCCGCTGCTGCTCGCCGCCCGAAAGCTGGCCCGGATAGTGGCCGGCGCGCGCGCCGAGGCCGACCGCCTCCAGGCAGGCGCGCGCCCGGTCGAACGCATCGCGGCGCCCCGCGAGCTCCAGCGGCACGGCGACATTTTCGAGCGCCGTCATCGTCGCCATCAGGTGGAAGGACTGGAAGACGATGCCGACCTTCTCGCGCCGCAGCATGGCGAGTTCGTCCTCGGTCATCGTCCCCAGGTCGCAGCCGGCGACCCTGACCCGGCCTTCCGTCGCGCGCTCCAGCCCGGCGGCCACCAGCAGGGTCGAGGTCTTGCCGGACCCGGACGGGCCGACCACCGCCACCGACTCTCCGGGCGCCACGGCGAGGTCGATGCCGCGGAGCACATTGACCGGGCCGGCGGCGCTCACCAGAGTGAGGTGGACATCCTCAAGCTCTACCGCCCAGTCCGAGCCTGCCATGCGCGCGCATTCTCTCTGCCGGCCAATCCGCCCCGAGGCATATGGCCCGGAATCCATCCCCTTCAACGCGCCGGATGCCGCAGCGGGCGGATGGAGAAGACTCGCCGCAATCTTCCCTTTCCTGCTTGCCTGCAGTTTTGCGACCGTGCTCGTCGACTCGCCTGGCGCGGCAGCGGCGGCGCGGCTACTGCTGTTAGGGGATTCGATTACCGCGGGCTACGGCCTCGCGCCGGAAGACGGCCTGGTGGCCCAGTTGCGCAGGCGGCTCAGGGCGGACGGGGGCGGCGCGGTCGTACTGGACGGCGGCGTCTCCGGCGACACGGCGGCGGGCGGGCTCGCACGCCTCGACTGGATGCTCGGCGACAATCCGAGCCACGCCGTGGTGGCGCTCGGCGGCAATGATGCGCTGCGCGGGCTCGATCCGGCGGGGACCGAAGCCGCGCTCGCCGCCATTCTCGACCGTCTGGCGGCCGAGGGCATTCCGGTTCTGCTCGCCGGCATGAAGGCGCCGCGCAATCTCGGCCGCGCCTATACGGAAGCCTTCGACAGCCTCTATCCCCGGCTCGCCGCGCGCTACGAGGTCGTCTTCTACCCCTTCCTCCTGGACGGCGTCGCGGCGGACCCGACGCTCAACCAGCCGGACGGAATCCATCCCAATGCCGAGGGCGCCGCCGCAATCGCTGCCCGTCTTGTGCCTTACGTCGAACGCCTGCTGGCGCTATCCTCGACGCCGTCCGGCGGCAGCAGCCGGAAGTGAGGCGGGCAGCATGAGCGGCGCGGGAAATGACAGGCCGGCGGCCATCGCGGCAGGGTTCGGCGAGGGCGGCGACTGGCAAGCGGCGCTCGGCCCCGTCCGGGCGGCGCTGGCGGACGGCGCCGCCGGGGCCGATGTCGGCATTGTCTATGTGAGCGACAGCATCGCCGAGCGCCTGCCGGAGATCGCGGAGGCGCTCAGGGCCGAAACCGGCATTGCCGACTGGGCCGGCACGGTCGGCATGGGCGTGTGCGGCACGGGCCGGGCGGCGTTCGGCCGGCCCGCGATCGCCGCCGCCGCGTTCGGCTTTCCGGAGGACGCCGTGCGCCTGGTGCCGGGCATCAGGGAGGACGCGGCGGAAGCGAAGGCGGATCTGGCCGCGTGGGCGTCCGGGCAGGCGCGGGCGACGGCGCTGCTCCATGCGGACCCCTATAACCGGCACATGGCGGAAATCGTCGCGGACCTCGCCGAGACGCTCGGCGCGTTCGCCGTCGGCGGCATTGCGTCCGCCGAGGGGCCGACGGCGCAGCTTGCCGGCGCCGTCGAGCAGGGCGTGGTCTCGGGCCTCGTCTTCGGCGAGGCGGCGGGTGTCGTCTCCGGCCTCAGCCAGGGCTGCACGCCCATCGGACCGGCGCGCACGGTCACGCGCGCCCACAACAATCTCGTGCTGGAGATCGACGGGGAGCCCGCCTTCGACGTGCTTTGCCGCGATCTCGGCCTTGATTCCGTCGCGCGCATCCGCGAGGCCGCGCCCTGGCTGCATGCGGCCCGCCCGGTGCCGGGCTCCTCCGAGGCCGATTACCTGGTCCGCAACATTATCGGCCTCGACGCGCAGGACGGCATCGTGGCGCTCGGCGCGCTGATCGACCCCGGCGAGCGCCTGTTCTTCGCGCGCCGCGACCCGGCGGCGGCGGAAGCGGATCTGCGCCGCATGCTGCGGAGCGTGAAGGCCCGCCTATCGCGGCCGGCGCAGGGCGGGGTCTATGTCTCCTGCCTCGCCCGCGGGCCCCACATGTTCGGCACCGAGGACGCTGAATTGCAGATCCTCCGCGAGGAGATCGGCGACCTGCCGCTCGCCGGCTTCTTCGCCAATGGCGAGTTCTCGGGCGGGCGCATCTATGGCTATACGGGCGTCCTCACGCTGTTCGAGTAGCCCGGCCGGACCTTGCGCCTCTTCGCCGCGATACTGCTGCCGGAGGATGTCCGCAGCGCGCTTGCCGGGCTCGCCGGCGGGCTGCCGGGCGCGCGCTGGGCGCCCGAGGAAAACTACCACCTGACGCTCCGCTTCATCGGCGAGGTGGATCAGGGTTTCGCCGAGGAGCTGGCCGAAGCGCTCAGCCATGTCTCCGGCGCGGCGTTCGAACTGCGTATCTGCGCGCTCGGCAGCTTCGGCGGCGCGCGGCCGCGGGCGGTCTGGGCGGGCATCGCTCCCTCCGGGCCGCTGACGGCGCTCAGGCGGCGCGTCGAGTCGGCGCTGATGCGCGCGGGCCTCCCCCCGGAAGAGCGCAAATTCATGCCGCATATCACGCTCGGCCGCACGGCCGGCGCGCGCCCCGCCGCGGTCGCCGCCTGGCTGGAGGAGCGCGGCGCGTTCCGTCTGCCGGCCTTCGCGGCGGACGGCTTCTCGCTCATGTCGAGCCGGCTCGGCGGCGCGGCGCCGGCCTATCGCGAAGAGGTCCGCTACCCCTTCGGCGGCGAGGCCTTCGCGCCGTGAGCGCGCGCCTTGCGGCGCTGCTGGCGGAGGCGCGCGCCTGCACCCGTTGCGCCGAACACCTGCCGCTCGGCCCCCGGCCCGTGCTGCGCGCCGGGGCGGCGGCGCGGCTGATGATCGTCGGCCAGGCGCCCGGCACAAAGGTCCATGCGAGCGGCGTGCCCTGGGACGACGCCAGCGGCAAGCGGCTGCGCGCCTGGCTCGGCCTTGCGCCGGAGGACTTCTACGATGCGGACCGGGTGGCGATCCTGCCCGTCGGCTTCTGCTATCCGGGCCGGCTGCCGCGCGGCGGCGACGCGCCGCCCCGGCCGGAATGCGCGCCGCTCTGGCACGCCCGCCTGCGCGCCGAACTGCCGGCGGTCGAACTCACCGTGCTCGCCGGCAGCTACGCCCAGGCGCTGTATCTGGGCGCGCGGCGCAAGCGCACGCTCGGCGAGACCGTGGCGGCCTGGCGGAGCTACCTGCCCGACTTCCTGCCGACCCCGCATCCGAGCTGGCGAGTCAATAACTGGCTGAAGCAGAACCCCTGGTTCGAGGCGGAGGTGGTGCCGGAATTGCAGGCGCGCGTGCGCGTCCTCACTTCGCCGTCCAGCCGCCGTCCACCAGCAGGCTCGTCCCGGTAATCAGCGAGGACGCGGGCGAGGCGAGGAAGGCCACGGCCGCCGCCACCTCCGCCACTTCGCCGAGCCGCCCGAGCGGAATGCTGCCCAGCACGAATTCGCGGAACGCCTCGTTCTGCAGGAACGGCCCGGCGAGCGGCGTTTCGACGAAGGTCGGCCCGACCGTATTCACCCTTATGCGGTGGGGCGCAAGCTCGATGGCCATCGCCTTGGTCATGCCTTCGAGCGCGTGCTTGGTCGCGCAATAGACCGTGCGCTCCGGCCCGCCGACATGCCCCATCTGCGAGGACATGTTGACGATCGCGCCGCCTTCGCCCGCCGCCGCCATGCGCCGCGCCGCCGCCTGCGCCACGATGAACGCCGCCTTGACATTGAGGGCGAGCATGGCGTCGAGCACCGGCTCCTCGACGTCGAGGAAATGCTGCGGGCGGTTCCAGCCGGCATTGTTGACCAGCACGTCCACGCGCGGCAGGTCCGAGAACATCCGCCGCACCGCATCGCTGTCGGTCACATCCAGCATGGCGGCCTCGGCGCTGCCGCCGCCGGCCCTTATCTCCGCCGCGAGGCTCTCGATCTCGTCCGCCGAGCGCGCCGCCGCCACGACATGCGCGCCGAGTTCCGCCAGCGCCAGCGCGCAGCCCCGGCCGAGGCCGCGCCCCGCGCCGGTGACGACCGCGGTCTTGCCCTCGAGCCTGAGCGACTCCATGAAGCCCATCTCACTCTCCGTCCAGAATGGCCACGGCCCGCGTCCAGCCGGCCGAGCCGCGATGCACCTTGACCGGGAAGCAGGCGACCTGGAAGCCGTCCGCCGGCAGGGCTTCGAGGTTGCTCAGCTTCTCCAGATGGCAATAGCCGATCTCGCGTCCGGCGCGGTGGCCTTCCCAGATCAGCCCCGCGTCGCCGGTCTCGCGCACCCGCTCCCGCGTCCATGAGAAGGGCGCATCCCAGCTCCAGCCGTCCGTGCCGGTGACGCGCACGCCGCGCTCCAGCAGCCAGAGCGTGGCGGCCTTGCCCACGCCGCAGCCGGCATGGATGAAATCCTCCTCTCCGTAGCGCGCGCCCGCGCGGGTGTTCACCAGCACGATCTCCAGCGGCCGGAGCCTGTGCCCGATCCGGTCGAGTTCCGCCTCCACATCCTCCGGCTGCACCACATAGCCGTCCTCCAGATGGCGGAAATCCAGCTTGACGCCCGGCTGGAAGCACCATTCCAGCGGCACTTCGTCGATCCGCCAGGAGGGCTCGCCGCCCTCCTTCAGCGCGTGGTTCATGGTCGAGAAGAAATGCCAGGGGGCGTCCAGATGCGTGCCGTTATGGGTGGAGATGCGGACATTCTCGACCGCGGCGTATTCGCCGTCCGGCAGCGCGTCCACGCCGACGCCGAAATAGTCGGCCATGGCGGGGGCGGTGTCGCGGTGGTCCAGATAGTCGATCTCCGGCAGCATATGCGGCGGGTCGCTCGCAATGCCGGCCTTCAGGGGCACGGAAATATCGATAATGCGGCGGCTCATGCCAGTCCTCCTCTTGCCCGGGCGCCTCCCCGCAGCCGGCGCCCCTGCGAGAGTGTCATGATATGTCATGCGATGTCATGTTCTGGTGTCCGCCCGGGCCGTTCGAGAAGCCTCCTTCGATACGCGGCTGGCGCCGCTGCTCAGGATGAGGCATTCGCCCGCCAGCGCCGCCGCCGCTTTCCTCATTCCTGAGTGATGACCCCGCCGGCAGCGCCGCCCCATCCTCATCCTGAGTAGCGGCTGCGCCAGCAGGCGCGTATCGAAGGAGCCTGCCCTGAGCTTGTCGAAGGGGGCGGCCGTGAGACCCCCGCGGGAATGTCAGGAAGTGTCATGTTCGCCATGCGCATGGTGCGTGTTCTATGGCCCGTAGAGGCATAACGACCTCCTTTTATGATCCCATTTTGTTCTCTTTCTGCCGCCGCCAGACCGCTCCCCTACGCCCGGCGCTCCACTACAGGGAGGCCCTGGACGCGGGCTGTGTCGGGCTTGCTCCACCATCGGTTCCACTTGATGACCGCCGCCCTGCTACCTGTATTTTATCTCACTTTTCCCGGAATCAAGAAGATTTAAGAATTATTTCTCGAAAAACAAGGATATTTGCGCCGCTCCTGGGAGGTTGGGGCGGTCGCGGCACGGTGTCCTTCCTGCGTCTCATAAGAATTCGTTATCGGACCCATAAGCAAACAATTTTGGACGTTATGTTCAGCCTTTTCTAATGTCCGCTTCGGTCTTTATGCGGCCAGCGACGCAATGAGGAGAGGGAACGATGGCGAAAAAACTCGGCACCGTTGGAGACGACGCCATAATCGGCACCGACGAGCAAGATTATATCTACGGCGATTCGGGGAATGACAGAATCGACGGCGGGGCCGGCGATGACTGGCTCGAAGGCGGGGCCGGCGCGGATGTCTTCATCTTCCAGCGCGGACATGGCGACGACCGGATCGAAGATTTCCAGCCGGGAACCGACATTATCGACCTCTCCGCTTTCAACTACAGCAGTCCCTCAACCATCGGCTGGAGCGCACTGCAGGCGAACATCACCACGGTAGGCGGCGGCGCGTTGATCGATCTGTCGGATTGGGGCGGCGGCACGATCAGCCTCTACGGTGTCACCGCCGACCAGCTCACCGAAGACATGTTCAAATTCCTGCCCGACACCGGCACTGACGGCGCTGACGAATTGCATGGCTGGACCGGCAACGACACCATTTATGGCAGGGGCGCCAATGACACCATCTATGGCTATGACGGCCACGACGCCCTGTATGGCGGGCGCGGCCGTGACATCCTGGAAGGCGGGGACGGCCATGACAGGCTCGTTGGGGGGACGGGCAAGGACGAGCTTGATGGCGGGCTTGGCGATGACGTCCTGTATGGCGGAGCCGGCAAAGACACCCTGACCGGCGGGGCCGGCGACGATACGTTCGTTTACAATTCCGGGGACGGCCATGACAGGATCACGGACTTCGGCGACGGCGAGGACCGGATCGACCTCATCGGTTTCTCCGGCATTACGGAATTCTCGCAGCTCTCCGCGCGCCAGGACGGCGACGATGTGGTGATCGAGTTCCCCGGCCACGGTGACGGGTCAATCACGCTGGAGGATTTCGATCTCTCCGACCTCGATGCGAACGATTTCTTCTTCTGAGAACGGGGTTCGTAACCCGCCGCCATGCCTGCGCGTCAAGCCTTACATCGTCGCCCCGGACTTGTTCCGGGGCTCATCTCCGGACCGTCCCGCATGCCTCAACGGCGGCGGGGGGGGGCTGTGAGGTAGCTGACGACCGAGGTTTCGATATAGACAGTGGGTTTCATCCTGCCGCTACAAGCATTCGGCGCGGGTCCAGTCCGTCCGCCTCAAAACCGCAGCGCCGGCCCCGCTGCGCGCATCGGGACGCGGTAGAGCGAGGTGGAGGCGGTGACGAACAGGGTGCGCATGTCTTCGCCGCCGAAGCAGAAATTGGCGACGCCCTCCGGGATGCGGATGACGCCCAGCAGTTGCGCATCGCGGTCGAACACATGGATGCCGGGGCCGGGGCCGGTGCAGTAGAGCCGTTCCTCCGCGTCGATCTTCATGCCGTCCGGGGCGCCGGGGCCGTCGCCCGCGACCTCCGCCCAGACGCGGCCCCCCGAGAGCGCGCCATCCGCCTCGACATCGAAGACCCTGATATGGCCGCGCATGGTGTCGTTGATCCACAGGCGCCTTTCGTCGAGCGAGAGGCAGAGGCCGTTCGGCTGGTCGAAATCCGACGCGAGCAGTTGCGGTTCGCCGCCGCCGGCCTCCAGCCGGTAAACGCCGCGGAAATCGAGCGCGGCCTCGCGCTCGACGCCGTAATAGGCCATGCGGCCGAAGCCCGGATCGGTGAAGAGGATCGCGCCGTCCGAGGCTGCGATAATGTCGTTCGGGCTGTTCAGTTCCTTACCGTCATAGTGGCTGGCGAGCACCTCGATGCGCCCGTCATGCCCGGTGCGCGTCACCCGGCTGGTGGCGTGCTCGCAGGTGAGCAGCCGGCCCTGCGGGTCGTAGGCGTTGCCGTTCGCCATGGCGCTCGGCCGGCGGAAGGTAGCGATGCCCGCCGCCTCGCTCCAGACGCGCATGATGTTGCCTGGCATGTCGGAGAAGACCACGGTCCGTTCGCGCGGATGCCAGACCGGTCCCTCGGTGAAATCGAAGCCGCCGCCGATCCTTTCGGGAACCGCCTCCGGGTCGATGACCTCGAGAAAACCGTCATTCCGGACATCGTGGACCATCGGAGCCTCCCGCCTGCGTCCGATGAACCTACCACATCCGCCAGGGATCGACGGGCAGGGCGGGGCGCAGGCCAGCCAGTATGGCGGCGTAATCCGGCTCCTCCGGCCCGAGGATGCCGCGGCGGATGAGGAAGTCGATAATCACGAGATTGCAGTTGAACTTGAACCGCCTTGTGTCGCGCACCGTCTCCGCCAGCCGCGCGGCCGGCCAGAGCGCGAATTGCGCCACCTCGCCGTCCGTATTGCGGGGCCGGAAGCCGGCCGGAAGCTCAAGGTCGTACACATAGAGGATGTCGGGGCGCAGCCCCGCTTCGGTCTCCTGGCAATAGGTGACGGCGCCGGCGGACAGCGCGCGCGCCGCAAGCGCCTCCGGGATGCCGGCCTCCTCGGCGGCTTCCTTGATAACATTCTCCATGAGCGAGAGGCCGGCCGGCTGTCCGCCGGCCACCATATTGTCCAGCATGCCGGGATAGCTGTGGCGGCCGGCCGCGCGCTCGGCGACCCAGACATGCAGCCCGTCCGGGCCCCGCACATAGCCGTTGACATGCACACCCACCGCGCTGAAGCCGAAGGCCTGCACGGCGGAGCGGTCGATCAGGAAGGGCGGCCCGACGCCGTCGCCGACCTCCAGCAACTCGCCGCTCAGGCGTTTCAGCAGGCCGCGCCCGTGCCAATCGCGGAGGATTTCGGCCAGCGCCGCACTTCGCCGCTCCGGTTTGTCGAGGCCCGCCGCGAAGCCGACTGCTTCGGCGCCGAGGGCGAAGACCTCCGGCCGTTCCGCCAGCCGCGCCGCCAGGCTGTGGCGGACCCAGCCAATCCGCCTGTCTCCGATCTCGAAGGGCAGGAAGCCGGACAGGTCGTGCCGGTTGCACTCCGCGATGCGGTCGAGCCAGCCCATGCGTGCGGGGCCGGGTCAGCCGGAGACGCCGGCCATGGCGCAGAGCCTGGCCCAGAGCGGGGCCGGCACGGGCGAGACGGAGAGCCGCGACTGGCGCACCAGCGGCAGGTCGGCGAAATCGGGGTCGGCCTTGATCTCCGCCAGCGTCACCGGGCGGGCCGCGCTTTCGACCGCGCGCACATCCACCATGCCGAAGCGGCCGGAAGCGTCGGTCGGGTCCGGGTAGTATTCCTTCACCACCTCGACCGTGCCGACGATCGCCCGCTCGCCGACCGAATGGTAGAAGAAGCCCCGGTCGCCGACCTTCATCGCCTTCATGTTGTTGGCGGCCTGGTAATTGCGCACGCCGTCCCATTCCGCCGTGCCGGCCTCAAGCTGGTCCTGCCACGACCAGGCGCCGGGCTCGCTCTTGAACAGCCAGTAATTCATCGCGCGGTTTCCTCTTCCTTTCCGGTCATTCGCGCCCGGCGGGGCGGGCGAGCAGGCGCTGCATCGCGGCGTCGATACCGGCGCGGCCGGCGACAATATCGGCGACGGCCGCGGCGATCGGCAACTCCACGCCCGCGCGGCCGGCGCGCAGAAGCGCGGGCTCGGCCGTGGAGGCGCCCTCGGCAAGCGCGGCCGGCGGCGGCTCGCCCCTGCCGAGGGCGACGCCATAGGCGTAGTTGCGCGAGGTGGGGCTTGTGGCGCTCAGCATCAGGTCCCCCAGCCCGGCGAGCCCGGCGACGGTCTCCGCTTCGCCGCCCTCGGCGATGACGAGGCGGCGGATTTCCGCGAGCCCGCGCGTGACCAGCGCGGCGCGGGCGTTCTCGCCGAGCCGCCGCCCCTCGGTAATGCCGGCTGCGATGGCGATGACATTCTTGAGCGCCCCGCAAAGCTGCAGGCCGACGACATCGCGGCTCTCATAGACGCGGAAGCCGGCCGCGGCGAAGGCGGCCTGCGGCGCGCCGGCCAGCACCGCCGCCGCCGGCAGCCCGGCCGCGACCTCGGCGGCGAAATTGGGGCCGGAGAGCGCGCCGGCCGCGAAACCGGCGCCCAGCACCTCGCTCATCAGCCGGCCGGTGCCGCGCTCCAGCCCCTTGGCGGCGATCACCGGCCTGCCGCGCAGGGTTCCGGGATCGAGGCGGGCGGCCATTTCAGACATGGCCTGGGCCGGGACCGCCAGAACCACGACCTCGGCCGCGGCGGCGGCCTCGAAGCGGCGCGCGCCGTCGGCCCGACCCCAGAGCGCGACCTCATGCCCGGCGCGCGCGGCCACCTTCGCGAGCGCCCGCCCCCAGGCGCCTGCGCCCAGCACGCCGACCTTCACGGTCCCTCCACCGCGAGCGGCCAGCGCGGCCGGGGCCGGAAGCCGAGGCCGTCGCTCAGGCCGAGCCGGAGCCGCTCCAGCCCCGCCCAGGCGACCATCGCGGCATTGTCCGTGCAGAGGCGCGGCGGCGGCGCGGCGAAGGCGAGGCCGTGCGTCTCCGCCACCTGCCGGAGACGGGCGCGCAGGCTGCGATTGGCCGCAACGCCCCCCGCCGTGACCAGCACGCGGCCCGCGGGGCAGTCCCGCCGGAAAAGGACGGCGGCATTGGCCGTGCGGTCGGCGAGCGTGTCGGCGGCGGCGGCCTGAAAGGAAGCGGCGAGGTCTGCGATGTCCTGCCCGTCCGGCGCGGGCAGCGCTTCGACGGCCCGGCGGAGCGCCGTCTTGAGGCCGGAGAAGGAAAAGCCCGCGCCCGGCCGCCCGGCAAGCGGGCGCGGCAGGCGGAACCGCGCCGGGTCGCCCGTCTCCGCCGCCTGTTCCACCGCCGGGCCGCCGGGATAACCCAGCCCGAGCAGCCGGGCCGCCTTGTCGAACGCCTCGCCCAGCGCGTCGTCCTCGGTCTCGCCATAGAGGCGGTAGCGCCCGACGCCCTCCACCGCCAGCAGTTGCGTGTGCCCGCCGGAGACCAGCAGCAGCAGATAGGGAAAGTCGAGCCCGTCCGTCAGCCGCGCGGTGAGCGCATGCGCCTCCAGATGGTTGACCGCGAGGAAAGGCCGGCCGCTCGCCAGCGCTATCGTCTTCGCCGTCGTCGCGCCGACCAGCAGGCCGCCGATCAGCCCCGGCCCGGCGGCGGCGGCGATGCCGTCGAGCGCCGCGAAGCCGAGGCCGGCCTCCGCCATCGTTTCGCCGACCAGCGCGTCCAGGCGGTCCAGATGGGCGCGGGCGGCGATTTCGGGCACGACGCCGCCATAGGGCGCGTGTTCGCGGGTCTGCGAAAACAGGCGCTCGGCCAGGATGCGCCGGTCGGCGTCCACCCCGGCCGCCGCCGTCTCGTCGCAGCTCGTTTCTATGCCGAGAACCCGCATGGCGGCCGGACGATACAGGCCGCAAGCCTGCGCGCAATGGCTCATTGCGCCCGGCCGCCGGACGGGGTACCCCGCCGCGTATGGCACGACTCCGTCTTGGCACGCGCGGCAGCCGGCTCGCCCTCCGGCAGACGGAGCAGGCCGCCGCCGCCCTGCGGACCCGCGAGCCGGACCTGGATATCGAGATCGTCGCCATCCGCACGACCGGCGACCGGATCCGCGACCGCCGCCTGGCCGACATCGGCGGCAAGGGGCTGTTCGCCAAGGAGATCGAGGCGGCGCTGGCCGAGGGGCGGATCGACGCCGCCGTCCACTCGGCCAAGGACCTGGAGACGGAGCTGCCGGAGGGCTTCGTGCTCGCCGCCATGCTGGAGCGCGAAGATCCCCGCGACGGCCTGGCCGGCGGGGCGCCCACACTCGCCGATCTGCCGCGGGGCGCACGCATCGGCACGGCCTCGCTCCGCCGGCAGGCGCAGATGCTGGCCCTGCGCCCGGACCTTGCGCCGGCGCTCATCCGCGGCAATGTCGAGACGCGGCTGGAGCGTGTGCGCGCCGGGGAGTTCGACGCAACCTTCCTCGCCATGGCCGGGCTCGCGCGGCTCGGCATGGCGGCGCGCGCCCGGCCCCTCGCGCCGGAGGAGATGCTGCCGGCGGCCGGGCAGGGCGCTATCGCCATCGAGTGCCGCGTCGGGGACGGCGCCCTGCGCGAGCGCCTCGCCGCCATCGACCACGAACCCACCTCGCTTTGCGTGACGGCGGAGCGCGCCCTGCTCGCGGCGCTCGACGGGTCCTGCCGCACGCCCATCGCCGCCCATGCCTGCCTGCAAGACGGCGCGCTCGTGCTTCGCGGCCGGCTGCTGACGCCGGATGGCGCGGAGATGCGGGAAGTCCGTCGCGCCGGCCCTCCCGGAGACGCTTCGGCTATCGGGCTCGACGCCGGGGCGGCGCTCCGCGCCGATGCGCCGCCGGGGGCGCTGGAGGCGTGACCCGGGCGCTCGTCACCCGGCCGCTGCCGGATGCCGGGCGCACGGCGGACGCGCTGGCGGCGCGCGGCGTGACCGCGCTGTTGGAGCCGATGCTCACGGTCGAGTTCCTGCCGATTGCCGCTCCCGACCTTGGCGATGTGCAGGCGCTGCTGTTCACCAGCGCGAACGGCGTGCGCGCCTTCGCGGCCGCCTCGCCGGGGCGCGGCCTGCCGGTATTCGCGGCCGGAGACGCCACGGCGCGGGAGGCGCGCGCCGCGGGCTTCCTCCGGGTCGAGAGCGCCGCGGGCGATGCGCGCGCGCTGGTCCGGCTGGCGGCGGTGCGCTGCCAGCCCCCGGCGGGGCCGCTGCTGCATGCCTCGGGAGAGGCCGTGGCCGGCGATCCGGCCGGATGCCTGGCGGCGGCGGGGTTCCGGGTGCGGCGCGAGACGCTCTATCGCACACGCGCCGCCGGGTCGCTCAGTCCGGCCCTGACAGGCGAATTGGCCGCCGGGCGTCTTGGCCTCGCCCTGTTTTTCTCTCCCCGGACGGCGGCGGTCTTTGCTAGATTGGCGCGGCGAAGCGGCGTTGGCGGGGCCTGCCGCTCCGTTCATGCCTGCGTTCTCAGCGAGGCCGTGGGCCGGGCTCTGGAAGGTGTCGCCTGGCGCGAGGTCCGGGTCGCCGACCGGCCGGATCACGAGGCGATGATGACGGAAGTGGACCGTATCCTGGAGACAATCGCCGTCGCCGGCGAAGGGCGGCCATGACGGATCGACCGGGAGACGAGGCGGAGCCGATAGAGGTGGTTGCCGACGACCGCTCGGCGCCGGAGACCAGGGCGGCAGCCGGCCGGCGCAAGCGGTTGCTCCTGCTGCTCTGGCTGCTGCCGGCGGCGCTCATCCTCGCCGCCGCTTACCTGGTCGCCGCGCAGCCTGAGCGCCTTGCCGCGTTCCTCGCCGGCAAGCCGCCGGACATGGCGACCGCCGCCGATATCGAACGCCTTGCCGACCGCCTGTCGAAGGCGGAGGCGGCGGCCCGGGCGCAGGCCGAGGCTCAGGCGGCCGCAGCAACGGCCGACCGGGAGGCGTTGGAGCGGCGGCTGGATGTCCGGCTGGACACTCTGGAAGACCGGATCACCGCGCTCGAAGGGGCGAAGCCGGTCGTCGATCCGGCCCTCGCTGCGGAGGTCGCCGGCCTCAAGCAGGGGCTCGCCGCATTGGAGGCCCGGCCCGCAGGCGAGGACGCGGCTGGCCCGGCTTGGGACCCGGCGCCGCTCGAGGCGGCGGTGGCGGCGCTGGAGCACCGGCTGGCGGGGCTTGAGGCGCGCGACGGGACGACCGAGGCCGGCGCGGCGGCTGACAGGGCGCTTGCGGAACTCGCCGCGCTGCGCGATGCGGTTGCGGGCCTGGCGCGCGAGGAGGGCGGCGCGGTCAAGCTCGCTGCGGCGCGCCTGCGCTTCGCCGTGGATTCCGGCGCGCCGTTCAATGAGGAGCTGGAAGCGCTCAGGGCGGCCGGCGGCCCCGGCTTCGGCGCCTGGACGGCGCGCGCCGAGCAGGGCCTGCCGACAAAGGCTGCACTGGCGCGGCAATTCAAGGAACTGGCCCGCGCCCGCACCGTCCGGCCGGACGGTGCGACGGGGACGCCCTGGCTCGACGATGTGATCGGGCGGCTTTCCGATGTCGTGAGCGTGCGCCGGGTGGCTACGGATTTGCCGGGCGACGGCGCCGATGCGGCGCTCGGGCGGGCGGAGGCGCATATCGAGCAAGGCGATCTGGCCGCCGCGGTCGCGGAGCTCGGCGGCGATCTGCCGCCGCCCTTCGAGGGTTGGCGGCTCGCCGCCCGCGCCCGGCTGGCGGCCGATGCCGAGCTGGAGGCGTTCACCGCCAGGGACGGCGGATGATCCGCCTGCTCTGGACGCTGCTCAAGATCGGGCTCGTCGTCGCCGCGGCCGTGTGGCTGGCGCAGATGCGGGGCGATGTCGAAATCCGCCTGGGCGATTTCATCGTCGAGGCTCCGGCGGGCGCGCCTCTGGTGGCGCTTCTCTTTATCGTCCTGCTGGCGGCCTTCGTTTACCGGCTCTGGCTGGCGCTGCGCCGCGCGCCGCAGGCCATGCGCTTCGGGCGGGCGGGGCGGCGGCGCGAGCGGGGATACCGGGCGCTGAGCCTCGGCATGGTGGCGGTCGCGGCCGGCGCCGGCGACGAAGCCAAACGCCGCGCCCGCGAAGCTGACCGGCTGCTCGACGGCGCGCCGCTCACCCTGCTGCTTGCGGCGCAGGCGGCGCAGCTTGACGGTGACGACGACGCGGCCCGGCGGTTCTTCCAGGCGATGGTGGACGAGCCGGAGACCAGCCTGCTCGGCCTGCGCGGGCTGATGGCGCAGGCCGACCGCGCCGGCGACCGGGCCGGGGCGCTGGCGATCGCGGCCCGCGCGCAGAAGGAGCGGCCCGGTACGCCCTGGGTCCTGGAAGCGCTGTTCGACCTGCGCACGGCCGATGGCGACTGGGACGGCGCGTCGGCGGCGCTGGAGGCGCTGGCCGGCAGGAAACTCGTGCGGGGCGAGGATCTGAGGCGCCGGCGCGCGGTTGTCGCCGTGGAGCGCGCGCGCCTCGCCGAGGAACGCGGAGACAAGGCCGCGGCCCTGAGCCAAGCCCGCGCAGCGTGGAAGCTCGAACCCGCCCTGCCTGCGGCGGCGGCGCAAATGGTGCGCCTGGAAGGCGCGGCCGGTCACGGCAGCCGGGCGGAGAAGATTTTTCGCGACGGCTGGACCAAGGCGCCCCACCCGATGCTGGCCGAAGCGCTGGAGGCGTTGTGGAGCCGTCTGACGCCGGCCGTGCGCTTTACTCAGGGCCAGCGCCTGCTGAAAGGCGATGCCGCGCAGCCGGAGACGCGCGCGCTGCTCGCCGACCTGGCGCTCGCCGCCGGACAGCAGGCGGAAGCCCGCAGGCTGGTCGAGCCGCTTGCGGGCGAGGGCGCCCCGGCGCGCTTCTGCCGCCAGATGGCCGGCATTGCGCTGGCCGACGGCGACATGGACGGGGCGCGGGCCTGGCTGGCGCGGGCGCGGCTGGCCCCGGGCGACCCGGCCTGGTTCTGCCGGGCGTGCGGCGCCATGAGCGCCGAATGGCGCGGCGCTTGTCCCGAATGCGGTGTTTTCGATAGTCTGGAGTGGCGGCCGCCGGCCCCGCCGGCGCCCGGCCAGGCGGCCGCTATCGCCGCCATCGAGCAGGAACTCGCGACAGAGGATGCGGCGCTCGTCGCCGCTCCACCCCGAACGGACGCAGCCAGAGAGGCCTGAGACCCCATGCCCATCGTCAATTCCATCGCCGCCGACCATGAGCAGCTGACCGAGTGGCGGCGCGACCTCCACATGCATCCCGAACTCGGTTACGAGGAGCACCGGACCTCGGACCTGGTCGCCGAACGCCTGCAGAGCTGGGGCGTCGAGGTGACGCGGAATATCGCCGGCACCGGGCTGGTCGGCGTCATCCGGGGCAACGGGTCCTCCGGGCGCGCCATCGGCCTGCGGGCCGATATGGACTGCCTGGCGATGGACGAGGAGAACGACTCGCCCTGGAAATCGGCCCATCCAGGACGGATGCACGCCTGCGGGCATGACGGCCACACGACGATGTTGCTCGGCGCGGCCAAATATCTGGCCGAGACGCGCAATTTCGACGGCACCGTGCATGTCATCTTCCAGCCGGCGGAGGAAGGCGGCGCCGGCGGGCTCAAAATGGTCGAGGAGGGGCTGTTCGAGCGCTTCCCCTGCGACGAGGTCTATGGCCTGCACAATGCGCCCATGCTTCCGGCCGGCACCATCGGCGTCGTCCCGGGCCCGATGATGGCGGCGGCCGACCGGTTCGAGCTGACCGTCCAGGGCAAGGGCGGGCATGCCGCCATGCCGCATCTCTCCATCGATCCGGTCGCCATCGGCGCGCAGATCGTCTCGACATGGCAGACCCTGGTGTCGCGCACCGCCGACCCGATCAAGTCCGCCGTCATCAGCACGACCATGTTCCACGCCGGCACCGCCTTCAATGTCATTCCGGACACCGCCTCGCTCTGCGGCACGGTGCGGACCTTCGATCCGGATGTCCGCGACGCCATGGAGGCCGGCATGACGCGCATCGCCGAAGCCGTGGCGGCCGCGATGGGCGGAAGCGCGGACTTCGGCTATGAGCGCGGCTATCCGCCGACCGTCAACCATGAGCGCGAGACCGGCTTCGCCGCCGCCGCCGCCGCCGCCACTGTGGGCGAGGCGAAGGTGGACGACTCCGTGGCGCCGGTGATGGGCGGCGAGGATTTCTCCTATATGCTGCTGGAGCGGCCGGGCGCCTATGTGTGGCTCGGCGGCGGCGTGACGGGTGACGACCCGGGGCTTCACCACCCCCGCTACGACTTCAACGACGAGGTGCTGCCGATCGGGTCGAGCTATTTCGCCAATCTGGTCGAGATGCGCCTCGCCCGCTGAGCCCCTTTCGCGAAAGGAGGGCCTTGCCATGAAACGCTCGAGCCGGATCGCCCTGGTGATGATGGGCACTTCGGCGCTCACATTGACCGCCTGCGGGGAGCCGAAGACGGACGCGGCGATCTTCGAGACGGTGGAGCAATGCGTCGCCGAGCAGGGCCTCACGGCGGAGCAGTGCTACGGCGAGTTCGACGCGGCGAAGGCGCAGCATGCCGAGGTTGCGCCCAAATACATGTCGCAGGCCGATTGCGAGGCCGATTTCGGCCCCGAGGGCTGCGAGGTCTCCCCGTATCGGACCAATTCGGGCGGCAGCGTGTTCATGCCCCTCATGGCGGGTTTCATGATGGGGCAGATGATGGGCGGCCGCGCCCACACGCAGCCGCTTTACCGCTCGCGGGACGACAGCAAGAACTTCCGCACGGCGAACAACCGCTCCGTCGGCGGCGCGGTCGGGCGCACGCAGGTTTCGGAACGCGCCGCCGGGCGCCCGGCGCAGAAGCTCTATACGCAACAGCGCGGCGGCTTCGGCGCGCGGGCGCGCGCTACCGGGTTCCGCGCCGGCGCCTGATGGAGCGCCTGTCGGTCAGGCCGCGCGACAATTGGCGCGAGGTCGCGGAGGAGCACGGCTTCACCTTCCACACCCCCGATGGCGAGCGCTATTGGGACGAGGCCCACGCCTACCGCTTCACCCTCCGGGAAATCGAGGATGACCTCGAAGAGCCGGCGGAAGAACTGGAGCAGATGTGCTTCGAGGTCGTGGAGCACGCCGTGGCCGACGAGGAGGCGCTGCAGCGGCTTGCGATCCCGGAGATGTTCTGGGGCTATGTCGCGGAAAGCTGGCGGAACCGCGAGCGCAATCTCTACGGGCGCATGGACTTCCGCTATGACGGAGACGGCCCGGCGAAGCTCTACGAATACAATGCCGACACGCCGACGGCGCTGTATGAAAGCGCCATTTTCCAGTGGGTGTGGCTGGAGCAGGCGATGGAGCAGGGCCTGATCCCGGACGGCGCGGACCAGTTCAACTCCCTGCATGAGCGGCTGATCGGCGCGTTCGGGCGCTTCGGCATCGACGGGCCGCTGCATCTCGCCTGCGCGCGCGATTCCGACGAGGACCTCGGCACCGTAGAATATCTGGAGGACTGCGCCCGGCAGGCCGGCCTCGCCACCCGGCGCCTGTTCATCGAGGATATCGGCCTTGCCGAAGACGGGCGCTTCACCGACCTCGACGACGACCCGGTCCGCTGGATATTCAAGCTCTATCCCTGGGAATGGCTGATGGACGAGGAGTTCGGCAGCCGCATTCCGGGCTCGGGCGCCCAGTTCATCGAACCCGGCTGGAAGGCTGTGCTCTCCAACAAGGGCCTGCTGGCGCTGCTCTGGGAGAGGTTCGAGGGCCATCCGAACCTGCTGCCGACCTTCTTCGAGGACGACCCGAAGGCGGCGTCTCTCGGCGGGCGCCATGTCCGCAAGCCGCTGCTCTCCCGCGAAGGCGCGAACATCGCCTTCGTCGAGAACGGGCGCGCGGCCGAGGGCCTCGACGGGCCTTATGGCGCCGAAGGATTCGTGCGCCAGGCGCTGGCGCCGCTGCCGTCCTTCGACGGCCGGCGGCCGATGTGCGGGGTCTGGCTGGTGGCGAGCGAGCCGGCCGGAATGTGCATCCGTGAGGACGAAGGCGCCATCACCACCGACGACGCCTGCTTCGTCCCGCATTTCATCCTGGATTGAGGCGCGGAGGCCCGGCCGTCCCCTTCGACAAGCTCAGGACAGGCTCTCGATACGCGGCTGACGCCGCTACTCGGGATGAGGACATTGTCCGCCGCAGCATGCGCCACTATTCGGGGGGTGAGCGCCCCGGGTCCTTTCCAACAGGTCATCGGGCGTCAGCCCTTCGGCGGCGGCGACGCGCGCGCATGCTTCCGCGATCTGAACATCGCTCCCGTCCGACAATGCCTTGAGGACGGGGAGCATCAGCGACTGGAAATCAGGAACGGGCATGGCCTACTGCTCCTTACGCTGCCGATTGCCGGGGTGTCACCTTCTCGTCGATCTCGCGGCCTGCCACAATCTCGGCCTGGCGAAGCTCCCAAGTCTTTTGCAGGTTCATCCAGAGTTGCGGCGTCGTTCCGAAATAGCGCGCGAGCCGCAGCGCGGTGTCGGCGCTCACGCCGCGTTGACCGTTGAGGATCATCGTCACCCGGTTCACCGGCACGCCCAGCGCCTTCGACAGCGCATTGGCGGACAGCCCCAGCTCGTCAAGTTCGTCGCGCAGGACCTCGCCCGGATGGACCGGCCTCATTCTGTTCTTTGCGTTCATGTCAGATGCCTTCAGTGATAGTCGACGATCTCCACATCGTGCGGCCCATCGTCCGTCCAGCGGAAGCAGACGCGCCATTGTGCATTGATCCGAATGCTGTGTTGACCGGCGCGGTCGCCCCGCAGCGCTTCCAGCCGATTACTCGGCAGCGCGGCCAAGTCCCCAAGCGTCTCTGCGCTGTCCAGCAGGACCAGACGCCGCGCCGCCTGTCTGGCGAAGCTCTGAAAGGCTGCAACGCGTTGACCCTCGAAGAAGCGTCCCGTCTCGCGGCCTCTGAAGCTTCGGATCATGCGCGCCGACTGTATCCGCTGTTACGGATGGCGTAAAGAATTCCAATCGCCAGACGCTTGCTCTCGTCCCGCTGGGGTCTCCGGTGTAAACGTCGAAAGCGTCCAACATGGTAACGCCAGTGATGACTGGCACCATCGATGCCGCTCGACTCATCCGTGGACGAGCCGGTGCAGCGGCTGATGCCGCCCGACAGTTTGAGCGGTCAGGAAGCGCGATTGGGACGCCTTTCGGCGTGTGGTTCACACATCCTACTCACCCAGAGCAGCGGCGCGGCCGCGTATCGAAGGGCGGCCTATGCCCCGCTTCGACCCGAACGGACGCGCGTCAGCCCAGGTCGGCGAGCACCTCGTCCGGGTGGTCGGCCGGCGTCACCGCGTCATAGCGCTTCACGACCGTGCCGTCCGGGCCGATGAGCACCGAAATGCGCTTCGGCCGCTCGGCCCCGGCGTCCGCCGCCGCGCCGTAGGCGACCGACATCGCCCTGTCGGAATCGCTCAGCAGGTCGAACGGGAAGGAGAATTTGTCCCGGAAGGCCTTGTTGTCCTCCGGCGTGTCGAAACTGCAACCGACGATGGCGGTGTTCTTTGCCTCGAAGTCCTGGATTCGGTCACGGAACCCGTTGCCTTCGACGGTTCAACCGCGCGTGTCGGCCTTCGGATACCACCAGATGAGGACATTCCGCCCGGCGAAGTCCTCCAGGCCGACGGGCGCGCCGTCCTGGTTGACGACCCGGAAGGCCGGGGCGGGGTTGCCGGTCTCAGCCATGGGCATGGCTCTCCTTCTGTTTCGGATACTGAAGAGCGGGAACGGGCGCGGCGCGCGCGCGTCAGGTCAACGGCGCCTTGTCGGCCTGCGACGCCTTGCGCGCCAGAACCGCGTAGTGGTCCCACTCGAGCGGGTGCTCTTCGAGCGTGTCCGGGTCCCACATGCTGCGCTCGACGCCCAGCACATCGCCGCCATAGACATGCAGGCCGATGGCCGGCTCGTCGCCCAGGCACTCGACCGCATGCGCCGCATCGGCCGGCATGGTCAGGATCTTGCCCGGCGTCAGCACGGCCTCATTGGCGTATTCGAGGCCGTCGCCGGCGCGCCGGTAAATCGTGTTCTTCTCCGAGCCGGAAAGCACGAGGATCGCCGCCCAGGAGCCGTGATCGTGCGGCGGCGTCCGCTTCCCGGAGGGAAACAGCACCTTGAGAACGCTGAGTTCCGGCGTGCGGTAGAAGGCCTGGTTGGCGTTGCCGTCGGTGCCCGGAATGTAGGCGAGCGCGTCCGCAATCTCATCGAGGCGCCCGCGCCAGTCGTTCAGCACGCGGCGGACATTCTGCAGCGTATGCGGGCTGTCCGAGGCTTCCTTGAGGGCGAAGACGATATCCGAGGCGTGCATCGGGCGCTCCTCCGGTCCGGTTCCGACGAAAATGGTGGCCCATTTCCCCGCCGCTGTATAGTGCGCCGGGAGCGCGTTGCCTTATCTCTCAGGCATAGATCGGTCTCTCGATTTGCCATACATTGTCTGACAGTGTATGGCACAAGATGCGGAAAGTGATGCCATGGCTACCGAGCGACTCAGTCTGAGAATCGATGCAGATCTCAAGAAAAGCCTGGAACTCGAGGCAAAGCGGGAAGAACGATCCGCATCTTATCTGGCCGTCAAGGCGATAGAGGCGATGCTTCGCAGCCGCGCCGAAAAGCGAGTCGCGATCCGGTCTGCTGTCGTAGAGGCCGAAGATGGCGTCTTCATCTCTCAGGAGGCAATGGATGCCTGGGTTGCCTCCTGGGGCACGGAAACCGAACTTCTGCCGCCGGAACCCGATATCCGCCCTGATCCGACATAGCCTATGAAGCTTGTCTTCCTGCCGTCCACGCGGGCGGACCTCGTGTGGATGCGCAGCTATTACACCCGCGTTTTTCCGGAAGGCGCAGGGCGGGCGGCGGCGCAATATGCGCGAACCCGGAATCTTCTCCGCCAGAATCCACTAATCGGTCATGCCGTGGAGGGCTTTGAAGGAATACGGGAATATTCGATTCCACGCATGCCGTTTTCGTTCATTTATCGCGTCGTTGAGGATCGCATCGAGGTTTTGCGTGTCTGGGACGAGCGCGGTGACCGCCCGGGACTCGGTTGAAGGCTTCATGCCCGTTTCCCCGCCGCTGTATAGTGCGCCGGGACCTGCTTGAGAGGGAACGGCATGATCGAGACAATTGTCGATATCGAAACGCGCGCCGGCGCGATGGAAACCTTCGCCTGCCGGCCAGAGCGTGGCGGGCCGTTCCCGCCCGTGCTGTTGCTGATGGATGCGCCCGGAATCCGCGAGGAGCTCTACCGGATGGCCCGGCGGCTGGCGTCGGTCGGCTATTTCGTGCTTCTGCCGAACCTCTATTACCGCGCCGGGCGGGACACCAAATACGGCCCGGAGGTGCTGACGGCGGGCAGCGACGACCACGCCGCCATGCGGGCGGTGCGCACGCGCATGACGATTCCTCCGGTGATGGAGGATGTGGGCGACATGCTGGCCTGGCTCGACGGGCAGGCCGACGCCGCACCCGGCCCGGCGGGCGCGCACGGCTATTGCATGAGCGGGCCCTATGCGCTGGCGGCTGCGGCCCGCTATCCCGACAGGATCGCCGCCGCGGCGTCCTTCTACGGCACATGGCTGGTGTCGGATGCCGAGGAGAGCCCGCATCTTTCGCTCGGGCGGGCGAAAGGCGAACTCTATATCGCCTGCGCCGAGCATGACGACCTCGCGCCGCCTGACATGGTGGCCGAGCTGAGGACGCTGTTCGACGCCTCGGGCAATCCGGGAGAACTGGAGATTTATCCGGGCGTCCATCACGGCTTCGCCTTCCCGAAACGCTGGTGCTACGACCTTCCGGCGGCGGAGCGGCACTGGGAGCGCCTGTTCGCCCTCTATCGGCGCCGTCTGGGCTGAACGGCGATCGCGCCTGCGAGGCGGGGGCGATTTTTTGTCTTCCGGTTTGCGCCCGAACTGTCTAGCGTTCGCGCGACAGCAAAAAAGTCGGCAAGGGGGGAGAATGCCAGACGGCATGAATCGGGGGCCGGACGACGGCCCCGCCCTGTCGGTCGAGGGAGTGAGCAAGAATTTCGGCGGCGTCCGCGCCGTCGCCGGCGTCTCGACCGCCGTCAGCAAAGGCGAGATCTTCGCCATTATCGGCCCCAATGGCGCGGGCAAGACCACGCTGCTGAACATGGTGTCCGGCTTCTACAAGCCGGACCAGGGCGCGATCCTGTTCCGGGACAGGGATATCGGCCGGCTGAAGCCGAACGAGATCGCCGAACTCGGCATCGCGCGAACCTTCCAGAACATCGCGCTCTTCCGCGGCCTGACGGTGCTCGACAACCTGATGCTGGGCCGCCATGTGCGGCTCAAATCCGGCGTGTTCTCCTCGCTGCTCTACTGGGGGCCGGCGCAGAGGGAGGAAATCCGCCACCGCCGGCGCTGCGAGGAGATCATCGACTTCCTGAAGCTCTCCGACCTGCGCAAGACGCCGGCGGGCGCGCTTGCCTACGGCTTGCAGAAGCGCGTCGAACTGGGCCGCGCGCTGGCGTCGGACCCGACCCTGCTGCTGCTGGACGAGCCGATGGCGGGCATGAACCAGGAGGAAAAAGAGGACATGGTGCGCTATGTCCTCGACGTCTCCGCCGAATGGGGCACGACCATCGTGCTGATCGAGCACGACATGGGCGTGGTGATGGATATTTCTGACCGTGTTGCGGTGCTGGATATGGGCGAGAAGATCGCGGAGGGCACGCCGGATGAGGTGCGCGCCGATCCGAAGGTGATCCAGGCCTATCTCGGCACCGCGCATTAGGGAGGACCAGGCCATGGCCGAGGCAAGCACGGTTCCGGCGCTCCTGCTCGCCAATATCGAGACGCGGCCCGGGAAGCCGGCGATCCGCGAGAAGCTCTACGGCATCTGGGAGACCTGGGACTGGCAGGGTTACTGCGACAATGTCCGCGCCTGCGCCCTCGGCCTCAGGGCGCGCGGCTTCGGCAGGGGCGACAAGCTGGCCGTGATCGGCGACAACCGCCCGCATCTCTACTGGGCGCAGCTCGCCGCCATGTGCCTCGGCGGCTCGGCCGTGCCCGTCTATCAGGACTCGATCGCGCGCGAGCTCGCCTTCGTCCTCAACCATGCCGAGGTCAAGGTCGTCGTCGCCGAGGACCAGGAACAGACCGACAAGATCCTCTCGATCCGCGACGAACTGCCGGCGCTGGAGCTCATCGTCTATTCCGACCCGCGCGGTATGACGGATTACGACGAGGATATCCTTGCCTCCTTCTCCGGCCTGCTGGAGGAGGGCCGCGCCGCGGACGGCGATTTCGAGGCGCTCTGCCGGGAGGTGGCGCCGGAGGATATCGGGCTCATCTGCTACACTTCCGGCACGACCGGGCGGCCCAAGGGCGTCATGCTGAGCCACGAAAACCTGGTCCGGACGGCGGAGATCTACTGCAAGGCGGAAGATGTGCGCGAGGGCGACGACTACCTGGCCTATCTGCCGATGGCCTGGGTCGGCGACTCCCTTTACGGGCTCTGCGCCGCGCTGATGGTGGGCTCGTCGATCAACTGCCCCGAGAGCCCGGAGACCCTGCGCCGGGATCTTCGCGAACTCAGCCCCATGGGCGTCATCGCGCCGCCGCGCCTGTGGGAGACCATGCTCTCCGACATCCTGGTGCGGGCGAACGACTCATCCGCTCTGAAGAAGCGGGTCTTCGGCTATTTCCGCAATGTGGCCGAACAGGTCGAGACCTGCCGGGTGGAAGGAAAGCCGGTCCCGTCGGGACTTCGCATGCGCTACCGCCTCGGCGAATTCCTGGTCTACGGGCCGGTGCGCGACCAGCTCGGCTTCCGGCGCACGCGCTGGGCGCTGACCGGCGGCGCGCCTCTCGGGCCGGACACCTTCCGCTTCTTCCGCTCCTTCGGCATCAACCTGAAACAGGTTTACGGCTCGACGGAGGTCACCGGCGTGATCTCGGTGCAGCCCGACGGGCAGGCCAATCCGGATACTGTGGGGCCGGTCTGCGACGGGGTGACGGTGCGCATCGCCGACACGGGCGAAATCCTCGTCAAGAGCCCCGGCGTGTTCAACGGCTATTACAAGGCCGAGGACGCTACGCAGGAGGCGTTCGACGAGGAGGGCTGGTTCCGCACCGGCGATGCCGGCCTCATGGACGAGCGCGGCCATATCGTGGTGATCGACCGCGCCAAGGATGTCGGGCAGCTCTCTGACGGCTCCGCCTATGCGCCGCAGTTCATCGAGAACAAGCTCAAATTCTCGCCCTATATCAGCGAGGCGGTCTCCTTCGGCGACAAGCGCCCGTTCATCTGCGCGATGGTGGCCATCGACCTCAACACGGTCGGCAGCTGGGCCGAGCGCCAGGCGCTGGCCTACACCAACTATATGGACCTCAGCCAGAAGCCGGAGGCCTATGAGCTTATCCGCAGCGAGATCGAGCGGATCAATCGCGGCCTGCCGGCAGCGGGCCGCGTGAAGCGGTTCCTGCTGCTCGGCAAGGACCTCGATGCGGACGATGCGGAGATCACCCGCACCCGCAAGCTGCGCCGGTCCTTCATCGCCGACAAATACGCCGATGTGATCGAGGCGTTCTATTCCGGCGGGACCTCCGTCGAGCTGCGCACCGCCGTCACCTTCGAGGACGGGCGGGAGGCGTTCATCGACAATCGCATGCAAATCCAAGACGCGGCCTGAGAGGAGCGCATTCCTAATGGCGGATTTCCACTGGGGCTTTTTCCTGGAGCTTGTGGTCTCCGGCGTCCTGATCGGGCTGATGTATTCGCTGATCGCGCTGGGCTTCGTGCTGATCTACAAGTCCACCGACGCGATCAATTTCGCGCAGGGCGAATTCGTGATGATCGCGGGCATCATCGTCGGCGCCTGCGTGGCGGCCTATGGCCTGCCGCTCTGGCTGGCGATCGCGCTTTCGGTCGCTTTCATGGTGCTGTTCAATGTCGGGCTGGAGCGCACGGTGCTGCGCCCGATGATCGGGCGGCCCATCGTTGCGATCATCATGGCGACCATCGGCCTTGCGGCGCTTCTGAGGGGCGCGGGGCCGTTCTTCTTCGGCAGCGGCACGCGCGCGCTCAACCTGCCGATCGACGACGCGCCGATCATCATCGGCGACCATTTCATCTACCTGAACCCGATCCACCTGCTGGGCGCCGGCGCCGCGGTGCTCTTCCTGCTCGGCTTCGGCTGGTTCTTCCTCAAGAGCCGCAAGGGCGTCGCCATGCGCGCGGTCGCCGACAGCCACCAGGTCTCGATGGCCATGGGTATCAATGTGCAGCGCTATTTCGCGCTCGCCTGGGTGATGGCCGGCGTGGTGGCGGCGCTGGGCGGCGTCATCTGGGGCAGCCTGCTCGGCGTCGATACGCAGCTTGCGATCATCGGCCTCAAAGTGTTCCCGGTGGTGATCCTGGGCGGGCTCGACTCGATTGTCGGCGTCATCGTCGGCGGCATCATCGTCGGCGTCGTCGAGAACCTGGCCGCCGGCTATCTGGACCCGGTGGTGGGCGGCGGCACCAAGGATTTCACGCCCTATGTGCTCATGATCCTGATGCTGATGTTCAAGCCCTACGGGCTGTTCGGCAAGCCGATCATCGAGAGGATCTGATCTCCCATGTTCCATCGCGAGAGCGGCTATTACAAGACGACCTACAAGGGGGACATGGCCTTCTATCCGCTGCCCGTCGGGCGGTGGTCGGTCGCGCTTGTCGGCTTCATTTTCCTGGTCGTCGTGCCGCTGTTCCTCGATCCCTACTACCTCTCCGTCCTCTGCCTGATCGCGATTGCCGTCGTCGGCGCGCTCGGGCTGAACATCCTGCTGGGCTACACGGGCCAGATCTCCATCGGCCATGCGGCCTTCATGTCCGTGGGCGCCTACACGGCGGCGAATCTCATCACCAAGCTCGACTGGCCGTTCTGGCTGGCCGTGCCGTCGGGCGGCATCATGGCCGCGGCGGTCGGCGTGCTGGTCGGCATACCCTCGCTGCGCATCAAGGGCCTCTATCTCGCCATCGCCACGCTGGCGGCGCAGTTCATCATCGAGTGGGTCATCAACCACACACCGGCGATTTCCGGCGGCGTGCAGGCCTCCATCGAGGTGCCGCGCCCCACCTTCTTCGGCGAAAAGCTGAATACCGAGATCGAGCTCTACTACTTCCTGATGGCGTTTGCGGTCGTCGCCGTCGTGGCGACGATGAACCTCGTGCGCTCGCGCATCGGCCGCGCTTTCATCGCCATCCGCGACCAGGATATCGCAGCCGAGATCATCGGCATCAACGTCTTCCGCTACAAGCTCTACGCCTTCGCCATCTCGTCCTTCTACGCCGGCGTGGCGGGGGTGCTCTACACCTACTATCTCAGCATCGCCAATTACGAGCAGTTCCTGATCGTCGTCTCCATCGACTATCTGGCGATGGTCATCATCGGCGGGCTGGGCTCGGTGCTGGGGTCGATCTTCGGCGCCGTGTTCGTCACCCTGCTGCCGATCGTGATCCGCATCTTCATGGACACGTTCGGCGCCTTCTTCTTCGACCCGGTGATCCTCGCCCAGGTGACGGCGCAATTCCGCCTCATCCTGTTCGGCCTGCTGATCATCGTCTTCCTGGTGGTGGAGCCCGAGGGCCTCAACCGCCTGTGGCTCAACGTCCGGAACTACTTCCGGGTTTGGCCTTTCTCCTATTAGCCCTCGAAACGCGAAGGGAGAACGTGGAATGAGACGTCTCGACAAACTGCTCTTCGGCGCAAGCCTTGCCCTGGCTGCGGCGGGGACAGCCACATCGGCCGGCGCGGCCGAGATCGTCATCGGCCTGCAATGCGACCGCACCGGGCCGACGCAAACCGTGGGTACCTTCCTCTGCCCCGGCTACCACGACTATGTGAACCTCGTGAATTCCAAAGGCGGCATCGGGGGGAACATGATACGGGCCATGGAAATCGACCACGAATACAAGGTCCCGGCAGGCGTGGAGGCCTATGCGCTGCACAAGAAGGAAGGCGCGGTGCTGATCGGCCTCTACGGCACGCCGCATACCCAGGCGCTGACGCAGAAGCTGACCGAAGACAAGATCCCGGGCACCTCCCCGGGCTTCGGCACCGCCGCGGCGGCCAATGGCGAGAACTTCCCCTATATCTTCCCCATCGCGGCGTCCTACTGGAGCCAGGCGGCGGCGGGCCTCGAATATGCCCGCGGGCAGCTCGGGGGCGATCTCAAGGGCAAGAAGATCGCCTATATTTACTACGACAACCCGGCGGGCCGCGAGCCGCTGCCCGTGCTGCACAAGCTGCGCGACGAGGTCGGCTTCGAGTTGAAGGAGTTCGCCGTGCCGCCTCCCGGCATCGAGATGTCCGCGCAGGTGCTCGACATCACGCGCCGCTTTCGCGCCGATTTCGTGCTCTCCCATCTCTTCGGGCGGGCGCCGTCCGTGTCGATGAAGGAATTCAAGCGCGCCGGCTATCCGCTCGAGAAGATGCTCGGCTTCGTGTGGGCCGGCGGCGAGGCGGACATTGCGGCGGCGGGCGGCTTCGACCGCGTCGAGGGCTATTCGGCGATGCAATTCGCCGGCGTCGGCTCCGACTACCCGGTGCTCGACGAAATCCGCGAGATGTACAAGGCCCAGGGCAAGGACGTGCCGGCCGAAATGGACTCCACGGTCTATTACAATCGCGGCGTCTTCGGGGCCGCCATCCATCTGAAGGCCATCGAGAACGCCGTCATGGCCAAGGGCTCCGGCGACATCACCGGCGAGGACGTGAAGAACGGCTTCGAGCAGATCAAGGGTTTCACGCTCGGCGGCCTCGTGCCTCCGATGGAGATCACCGGCTTCGACCATGAGGGCGGCGGCTGGGTGCGCATCTTCCAGGTCCAGGGCGGCAAATTCGTGCCCACCACGGACTGGTTCCAAGGCTATCGCGATGCCGTCGTGGAGCTTCTGAAGGCGGATGCGAGCCGGCAGTAACGACCGGCTGCAGGACTTTGGCGGGGCCTTCGGGCTCCGCCGCTTTGCCCATTTTCAAACGAACGGCCCGAGCGCGGAGCGATGCTGAATCTCAACAATATCGAGGTCGTTTACGACAATGTGATCCTGGTGCTGAAGGGCTGCTCGATCGAGGTGCCCGAAGGCCGGATCACCACCGTGCTCGGAGCCAATGGCGCCGGCAAGACCACGACGCTGAAGGCGATTTCCGGCCTGTTGAAGCCGGAGCGCGGCGCCGTCACGCGCGGCTCCATCGACCTCGAGGGCGAGCGCATCGACCATTTCGAGGCCCATGACATTGTCAAGAAAGGCATTGTGCAGGTCTTCGAGGGCCGGCGCGTCTTCGTCAATCTCTCCGCCGAGGAGAACCTGATCGCAGGCGGCCATATCCAGCCGGGCTCCGTCGTGAAGGAGCGCATGGACCTGGTTTACGGCTATTTTCCGCGCGTGGCGGAGCGCCGCCATGTGCAGGCGGGCTACCTCTCCGGCGGCGAGCAGCAGATGCTGGCGATCGGCCGGGCGCTCATGTCGGACCCGAGGATCATCCTGCTCGACGAGCCGTCCCTCGGCCTCGCGCCGATGGTCGTCGAGGAAATCTTCGCCATCATCGGCAAGCTCAACAAGGAGCAGGGCGTGACCGTGCTGCTGGTGGAGCAGAACGCCGCGCTGGCGCTCGCCATCGCCGATCACGGCTATGTCATGGAGAACGGCGCCATCGTCATGGACGGCCCGGCCGTCGAACTCAGCGAGAATGCCGATATCAAGGAGTTCTATCTCGGCATCAGCGAGCATGGCGAGAAGCGCTCCTACCGCGATGTGAAGCACTATCGCCGCCGCAAGCGCTGGCTCAATTAGCCTTCGAGGCGCTACGAGTCGAGGAGGACGCGATGCCGAGAGATCCGGACTATTTCAAGGACAAGACCATCCTGATTACCGGCGCCGGCAGCGGCATCGGCCGCGCAACGGCGCTGGTGTTCGCGCGGGAAGGCTCAAACGTGGTCTGCGCCGATATCGACCCGGAGGCCGCCGAGCGCACGGCGAACCAGGTGATCCAGCTCGGCGCGAAGGCGACATTCGCCGCCTGCGACGTGACTGTCCGGGCCGAAGTCGATGCGGCCGTCGTCCAGGCCATCGCCGATTTCGGGCGGGTGGATTTCGAGTTGAACGCAGCAGGCGCGGCGCTTGCCCGGAAGCCCTTCCTGGAGATCACCGAGGAGCTCTGGGAGCGCACCTACGCCCTCAATGTGCGCGGCACCTTCAACGGCGCGCAGGCCGTCCAGCCGCACATGCTGGAGAAGGGCGGCGGCGTGATCGTCAATATCGCCAGCGTTGCCGCGAGGATCGGCGGGGCGGGCAATTCGGTCCACTACGCCTCGTCCAAGGGCGCGGTCCACACCATGACGCTCGGCATCGGCCGGGAATTCGCAAGCCGGGGCGTGCGCTGCCTTTCGATCTCGCCGGGGCTCGTGGACACGCCCTTCCATGACAACACGCCGTCCGAAGTGCTCCAGGGCTATGCCGAGCAGATGCCCATAGGCCGGATGGCCCAGCCGGAAGAGATCGCCGAGACGGTGCTGTTCGCCTGCTCGGACGGCGCGAGCTACCTCACCGCCGACACGATCTTCGTGACGGGGGGGCTGCGATAGCCCGGCCGGCTTCCGTTCAGGGAGACAAAACGCCAGGGGCGCGTTTCTTCCTGGCGATCATCCGCTCCAGCCGGGCGTCCATGTCTTCCGCCGTGACGAACTCGCCCGCCTGGCGGCGGGACAGCACATCGAAAAGCGCCTTGGCAACGTCGCCTTGCTCGGTCGTCAATGCGAAACCCTCCCGAACAATACCCGCGGCTGTTGACCGGAACCCATGGCGGATTCGACGCCGCCGCCCGGTTTCCCCTTTTTGCGTCAATCCGCCCGGCGCCTCTCCTCATCCTGAGTAGCCGACCGAAGGGGAGGCGTATCGAAGGATCGTCCCGCCAGTGGAGCCGCGTCCCCTTCGGCAAGCTCAGGACAGGCTCTCGATACGCGGCTGGCGCCGCTACTCGGGATGAGGACAAAGGACCGGGGCTACGGCAGGGAGGCGCCGCACAATCGGTTCCGATCAACGACTGCCGGTATTATACCAACGGTCGTTGATCGGAACCGATGGCGGAGACACTTTACCGTCGCCCCGGCCGGAGCGTAGCGGAGAGCCGGGGCCCATCCCCCGCCGTTGCGGCATGCGGGACGGTCCGGAGATGGGCCCCGGATCAAGTCCGGGGCGACGATGTGAGGCTTGACGCGCTTTATGAGTCCATAGTCGAGGCCGTTGGTATTACAAGGTGCTCGGCGTTATCAACACCCATCTTCCATCGAATGTCCGGCCGATCGAAACATGGAGCTATGGCGAGAACGGCCCGCAACCTCTTTAGCGCTACCTCTACTCCAGCAACACCGCCCTGAGCCGGTCCCGCTCCGTCGCGCCGAAGCCGACGGCGCTGTCGAGCCAGCCTTCCAGCCCGCCATAGTCCCGGTCGAGCGTGGCCCAGGACGCGGCGAGATATTCCTCCCTTGCGGAGAAGACGGGCTCGTATATCTCGCGCGGCAGGCCCTCGGGTTCGCGGTTGCCGCGGTCCCAGTGGCGGTTGGTGAGCAGGTAGTCCTCCATGACGGCGGCGCGCGGCACGCCCAGCGCCTCCAGCACCACGGCGGCGGCGAAGCCCGTGCGGTCCTTGCCGGCGGTGCAGTGGAAGAGGAACGGCGGCGCGCCCTCGGCAACCAGCCGGCCGAGGATCGCCCGGCAGGCGGGCGCATAGACATCCGGATAGCCCGCATAGCTCGCCGCAAGCCACGCTTTCGCGGCCTCCGCCGAGGTGACGCCGCCCAGGTTCAGCGTTTCCAGAAGCGAGGCGCCCGGCGCTTCGGCGAGGCCGATATGCACGCTCGCGACCGAAGCGGGCAGGCGGGCCGGCTCGCCCGCGCGCTCCGGTCCGTAGCGCAGGTCCAGCGCTTCCCGGATGCCGAGCGCCGCCAGCATTTCGCCGTCGCCGGGGGTCAACCGGTGCAGCCCGTCGGACCGGAACAGCCGGCCGCGGCGGACCCGCCGGCCGTCGAGCGTCTCATAGCCGCCGAGGTCGCGGACATTGGTTGCGCCGTCGAGCGCGATGAGCCTTTGCATAGCGGCGGTTATCCCTTCTTTCCAAGTTATCCTTAGAGACTCCAAAATAGTGTCCCGGTCTAATGACCCTCCCATGACAGCACAAGCCGATCCCTGGCTCGTCGAGGAGCCGCCCTTCGAGGCCGCGCCCGACGACGACCCCGCCTACCGCCAGCTCCCCGCCAATCTCGAGATCGAGATGGCGCTGCTCGGCGCGATCCTGGTGGATAACCGCATCCTGGAGCAGGTCGCCGACTTCCTGGAGGCGGACCATTTCTTCGATGCGAGCCACCGGCGCATTTACGACGCCATCCGGCGCGTGAGCGAGCGCGGCGGCCAGGCGAGTCCCGCGATCCTCAGGGACTATTTCCAGCAGCAGGACCGCCTCGCCGATGTCGGCGGCCCGCGCTATCTGGCCGAGCTCGCGGCCAGCGCCATCGGCGTCATCGACGCGGTGTCTTTCGGGCAGGCCGTCCACGACCTGCATCTGCGCCGCGCGCTCATCTCCATCGGCGGCGAGGTGGTCAACGAGGCCTATGACAGCGACATCGAGCTCACCGCCGCCGGCCGGATCGAAAAGGCGGAGCACCGGCTGTTCGAGCTTGCCACCACCGGGGCCGAGCAGACGGGCTTCCGGCCCTTTTCCGGGACGCTCGCCTCCGCCATCGAAATGGCCGAAAGCGCCTTCCGCCGGGAAGGCAGCCTGACGGGCGTGACAACCGGTTTCACGGACCTCGACGCAAAGCTGGGCGGCCTCCAGCGCTCCGACTTTCTGGTGCTGGCCGGGCGGCCGGGCATGGGCAAGACGGCGCTCGCGACCAATGTCGCCTTCAGCGCCGCGCGGGCGCGCTTCAAGGAGCGCGGCGAGGACGACGAGGTCCGTGAGATCGAGGGCCATGCGGTGGCCTTCTTTTCCCTGGAAATGTCGGCCGAGCAATTGGCGCTGCGCATCCTCGCCGAGCAGGCCCGGGTCTCCTCGGACGAAATCCGGCGCGGACGCATCAGCCAGGCGGACTTCGACTCGGTGTTCAGGGCGAGCCAGACGCTCGAAAACCTGAAGCTCTTCATCGACGACACGCCGGCGATCACCGTCTCGCAGCTTCGCACCCGCGCCCGGCGCCTGTTGCGCAGCCACGGGCGGCTGGACCTCATCGTGGTGGACTATATCCAGCTCATGCAGCCGGGCGCCGGGCGGCGCCCGGAAAACCGCGTGCAGGAGGTCTCGGAGATCACCCGCGGCCTCAAGACCGTAGCCAAGGAGCTGGACGTGCCGATTCTGGCCGTCTCCCAGCTTTCGCGCGCCGTGGAGCAGCGCGAGGACAAGCGCCCGCAGCTTGCGGACCTACGCGAATCCGGCTCTATCGAGCAGGATGCCGACGTGGTGATGTTCGTCTACCGGGAGGAATACTATCTCGCCCGCAAGGAGCCGCCGGAAGGCACCGACGAACACCGGGACTGGCAGGACAAGATGGAAAGGGTCCACAATCTGGCCGATGTCATCATCGCCAAGCAGCGCCACGGGCCGACAGGCAGGATCGAGCTCTATTTTGAGGGCCGGTTCACCCGCTTCGCCGACCTCGACAAGACCCATGATGGCGAGCCTCCGGTCTGACACGCCGTCGCGCGGCATGCTGGCGCCGCCGGGGCGGCTCCGGATCGACCTCGACGCCATCGTCGGCAATTGGCGCAAGCTCCGCGACCTGGCGGCCCCGGCGGCCGTCGCCGGCGTTGTTAAGGCGGACGCCTACGGGCTCGGCATGGACCGGGTGGCGCCCGCGCTCCATCGGGCCGGCTGCTTCCTGTTCTTCGTGGCCGGGCTGGACGAGGGCGCGGCGCTCAGAAGCCTGCTCCCCGATGCGGAAATCGCCGTGCTCAGCGCGCCGGTGGAAGGCTTCCAGGCGGTCTATCGCGACCATCGCCTGCTGCCGGTCCTGAACCATATGGGCGACCTCGCCGCCTGGCCGGGGGAAGACGCCGTGCTGCATATCGACACCGGCATGACCCGCCTCGGCCTCGATCCCGCAGAGGCGCGCCGGCTGGAGCGACGGCGCTTCCGCATGGTGATGAGCCATCTCGCCTGCGCCGACGAGCCGGAGCACGGCCTCAATGAGGTCCAGCGCCGCCTGTTCGCGGAGCTGGCCGCCCGGTTCGATGCGCCGGCGAGCCTCGCCAACTCCTCCGGCATTTTCCTCGGACCCGGCTACCGCTTCGATGTCGCCAGGCCCGGAATGGCGCTTTACGGCCTCAATCCGACGCCCGGCCTGCCGAGTCCCATGCGGCCCGTCCTGCGCCTCGAGGCCCGCGTGCTCCAGGTCCGCGACGTGGACCGGCCGCTCACGGTCGGCTATGGCGCGGAGGCTGAAATCCGCCCCGGCCGGCGGCTGGCGACGGTTGCCGCCGGTTATGCGGACGGCTATCTACGGGCCGCAAGCCCCAGGGCCGGGGCATTGCTGCACGGCCGGAGGGCGCCCTTGGTCGGGCGCGTGTCGATGGATTCGATCGTAGTGGACGTGAGCGAATTGCCGCCGGGCTCGGTTAAGCCGGGGGACTGGGCGGTGCTGATCGGCGAGGGCATGGACGCTGACGAACTCGCGGACGCCGCCGGCACGATCGGCTACGAATTCCTGACCTCGCTCGGCGCGCGCTATGCGCGAAGCTATACAGGCGGCGGAGGCTCCGGCGCTTGAAGGCGCTGGCCGCGATCGGCCGGGCCTTTCTCGCCCTGCTCGAGGCGATCGGCCGGCTGGCGCTGTTCGCCGCCTCCGCCGTGTCGCATATCGTCCGCCCGCCCTTCTATCCGCGCGCGCTGCTGCGCCAGATGGTGGATATCGGTTACTACTCCCTGCCCGTGGTGGCGCTGACAACGCTGTTCAGCGGCATGGTGCTGGCGCTGCAGAGCCATACCGGTTTTGCGCGCTTCTCGGCCGAGGGAGCGGTCGCGGGCGTGGTGTCGCTGGCGATCACGCGCGAGCTTGCACCGGTGCTGGCGGGGCTGATGGTCGCCGGGCGGGTCGGCGCGTCCATGGCGGCGGAGCTCGGCACGATGCGCGTCACCGAGCAGATCGACGCGCTCTCCACGCTTTCGACCGACCCGATGAAATACCTGGTGGCGCCGCGCATCCTTGCCGGCTTCGCCATGCTGCCGCTGCTGGTGCTGGTCGGCGATGTCATCGGCATATTCGGCGGCTATATCGTCGGCATTTACAAGCTGGACTTCGCGCCCGCCGCCTATATCGACCAGACATGGCGCTTCGTCGAAGTCCATGACGTCGCGACAGGGCTGGTCAAGGCGGCGGCCTTCGGTTTCCTTGTCTCGCTGATGGGGTGCTATCACGGCTACCGTTCGGAGGGCGGCGCGCAGGGCGTCGGGCGCGCGGCGACGGATGCGGTGGTTTCCTCGGCCATCCTCATCCTGGTGTTCAACTACATCATCACCGAACTGTTCTTCGCCAAATGACCGGCCCGGGCGAACCGAAAATCCGAATCCGGGGCCTGCGCAAGGCCTTTGGTGCGAAACACGTGCTGCGCGGCGTCGATCTCGATGTCGGCGCAGGCGAGTCGGTGGTCGTCATCGGCGGGTCGGGCACCGGCAAGTCGGTCACGGTCAAATGCGCGCTCGGCATCGTCGAGCCGGACAGCGGCAGCATTCTTGTCGACGGGGCGGAGTCGATCGGTCTCAAGGGCGCGGCGCGCGAGGCCGTCAATGCGCGCATGGGCATGCTGTTCCAGGGCGGCGCGCTGTTCGACAGCCTCTCCGTCTGGGAGAATGTGGCCTTCGGGCTGGTGGCGGCCGGGCAGAAGACCCGCAAGGACTCCAGGCCCGTGGCGCTGGACACGCTCGCCCGGGTCGGCCTCGGCCCCGAGGTCGGCGATCTGATGCCGGCGGAGCTTTCCGGCGGGATGCAGAAACGGGTGGCGCTCGCCCGCGCCATCGCCGCCCGGCCGGACATCATCTTCTTCGACGAACCGACAACCGGGCTCGACCCGATCATGGCCGATGTCATCAACGACCTGATCGTCCAGTGCGTGCGCGATCTCGGCGCGACGGCGCTCTCCATCACTCACGACATGGCGAGCGCGCGCAAGATCGCGGACCGCATCGCCATGCTGCATGAGGGGCGGATCGTCTGGTCGGGGCCGGTCTCGGAGATCGACGACAGCGGCAACGCCTTTGTGGACCAGTTCATCCACGGTCGCGCCACGGGGCCGATCCGGATGGCGGTGCGCCGGTGAGCCGCAAGGACCGCAGCTATGTTTGCCAGACATGCGGAGCGGTTACGGCGCTCTGGTCGGGGCGCTGCGCAAGCTGCGGGGCGTGGAACAGCCTGGTCGAGGAAGCGGCGGCGCCCGCAAGGGCGGGGCGGGCGGGCCGCAGGCTGGACCTGCAGCCGCTCGACGCCGCGCCGCCGGCCATCGAACGCCGCGCCACCGGCATTGCAGAGTTTGACCGGGTTCTGGGCGGCGGACTGGTGCCGGGCAGCTGCGTGCTCATCGGCGGCGACCCCGGCATCGGCAAGTCCACCCTGCTGCTGCAGGCGGCGGCGAAGCTGGCGGCCCGGGGCCATGATTGCCTCTATGTCACCGGCGAGGAGGCGGTCTCGCAAATCGCCATGCGGGCCCGGCGCCTCGGCATGGCGGAGGCGCCGGTTGCGCTCGTGGCGGCCACGGCGGCGGGCGACATCGCGGCCACGCTGTCCGAGCGAGGCGAGGTGGCGGTGGTGGACTCGATCCAGACCATGCATCTCGACAGTCTCGACTCCGCCGCCGGCTCGGTGGCGCAGGTGCGCGCCTCCGCCCAGGCGCTGATCGAAGTCGCCCGCCGGCGCGGCACGGCGCTCTTGCTGGTCGGCCATGTCACCAAGGACGGCGCCATAGCGGGCCCGCGCGTGCTGGAGCACATGGTCGATACGGTGCTCTATTTCGAGGGCGAACGCGGCCACCATTTCCGCATCCTGCGGGCTGTGAAAAACCGCTACGGCACCACCGACGAAATCGGCGTGTTCGAGATGACCGATCGGGGCCTCGGCGAGGTCGCCAACCCCTCCGCGCTCTTCCTCGGGGAGCGGCAGGACGGGGAGGCGCTGCCGGGCACGGCGGTGTTTGCAGGCGTGGAGGGCGCGCGTCCGCTTCTGGTGGAAATCCAGGCGCTGGTGGGTCCGCCCGCCGCCGGCTCGCCGCGCCGCGCCGTGGTCGGCTGGGACGCCGGCCGGCTCGCCATGGTGCTGGCCGTGCTGGAGGCGCGGGCCGGAGTCGCGCTCGGCGGGCGCGACATCTACCTGAATGTCGCGGGCGGGCTGCGCATTTCCGAGCCGGCGGCGGACCTCGCGGCGGCCGCGGCGCTCATCTCCTCGCTGGAGGGTGCGGCCGCGCCGGCGGACCGCGTCTGGTTCGGCGAAATCGGATTGACCGGCGAGGTCCGCCCGGTCGCGCATGGCGATGCGCGGCTCCGCGAGGCGGGCAAGCTTGGCTTCGAGACAGCCGTCATCCCCTCGGCGAGGAAGCCTCCGGCCGGCGGCGGGCTCAGGATAGAAACGGTCGGCCATGTCGCAGAACTGGCCTCCCGGCTCGGCGCGGGCTCGCGGGCGGAGAGGCGCGCCCGGGCATGACCGACATCTACACGCTGGACCTCGCGCTTTTCGCGGCCGTGGTGGTTTCGGCCATCATCGCCTATCTGCGCGGGTTCGTGCGCGAGGTGTTTTCGCTCGCAAGCTGGATCGGCGCGGCCGTCATCGCCTGGTTCGCCTTCGCGCCGCTCGCCACCCTGCTGTCGCAATATGTCGAGCCGGAGATACTGGCCCGGATTGCGGCCGGCGCGGGCGGGTTCCTGATCGCGCTGGCGCTGCTTTCCATCATCACAGGGCGGGTCGCCGGCCTGGTGGAGCGCTCCAGCCACGGCGCGCTGGACCGCGCGCTCGGCTTCCTGTTCGGCCTTGTCAGGGGCGCCGTCATCATCTGCGCGCTCTACCTCGTGGGCACGAGGCTCGTGCCGCCGGAGCACCAGCCGGGCTGGGTGCAGAACGCGCGCAGCATTCCGCTCGTGGCCGCCGGCGCCCGCGAGATCGAGCGGCTGCTGCCGCAGCGCCTCGCCGATTACGGCGCGACGGAGACAGATCGCATCCAGCGGGAGATCGAGCGTATCGAGGCGGGCCAGCGGCTCTACGAGAAGCTGGAACAACCCGAGGCGGAAGCGGAAACGGCTGCAAAAGCCCCGGTCAAGGGCTATAAGGACCGGGATCGCCGCGATCTCGACCGCCTGATCGAGGGTAGTAGCCGGTGAAGGGAGGCCCGTTTGCGAGCCGTCCACCCCTTCGACGACGACAAGCTGCATGAGGAATGCGGGGTGTTCGGCATCGCCGGCCATGCCGATGCGGCCGCGCATACAGCGCTCGGCCTGCATGCCCTTCAGCATCGCGGCCAGCAGTCCGCCGGCATCGTCTCCAGCGACGGCGCGCAATTTTACAGCCTTCGCGGGCCGGGCCAGGTCAGCGAGACCTTCGGCAATGAGGACGCGATCCGGCGCCTGCAGGGCGCGATCGCCATCGGCCACAACCGCTATTCGACCACCGGCGCGCCGGTCGCCCGCAATATCCAGCCGCTCTTTGCGGATTTCGCCTTCGGCGGCGTTGCGGTGGCGCATAACGGCAATCTGACCAACGCCCTCTCGATCCGGCGCCGGCTGGCGGGCGGCGGCGCGCTTTTCCAGAGCACGACCGACACCGAGGTCATCATCCACCTCATCGCGCGCAGCCGGAAGGACAGGCTGGCGGACCGGATCGTCGAGGCGCTGGGGGAGATCGAGGGCGCCTATTCGCTTGTCGCCATATCGCGCAGCAAGCTGTTCGGCGTGCGCGACCCCCACGGCGTGCGCCCGCTGGTGCTCGGACGGCTCGGCGCGGCGTGGATCCTCGCTTCCGAGACCTGCGCGCTTGACATTATCGGCGCCGACTATGTCCGTGACGTCGAGCCGGGCGAGATGGTGGTGGTGGACGAGGGCCGCATCGAATCGTTCTTCCCCTTCGGCCCCGCCCGGCCCCGGCCCTGCATCTTCGAGCTCATCTATTTCGCGCGGCCGGACAGCGCCGTGTTCGGGCGCAGCGTCTATGAAGCGCGCATGGAAATCGGCCGCGAGCTTGCCCGCGAGGCGCCGGCGCCGGCGGATGTCGTTGTGCCCGTGCCCGATTCCGGCGTGCCCGCCGGCCTCGGCTACGCCCAGCAGGCCGGCCTGCCCTTCAGCCTCGGCATCATCCGCAACCACTATGTCGGGCGGACCTTCATCGAGCCAACACAGCAGATCCGCCATCTGGGCGTGCGCCTGAAACACAACGCCAACAAGGCGGTGCTGGCCGGCAGGCGCGTCGTGCTGGTCGATGACAGCATCGTGCGCGGCACGACCTCGACCAAGATCGTCGAGATGGTGCGCAATGCCGGGGCGGCGGAAGTGCATATGCGGATTTCCAGCCCGCCCACGACCCATTCCTGCTTCTACGGCATCGACACGCCGCGCCGCGACACGCTGCTGGCCGCCCGGTTCGACCTGGACCGGATGCGCCGCGAGATCAGCGTCGACTCGCTGGCGTTCATCGGTCTGGACGGCCTCTACCGTGCGCTTGGCGAGGCCGGGGGCCGGGGCAGAGCGCCCGCCTTCTGCGACGCCTGCTTCACCGGCGACTACCCGATCGATTTGCTCGACCGGCGCGACGGCGCGGCCGCCGACAGGATGTCGCTGCTCGACGAACTGGCCTGAGCCGTGCCCGAGACGACGCCGCTCGCCGGCCGGGTCGCGCTCGTCACCGGCGCCTCGAGGGGGCTCGGCGCGGCTGTGGCGGTGCGGCTTGCGGCTTGCGGCGCCCATGTCGTGTTGCTCGCCCGCACGGTCGGCGGGTTGGAGGAGACCGACGACGCGGTCCGCGCGGCGGGCGGCGAGGCCACGCTCTGCCCGCTGGACCTCATCGCGCCCGGAGACCTGGAACGCGCGCTGGCCGCGCTCGACGACCGGTTCGGGCGTCTGGATATCCTGGCCTCCTGCGCCGCTGCACTCGGCACGCTCGGGCCGGCGCACCAGATCGCCGACGAGGCCTGGCGGCGCGCGCTCGACACCAATCTCAATGCCGCCCTGCGCCTCATCCGCATGGCGGACCCGCTGCTGCGCCGGGCGCCCGGGGGCCGCGCCGTGTTCGCCACCGGCTATCCCGCGGCCCGGGCCTATTGGGGCGCCTATGCCGCCAGCAAGGCCGCGCTCGAAGCGCTGGTGCTGGCCTGGGCGGCGGAGACGGCGCGCACGGCGCTTAGGGTCAATCTCGTCGATCCGGGGCCGATGCGCACAAGGCTGCGCGCCGCCGCCTATCCGGGCGAGGACCCGGCGCCGCTGCCGTCGCCCGACCGGGCGGCGGCGCTCGTCCTCCGCCTCGCCTCGCCCGATTGCGCGGCGCATGGGCAGGTCCACCGTCCGTAAGGACCCCGCGCCGGCGTTTATCGGCGCCCGGCGTCGGTGCGACTGGCGAACTCCGGCCCGGCAAGTGTGGAACCGGCAGGCCGGCCTCCATGCGTGCTGCGATGCAACGGAAGCGCCAGCGGCGACGGTGCGCACCGGCTGGAATCGCCAGAGCGGTATCCGACCGGTTTGAAACGGGCGGCCCTTCGATACGCGCCCGCTGATACCAGCGGCACCGGGTTGAGACTCACAAGCAAATGCGGCCCGGCACGCCCGCCTCTCCTCATCCTGAGTAGCCGACCGAAGGGGAGGCGTATCGAAGGATCGTCCCACCAGTGGAGCCGCCTCCCTCGATACGCGGCTGGCGCCGCTACTCGGGATGAGCGACAAAGGACCGGGCTACGGTAGGAAGGTGCCGCGCCATCGGTTCCGATCAACGACCGCTGGTATGACGCGGTCGCTACTCGGGATGAGAAAGGGGATGGAGGCGCGTTCCAAGGCTTCCTCATCCCGAGTAGCGGCGAAGCCGCCTATCGAACCTCATCCTGAGTAGCCGCGAAGCGGCGTATCGAAGGGGCCTGTCCTGAGCTTGTCGAAGGGGACGGCCGGACTTCCGTTTCAGCCTGAAAGAGTTCCGTTCTATCGTCGCGATTCACGATGAAGCGCACTTTCACCTGCCGGGCGCAGATAGCGGAAAATCGGGGGCGCTCACCGAATTCCAGCGTTATCCAGTGTGCGCCGTCTGCCGGGTGGCCTCCGGCAACCGGTCTTCGGGAGCTGGCGGCTGGCCTCCGCAACGGCGTTTTTCAGGGACACCAGGAGGCGCAACGCGAACCTGGCGGTTGGTGACTTCATGGCGGCATCTTTCCCGATTCTTCGGAATCCTGCCGGAATCAGCGCGCACGGCTCAGGGCATAGTCTGCCCAGTCCGGCAGGCCCGCCCGGATATAGAGGCCGGCAGCGTCCCGGTAGAGGCGGCGGGCCCTTGCGGGGTCGGTCGCAAGGTCCGCCCGCGCCAGCGCGACATTGGCGCGGCCGCGCACGGAGATCGCCTTGAGATAGATGGCGTGGGCCTTGTCGAGCAGGCGCGCGGCCTCCTTGCGGGCGCCGCTCTGCGCTTTCACGGCGGCGAGGCCGACCAGCGCATTCGCCTCGCCCATCCTGTTGTCGAGGCCGCCGAAAAGCCGCTGCGCTTCGAGATAGCGCCGTTCCGCGCCGACAAGGTCCCCTCGGGCAAGCGCCATGTCGCCGAGCCCGTGCAGCGCATCGGCCTCCCGCCTTGCGTCGCCCAGCATGGCGAAGGCGTCGCGGGCCCGGCCGTAGGCATTTTCGGCGTCGGGCGCTTGTCCTGCGTTCCGGGCCGCAAGCGCGGCGCCAAACGCGGCTTCGGCCGTCGCTATCGAAACGACCGGGCGCAATTCCGCCTTTGCGCTCTCCTCCGCCGGCGCGGCGGCGCCAACGCCGCGATTCGTTACGTTCGCCGCGTTCGGCGCGGCGGCGATCGCATTGTCCGGACGGCCGGAGAGGCCGCGATGCGCCACCACCTGCATGAGCGCTGCGCCGAGAAGCAGCACCAGCGCGGCGGTGAAGGACCGCCTTCCCGCCCAATGGCTCCAGCCCCGGTCTCTCCTGGCGACCAGCCCGGCATAGACCAGCAGCAGGTGAATGCAGCCCAGCGCCAGCAGAACCAGGCCGCCCGCCACCGCCAGCCATGCGGCCTGCTGGAGCGTTTCAGCGGCTTCGAACATTGCGCTCAGCGCTTTCTGTTGTTGCCATCGGGTAGAACAGCGTGCTGCGATTATGCAGCCTCGGCCCGCTTGGCTGCAACTGCCTGCCCCGCCCTTGCGCCGCGCTGCGTCGCGGCCCAACATCGCCGCCGCAGACGGGGAGGAACCGGATCATGCCGCGCATCGGAATTGCATTCTCGGGCGGGTTGACCGCGACGGAGATCGCCGATTGCGCCGAGCGGGCCGAGGCGCTCGGCTACGAGTCGGTCTGGGTCGCGGAGGGTCATGGCGGCGACCAGTTCGCGATTCTGGCCGCCTGCGCGCTCCGCACGAAGCGCGTGCGCCTCGGCACCGCCATTACCAGCGTGTTCGTGCGCACCGCGCCCACCATCGCGATGGCCGCCGCCGCCGTGGACGAGCTTTCGGGCGGACGCTTCGTGCTGGGCCTCGGCTCCAGCCACAGGGTCCAGGTCGAACCGGAGCACGGGGTGGAATACGCCAAACCCCTCGGCCGGGTGCGCGATGCGACAGCCGTCGTGCGCAAGCTGCTCCGCGACGGCGAGGTCGCTCATGAGGGCGAGACGGTCCGGATTGAGCACTTCGACCTCTGGTTCCGTCCGTTCCGGGACCGCCTTCCCATCTACCTCTCCGCGCTATTCCCGAAGATGCTGGAGCTTTGCGGCGAAGTCGCGGACGGCCTGATCCTGACCCGCAGCACGCTGGAGACGGCGGCGCGGGCGCGCGTCCATATCGCCGCCGGGGCTCGCCGGGCCGGCCGCGATCCCGCCGGGGTCGAGATCGCGTCGCTCCTGCCGACAAGCGTTTCGGCGGACCGGCGCGAAGCCTTCGCCGCCGCCCGCCCGGGCCTTGCCTTCTATGCGGGCTTCTTCCCCCGCTACAACCGCCTGATCGCCGAAAGCGGGTTCCCCGAACAGGCGGCCGCCATCGCCGGAGCCTGGGCCGCCGGCGACCGCGCGGCGGCCGAGCGCGCCGTCACCGACGACATGATCGCTGCGACCGGCGTCGCCGGGGAGCCGGGCGAATGCCGGGAGCGACTCGACGCCTACCGGGCCTCGGGTCTCGACCTGCCGATTATCAGCCCCTTCGCCCGCGGCCCCGGCGCCAAGGAGAAATTCCTCGCCGCTATAGAGGCCTGCGCTCCTCGTCCGGGCTGTTGAGACTGAACGAACCCTAGACCGGGCGGTCGCCCTCGATCTGGACGCGGCGCATGTCGCGGCGGTGGCCGGAATAGTCGTTGATGGCGGCGTGCTTGAGGCAGCGATTATCCCAGAGCGTCAGCGTGCCCGGCTCCCAGGAGACGCGGCAGGTCAATTCCACGCGCTCGCCCGCGGCGTAGAGATAGTCGAGCAGCGGCGTGCTCTCCGCCTCCGTCATGCCTTCAAAGCGGATGGTGTAGGCGCGGTTGACGAAGAGGCCCTTGCGCCCGGTTTCGGGATGGGTGCGCGCCACCGGATGCACGCTCTCTGTCGGCGTCCAGGCGTCGTCCTGCCGGTTCCTGGTCGAGCGGAGCGCATTGAAATTCGTGGCCGGCCCGGCGACGCGGGTGTCGTTATGCACCGCGCGGAGGCCGGATAATGTCTCCTTCATGCCGTCCGACAGGAGGTCCCACGCGCCCTGCTGGTCCGCGAACAGCGTGTCGCCGCCCGCCGGCGGCACCTCCAGGGCGTAGAGCGCCGAGGCGAGCGGCGGCCGCTCCAGGCAGGTCGTGTCGGTGTGCCAGTTCTCGCCGACCGCCGCCTTGTCCTCCGGCTCCTTGCGGATCGCGATCACCTCGGGATGCTTGCCGTCGGAGATCAGGTTCGGATGCACGATCAACGGGCCGAAGCGCAGGCCGAAGGCCATCAGCGCTTCTTCGTCCAGCTCCTGGTCGCGGAAGCAAAGCACCTTGTGGCGCAGGAAGGCCTCATGCACCGCCGCAAAGCCCGCATCGTCGAGCGCCGCCAGATCGACGCCGCGCACCTCGGCTCCGCAGGACCCGGAAAGCGGTTTCACCTGCATGCCCGCAAGTTCCTGAATTCCATCCGGTATGTCACGCATCCTCCATCTCGCGGCGAAGATACCACGGCGTTTTTCCAGGGTCGCGCCGCCGCCGGGCTGCCGGTTTCGGAGCCGGCGGGGCTTTCGCCTTTGCCCTGGGCTCGGCCTTCGCGGCCGCGCGCGCCCTGGGCTTCGCTTTTGCCTCTGTCTTTGGCGCGGGCGCCTCGTCCTTCTTCGCCGCCGCGCGCCGCGCCGGGCGCCTCGGCGCGGGCCTGGCGGCACTGTCGGCGGCAGACGCCACGCGGTGGCGCTCCAGCGCATCGGGATCGAAGGAGAAACCCAGGCCCGGCCGGTCCGGAATCAGGGCCTGTCCGTTCTCGAACTCGATGGTCTCGCAGAAGAGTGGAGCCGACCAGGGCATGTATTCCAGCAAGTCGCAATTCTGGAGCGCGCCGCACATCTGCAGCGACGGTTCCGAATAGAGATGCGGCGAGACCGGCAGGTCCCATGCCTGCGCCATGTGTCCCACGCGCATGAACTCGGTGACGCCGCCGATCCGCCCGAGATCCGGCATCAGCACATCGGCCGCCTTCGCCTCGATCAGCGGGCGGAAGCCGTAACGGGTATATTCCGTTTCACCCGTGGCGATGGGCGTGTCGAGCGCGGCGGCGAGCGCGGCATGGCCGGCGACGTCATAGGCCGGCACCGGCTCCTCGAACCAGTCGAGGTTCACCGATTCCAGGGCGCGGCCGAGCCGCAGCGCATGCCTTGCATCGAGGCTCTGGTTGGCGTCCGCCATCAGCCGGATGTCGGGGCCGACGGCGTCGCGGACCGCTTCGGCGCGCTCGACATCCTCCTGCCAGCGCGGCTTGCCGAGCCGCATCTTCATGGCGCGGAAGCCCTGCTTGAGGAACGCCTTCGCTTCGGCGACCAGTTCGTCCTGCGTGCGCGAGAGCCAGAGCCCGCCGCTGTGATAGGCCGGCACCGCGTCGCGGCAGGAGCCGAGCAGGCGGTGGACCGGCTGGCCGAGCGCCTTGCCGCGCGCGTCCCAGAGCGCCATGTCGAGCGCCGAGAGCGCGAAGAGCGCCACGCCCTTGTGGCCGACGAAATTCACCTCTCCCCAGAGCCTGTGCCAGAGGCCCTCGACCCGGTGCGCATCCTCGCCGATGAGGGACTGGCCGAGGGTGGCGGCCATTGCCTCCAGCGGCGCCAGATGCCTGGCGGGAAGCGAGAACAGATGGCCCTCGCCTGTTATTCCCGCATCTGTATCGACGAAGACGAGCACATAGCCGACGCTGCGGATATCGTGGATCGCGGTGATGACAGGCTCCTCCAGCGGCACCTCCACCGTCATCGTGCGGATACCGGTAATTTTCATACTTCGTCGCGCCTCCGGACTGTCGACTCCCTGAGTCAGCCTAGCTTTAGAGAGCGGGGGAGGGGAAGCGCCGGATACGATTCCTCCCGGTTCGATTCGGGCTTGCGCCTCACTTCCCCCGCATCCACACTCCCCGTTCCTTCCGCGCCTTCGGGCCGGAGGACGGACATACGGGAGAAAAGGGATAACAGGGCGCCGCAGCGCGCCCTTTCGAGCCCGGAGAAGATTCTGCAGCCGTTGCGGGTCTGTCCGGATATCCCCGATTTGTTCAACCCACAGAGGAGTTACGACAATGCGCAAGCCAACCTTCAGGTCGGCGGGGATCGCGGGATTGACGGCCGCGGCGGTCATCGCGTCCTCGGCGGCCTTCGCCGAGGTGAAAATCCGTGTCCAGTCGGTGATCCCGTCCAAGGCCGACGAAGTCCATATGCTCAGCGAGTTCGCGCAGGATGTGAGCGACCTGACTAATGGCGAGGTCGTCATCGAGATCTTGCCGGCCGGCGCGGTCGTGGGCGTCAAGGAGACGCTGGATGCAGTCGATGCCGGCCTCGTAGAGGGCGGCTTCGCATGGACCCATTACTGGTCCGGCAAGCATCCTGCAGCGATGCTGTTCGGCTCGCCGGTGGCGGGCGCCGGCGTGGGCATCGACAATATCGCCTTCATGTCCTGGTTTCTGTACGGCGGCGGCAAGGAGCTCTATGACCGGCTCTGGAAGGAAATGGGCGTCAATGTGAAGGGCTTCATGCTCCAGCCGGTCGGCCCGGAGGCTCTCGGCTGGTTCAAGGAGCCGATCAAGTCCATGGACGATTTCCGCAAATACCGTTTCCGCACCCCGCCCGGCATCCCCGGCCAGACCTACAACGACATCGGGGTCGCGGCCGTGGCGATGGGCGGCGGCGACATCCTGCCGGCGCTCGAGAAGGGCACCATCGATGCGGCCGAGTGGTGCTGCCCCAAGCCGGACAGCGTGTTCGGTTTCCAGAAGGTGCTGAAGCACTACTATCTGCAGGGTCTTCACCAGGTCGTGGTCAATGCGGACCTCTACCTGAACGGCGATGCCTATAACGCGCTGACCGACCACCAGAAGAAGGCCATCGAGGTCGCGGCGAATGCCTCGCTCACCAAGGCCCTGGCCTATCGCATCTACGAGAACGGCAAGGCGCTCAAGGACCTGACCGAGAACCACGGCGTTCAGCTCCACGACACGCCCACCGACTATTTCAGCGAATATATGAACGCGGCCAAGGCGTCGCTGGAGAAGAACGCGGCGCAGAACGCGTTCTTCAAGGAGGTGTGGGATTCCCAGCGGGCCTTCGCTGAGATCGCGGTGCCCTTCTGGGCCGGCGCCCAGACCTCGAATGCGAATCTGGGACAGGCGTTCGCCAAGTCGCTACAGTAGCGCGCGCCGCAAGGCGGCCGGCTGCGCGGCGGGGCGCTGTCTTCGCCGCGCAGCCGGCGCCGGGCGCTCGGGGACGGCCGGCAGGGGAGAACGCCAGCGGTGTCCGACTCACCCGAAGACCTGGACATCACCGACGAGCTGATCGCCGAACGGCGAAACCGCGCGCCGGGGGACCTGCCGGACGACATGGCCGGCTGGATGAGGACGGCCATCACCTGGCTCGACACATTCGGCCTGTGGAGCGGGCGCGTCTTCTGCTGGCTGCTGGTCCCGCTCATGCTGGCCATGGTGTGGGAGGTGGTGGCCCGCAAGCTCTTCGTGGCCCCCACCATGTGGGCCTATGACATCAGCCGGATGCTGAACGGGGCGCTGTTCATGATCGGCGCCGGTTACGCGCTGATGCGCGGCGTCCACATCCGGGCCGATTTCCTTTACCGGAACTGGGCGCCGCGCCGCCAGGCCATGGTCGATGCCCTGCTTTATGTGGCGCTGTTCTTTCCGGCGATGGTCTTCTTCCTGCTCATCTCGTTCGGCTACGCCGAGAAGGCGTGGGTTCGCTGGGAGCTCGTCATGGACACCGCGTTCATGGCCCCGGTGGCGCCGGTTCGCGCCGCCATGCCGGTCGGGGCGGCGCTGCTGATCGCCCAGGGGATATCGGAACTGCTGAAGTGCATCTACACGATGAAGAACAACCGGTGGCCGTAGCATGAGCCCGGAAATCATCGGGTTCATCATGATCGCCGTGATGCTTCTGGCGATCTTCGTCGGCTTCCCGATCTCCTTTACCCTGATCTTCTTGGGGCTGGTCTTCGGGGCCTGGGGGTTCGGGCCCAAGCTCGTCGTTTACCTCATGACGCTGCAGTTCAACAACGTCATGCTGGAGCAGACGCTGGCGGCCGTGCCGCTGTTCGTCTTCATGGGCATCCTCATGGAGCAGGCGGGGCTCATGGAGCGCCTGTTCCGCGCCGTGCAGCTCATGCTCTCGCGCACCCGCGGCGCGCTCTATATCGCGGTGCTGTTCGTCTCCACGATCTTCGCCGCCGCGACCGGCATTGTCGGGGCGTCGGTGACCATCCTCGGCATCATGGCGGCGAAGACCATGAACCGGTCCAATTACGATGTGAGGCTCGCGGCCGGCACCATCACCGCCGGCGGCACGCTGGGCATCCTCATTCCGCCGTCGATCATGCTGGTGGTCATGGGGCCGGTTCTGGAGGTGCCGGTCACGGACCTGTTCGCCGCCGCGATCGTTCCCGGAGTCCTGCTTGCCTGCCTGTACACGGCCTATTCGCTTGTCCGGTGCTGGCTGAATCCGGCGCTGGGGCCGCCGCTGCCGGAGGAGGAGCGGCCGCAGACCTCCGGCAAGATGTGGCTGGAGTTCATCGCCGCCATCATCGTGCCGGCGGCTCTCTTCGCCGCCGCCAGCGTCTTCGTTCACGGCCTCGCCTCGTCGGCGCCTGTCGGCCAGGGGCTGCTGCAGAGGCTGCTCGCGCTGGCGCTCTATCTTCTGGCGTACGGGGCTGTGTTTCTCGCCCTGATGCGCGCGCATCGCTGGCTGCTGGCCAACCGGCCGTTCGGCTTCTATGTCAGCGAGGTGTGGACCGAGTTCTATCTGGGTCTGGTGCCTCCGGCCCTGCTGGTGGGGTTCGCGCTCGGCTCGATCCTGCTCGGCTGGGCGACGCCGACGGAGGGCGCGGCCTGCGGCGCCTTCGGGGCGCTGCTGATGACGCTCGCCTACCGGAGAATGACCCTGGCGCGGTTCCAGGAGGCCCTGGTCAAGACGCTGGAAATATCGGTGCTGATCCTCTTTCTGGTGGCGGCGTCCAATTTCTTCGGCGCGGTCTTCTCGCGGCTCGGCACCCCGACCATGCTGACCAACGCCCTGCTGGCGCTGGAGCTGTCCCAGACCGAAGTGCTGATCGTCGTCATGGCGCTCATCTTCATCCTTGGCTGGCCGCTGGAATGGGTTCCGATCGTCCTGATTATCGTCCCCATCCTGATCCCGCTGCTGGACAAGATGGAGGTGAATCTGACCTGGTTCGGCATTCTGGTTGCGGTGAACCTCCAGACGGCGTGGCTGTCGCCGCCCGTTGCCCTTTCGGCCTATTTCCTCAAGGGCGTGGTGCCGAGCTGGGACCTGAAGGACATCTATATCGGCATGATGCAGTTCATGGTGATCCAGTTGATCGGCCTCGCCCTCATCATGGCGTTCCCGCAAATCGTGCTGTGGCTGCCGGAATACGTGTACGGGGAGTAGCGCGGCGGAAGCAGGCATAACAGCGGAGGGCGCGCCCCCTTGCTCCTCATCCTGAGTAGCGGCGTCAGCCGCGCCGCCTCTTCTTCCTCATCCTGAGTAGCGGCTGCGTCAGCAGGCGCGTATCGAAGGAGCCTGTCCTGAGCCTGTCGAAGGGGACGCTCCCTCGCCGTCTGGCCCCCTCGATACGCGGCTGGCGCCGCTACTCGGGATGAGGAAAGGGAGGCGCTTACTGGCGCCCGCTATTCAGGGAAAGGCCGGCGCCCCCCAGGCGAGCGTGGCCAGCAGCAGGGTCAGCGCGCCGAGCACGATGAGGGCGATGAGGAAGGCTTTCACGGGGTCGGCCGCCGCTCCGGTCTCCGCCCTCAGAACTGGCGCACGAAGCTGAGCTCGCCGCGGTTGCGCTCATAGTCCAGCAGCTGGGCGTTGGTCTCCCGCTTCTCGTTGACCAGCGAGAGGCGCGGGCTGAAGCCGAAGACGGTGACGGCGCGGTTGTGCAGCGAGAGCGACAGCGTGCGCGTCCTGTCCCTGCGCGGCTTGCGGTCTATGGTGTTGTGCGCGAAGCCCTCGCCTTCATAATCCGTCCAGTGCATGGCGGCGCGCGCGCCCAGGGTGAAGCCGAGCGGCAGGTCGAGCGTCGCGCCGAGGCTCGCCTCC
>JAJECF010000155.1 GCA_022822125.1 Alphaproteobacteria bacterium
TCGACAAGTACTTGCACGTCTTGCGTCAAGTCGTCGAAGAGTTTCGAGAGGTCGTGGCCCAGCTTGTCACGACGGTACTTGCCCGTGCTTTTCGCTGAAAGCGCCTTCAAGGCGCACTCCGTCGCCAATGCTCGCAGAATCATGGTCGAGAACAGGTAGCCGCCAATCTTCCTCGTATCTCCCTTGCCGGCTTGCTTCAACGTCAAGGTTGCTTGGTTCAGTTTCGCCTGAAGTTCGTCCGAGGTGGTCTGGAAGCAACCAGCCTTGGTCTGGAATTCGTTGCCCACGTCGACGTTGTTCATTGGTGGCCGCCAATTTGGTCGTCCGCGTCGGGGTGGCCGGCAGCAAGCGCGTTGGTCCAGGCGAGGCAGAGATCGCGGGAGCGGTACCGGCCATAGGCCGCCGTCTCCTGCCGTTCGACGAGGGGGAAGGTCGAGTACACGTAGCGGATGTCGTCGCGGTCCGTGACGCCGTAAAGGTGGAAGTAGATCGCGTCCAGCTTCGCGCGCAGGAGGAGACGCCGATCCTCGTCCCAGTGGAAGGGCGGCAGGACTTCGCCCGCCTCATCGACATGGCCCATATCGCGGGCGAAGGGGGCCATGTCATGGGCCGTGTATGTCAATTCCAGCACCGCCTCGCGCACGAGCTCCGTCGCCGTCTTCGGCCCGAAGCGCACCGCCTCGTAACGCGCCGGCGGGACAACGGGGAGTTGTTCGAGGATGAACCAATTTAGGTTTTGGCCTTGAACCTTCTGTCTCAGGACAAAATCGAGCGTTAGGGAATTCAGATTGGCAAGGATGGTGACTGCCAACCCAGTCGATAACGGGCGATTGTTGTCGCCCACTAGCAGTGGCAACGAGTTCCCGGCACCAGCATCCGGGATCAACGCGGCTATCATGGAGCGAATATTCGTTGCCGAAGTGACATGCTTGATTCCAAGCAGGAACGGGGCCTTTGGCTGGTCCGTCGCCCTTTCCGATACCCAGAATTGGGGATCAGGCAGCCAGCTCGGGTTCTCGTGCTGTTCGAGGGTGGCCGGCTCGGGTTGCGCGGGTCGATGGACGTTCGCCAGATTGACCGCGATGCCCGCAGCGCGGTGATCGAAAGCCTGCACCATCTTGCCTTCGTAAAGCGGAACCCACTCCCCTGCCGGGCTGTCGAAGCGATTGCCGCCGATGCGATACGCGCCTTCGTTCTCCTCCAGTTCCACGCGGGTGCGGAACAGTCCCGAGTCGTTCGTCATGTCGAACATCCGCAGATATTTCACCGGCCATGCCTTGATCGCCTCGCCCGGCGAGTAATCCACCAGCACCGGCAGACGGTCATAGATGGCGGAGGTGAGTTCAGCGTCGCGGCGGGACCGGAAGATCGGCGCGGTGCCGGTGTTCGGGTTGACGCGGGCGAAGTCCGCCGCGCCAAGCGGGAAGCGGCGTTCCGGGTCTTCGAGCTCCGATACGCTATGCAGATAAAACGCGCATTGCGCATCCCCCGGAAGCTGCGACGGGCTGGCAATGAAGGTGCAGAATTTGAACGATGCGTGGACGTCAGGGAAAAAGACCTTCTTGTTCTCGAAGTCGTAGAGCGCCCGTAGCCGGCTTTCCGTCGCCACGCCCTTGAAGAAGCGCGCCGCCGTCTTGTCGGACGCGATGCCGGAGGGGACGACCAGCCCGACAAGCCCCTCCCGCTTCGCCAGCGCCATCGCGCGCTCCACGAAAAGCGAATAGAGGTTGATGTCGCCGCCGGAGAGCAGGGGATAGTCGCCGGCCTTGCGCGCCGTGCGGGTGGCCGCGCCCGCGCGGGCGCTCGCGCGGGCGTAATCCGCCGCCAGCGGGTCGCCGGCCGTTTCCAGCGCGGCGATCATGCGCTTGCGGTCGGCGGCGCGCGGCGCATGGGCGATCTCCGGGCGGCGGGCTGCGAACCATTCCACCTGTTGCAGCTTCATCCGGTCCCAGGGCGGGTTGCCGATCACGGCGTCGAAGCCGCCCCGGCGCTCCGCGCTCTCCAGATTGGTCCAGACGCCGGGGAACGCCGCCTGCCAGTTGAAGAACCGTTCTTCGGCAATGAGGCTTCGCGCCTCGGCCAGCAATTCCGCGAAACGCTGCGCCTCCGGCCGGCCGTTCGAGGATTTCGCTTCCCCGAGCGCCACCTCGAGGGCGTCGCCGAACTGGCCGTCGAAGAACGCCCTGAGCGCCGCCTTGTCGTCCTTGCTGCGGATGTCGAGCCAGTCGAAAGCGTGAATGAGGGAGAGGAAAGCGTTGAGCGGCGCGGTCCTTTCCTCCACCAGGGCGAAAGTCTCGGCGGACTGGCGCACTTCCGCAATCTCGGCGTCCGTCAGCGCCTCCACGGCGCGCATGGCCTCTGTTGCGCCTATGGCGGCCTGGATCGGGCCGTGCAGCAGCAATGGCGCGTCATAGTTCGCCGCCCGTTCCGTCCCGGTCCGGACCCAGGCCCCGAACAGGCTGTCGCCGCAGCGCAGATGGTGGTCGAGGAAGGAGAGCGGCGCGCCGACCGTGAAGGTGTGCAGCCAGAGCGAGACCTTGGCGAGTTCGACCGCCATCGGGTTCTTGTCCACGCCGTAAATGCAGCGCTTGAGCACCATGCGGCGCACGATATGGCGGTCGTCGAGCCGCGCCGCATCGATGGCCCAGCCCTCCGCTTCGGCATTGGCGAGGATGGTCCGGCGGATGTCCTCGATGCGCCCGGCGAGCGGCGAGGCGTAGCCTTCCGAGATCGCTTCGGCCTCCGCCATCGCCTCGATGGTCCGGTCGGCGAGCCAGTCCGCGAGATTGACGAGGAAATGCCCGGACCCCATCGCCGGGTCGCACACCCTGAGTTCGAGGATTTTCTCCGCCGGGTCGAGCCGGACGAGCGCCGCCGCGCCTGCGCCCTTGTCCGTTGCTTCGCGAAACGCCTGCCGGCGCGCTTCGACCAGCGGGCCGACCGCCTCCTCGATGACGAGGCCCACAAGGTCGTCCGGCGTGTAGTAGCTGCCCCAGTCCTTGCGCACGAACGGGTTGGGGCGCACGCGGATTTCGCCCTCCTCGCGCACCAGTTCGCGCTCCACCAGCCGCTCATAGATCGAGCCGAGCTGCTGCACGCCGAGTTCGCGGTAGTTGATGTAGCGCCTTCCGTCCGGCCCGCGCCGGAAGGAGAGCGCATCGACGATATCGGCCATGAGGGCGTCGGGGAGCCGCACCCGGCCCAGCAGCGGCGCGCGCCCGGCGTCGAACAGGCCGCCATTGTAGGCGGGCAGGCCGATATAGGCGTCGCCGCCGTCGATGGCCCGGCAGAGGTCGTCTATGGCGTTCCAGTAGCGCGTTGACCCCGGAAAGACATAACTTTGGTCCTTGAGCCGGCCGATATCCTCGCGCACCCGTTTCCGCAGCCCGTAATGCTCGTAGCCCCGGTCGCGTATCGGCAGCAGGCCCCGGTCCTCGGCATAGAGCAGGAACATGAGCCGGTAGAGCAGCACCAGGGTCGCCTCGCGCACCTCCTCCAGCGGCGCGTCGGGCGCGGCCCCGGCAATGGCGTTCGCCAGCTTCGGGAACGCCTCGCCGAACACCAGCCCCGACAGGTCCTTCGCGACCTCCGCCTCATGGAGCCGGCCTTCCTCTATCGCGCGCAGATGGAAGCTGCGCAGGTCCGTTTCGCCCGGCAGGAAGGCTTGCGGCCGGAAGACGAGCGCGAAGACCCGGAGCCAGTGCCGCTGCGCCGCCTCGTCGAGCGCGAACAGGCCCTCATTGCGGCCCGGCAGGTCCAGCACGGCGGCCAGATCGACCTCGAAGAACTGCTCTGCGACCGAGCGCGCGCCCCACCAGTAGAGCCGCCAGACGGCGCCGTCGGTCAGGATGCCCCAGCGCAGCTTGCCTTCCGTCATCACATCGGCGCGGCCGAGATAGCTCAGCATCTGGGTGGCGGGCGCGGCCTCCACGCCATCGCCGGCGGAGCGGCGGTCGAGCGGACGGCCCCAGCGCTTGCACTCCACGATGGCGAGGCCGTGGCGGTAGCGGTCCTGCTCCGGCAGGCGGTTGGCGCGGTCCTTGGCCGCACCGTCCGCAAACAGCAGGCCGTCCGGCACATGCGTGCGCCCGCGTTGCGAAAGCCTTTGCTGCCAGAGGCTCGCCGTCCAGCCGAGCTCTTCCAGCACCGGGCGGATCAGGTCGGTTTCGGTCTGGCCTTCATTGGGCGCGCGGTCCGCCGGGAACTTGTCGAGCAGGGTGCGGAGGCGTGTCCGGAGGGTTTCGAGCGCGGCATCGTCGAAGGATTGCCAGTCCTTCGTCTCCGCAATCGAGGCGCAGAGGAACCCATCGGCGAACAACTGACCCTGAAAGGGGTTTTCGATTGTCACCGGGCCTCTCTCCCGCTCGCTGCCTCATGCCGGACTAAAGGACGGCGGGTTCGCCCGCAAGGACAGCCTCCTGCGTCATGGCTCAGGCGGATGAAGGAGTCCTCGCCGGTCATCAGGACCTTGTGGGCGTCGATGGGCGCAGTCATGGCATCGGGCCCTCCGGAGTCGGAAACCGCATGATAGCGGGTCCCGGGTCCTGCGGCCCTTCCGAAGACGGTCAGCCGGCTTCCGGGTCCGGCCGCCCGCCGGCGAGCACCATGTGAATATGGGCCCGGCGCCGGTCCCGCGCGAGCGCCTCCGACAGTTCGTCGAGGGCGTCACGGATCTCGGCCCGTCCGAATTCCGCCATCGGCAGCTACCAGGGCTTCGGCTCGCCGCCGCGCGCGTCGAGGTCCATCGGATCGGGCAGGGCGCCATGACGCAGGAAGGCCGCCGGCGCCCGGACGACGGAGCGGCTGCCGACCGCCTCCATGACGACCCAGGGCGGGGCGACGAACCGTTCGGGCTCGTCGCACCAGGCCGGCGCCTCCAGGCCGTGGAGCCCCGCCAGATGCTCCGCAAGGCCGGCCAGAAGCGCGTCCCAGCGCGTCCCGGTCAGCGACGGCGCCGTTTCCAGGACCGCCGCCCGGCACTCCGGCTCGACGGCCATCAGGAACCGCGGCACCTCATGGACGATCTTGCGGTAGATGCCGTGGAAATCTTCCGGATTGTTGCGGACGAACGCCGCATAGTCCTCAAGCGCGAAGGAAAAGGCCGGCATCCCTTGTCTCCCCGGCGCAGGCGGACCGCCTTGCGGCTCAGTCGCGCGGCTGGAGCCAGGATTCCGACCAGGCGAGCACCGCGCTCGACGAGTCGTGGTCGCCGCGCGCCTCCCGCCAGGGCGCGCCGGTCGCGATGCGGCCGTTGAGCGAAAGCTGGGCGGAGGCGTGGGGGATGAAGGTGGAGAGCACGCCGAGCGGGCGGCCGGCCGTGCCGGGCGGCGCGTTCAGGATGAAGGGCTCCAGCGCGTCATGCCAGGTCATGCGGATGATGTCCTCATCCGACTCGACGGTCTCCATCGTGGCGGCGCGCGGGTCGCCCTCGCGGGTGAAGACGGCGGGCAGCACCGGCACCGATTCATCGGCGAAGGGCGGGTGCAGCAGCGTCTCGATGGTGCGCTGCAGCCAGCGCGCGACGGCGATGTCGTCGCTGTAGATGCGGGTCTCGCCGTCCGTCAGCTCTCCCTGCATGAAGAGCGCATGCCCCGCGCCCGCCGGGCACCAGAGCACCCGCCAGTGGCTGGTGCGCTCGGACATGGTGCCGCCGCCGTCATGGCTCAGGCGGATGAAGGAGTTCTCGCCGGTCATCAGGACCTTGTGGGCGTCGATGGGCGCAGTCATGGGATCGTTTCCTCCGGGTATGGTGTGGGGCCGGATGCGCGGGCGTCGAGGATAGCGCCTTGCGGGCGCCGGGGGGAATGGGCGTTCCTCCGGCCCCTCAGCGGTCCGGCTCCTTGCCCGGCGCGCCAACGGCCTATAGTATCGCCCGTATCGGGTGCGGAACGGAGTCGTCCGCGAATGTCGGCGATGCGAACCTGGCTGAGAACGCTTCATATAGCGCTTCATGCGGTACTGGCCATACTGATCGTCGCCCGCTTTTATGTGGCGCATCTGGACGGCTGGCCGCTCGCCATCATGGTTCCGGGCGTTCTGCTGGCCGCAGCCTGGCTGGTATTAGGCGTCAGTTATGCGAGAGGCAATTTACATCGTCTGTTTGAGAAACTCGTCGATACGAAGCCACATCGGGGCGCAGGCGAGAGGCCGTGACGGACGATACCGCGAACCACGCGCGGAACCAGGCGATAGCGGTTTTGGCAATTTCTACGGCGGTCCTCGGGTTCGGGCTGTTTTCTGTGGAATTCCGCGGAATGGCCGCCATGGTCGAGGACAAGGGGTTCTCGAAGGGCATCGTCCACGCTGCGCTGGTATTTGCGTTGGCCGTGACTGCCTTTGCGATCTATCTTGTGCTCATCGCGAGCGTATCGGCGATATTGCGCAAGCCCGACGCATCAAGCTTCGATGTTGCGAATGGTCCTCTCGCGCATTTGATTCTCATTGCGAGTTTCGTCGGGTTCGTGTTGCTTCTGAATAGCCTCTGATCCCGCCCGCCGCTCAGGCGCGCGCCTCGCGGAAGCGGGTGAGCGAGCCGCCATGCATGACGGAGCCGGGCAGCGGGTGGCCGACAATGTCCTCGGCGAGCCGCGCGCATTCGATCAGCGCGTCCAGGTCCACGCCCGTGTCGATGCCCATCTCCTCGCAGAGGAACACGAGGTCCTCGGTGCAGACATTGCCGGCCGCGCCCTTGTGGCCGGCGAAGGGGCAGCCGCCCAGGCCGGCCACGGAGCTGTCGAATTTCGTCACCCCCATTTCGAGCCCGGCATAGGCGTTGGCGATGCCCATGCCGCGCGTGTCGTGCAGGTGCAGCGCGATCTCCATGTCCGGCCACGCCTCGCGCACCGCGCCCACCGCCGCCTTGATCGAGGCCGGCTGCGCCCAGCCCATCGTGTCGGCGAGCGAGAGCGCGCCGATCTCGACGCCCTTCTCCGCCGCGATCTCCATCAGGCCGCGCACCGCCTCCAGCACTTTGGAGACCGGCACCTCGCCCTCGAAATTGCAGCCGAAGGCGGCCATCACCGACGCCTTGCGCACCGGCATGCCGTAAGCGAGATAGGTGTCGATCTGGTTCGACTGCACCTCGCGATTGCGCTCATGGCCGCGATTGGTGTTCTTGCGCATGAAGGTCTCGGAGGCGGAGGTGGAGATCGACCCCTGCATCTCGATGCCCTCCGTGCCGAGCGCCCGGTCGAGGCCGCGCTCGTTCAGCCACAGCACGGAATAGGCGACGCCCGGCTCGCGCCGGAAGCCCTCCACCACCTCGTCCGCATCCGCCCAGCCGGGCACATGCTTCGGGCTGACGAAGGAGGCGACCTGGATGCGGCCGAGCCCGGTTTCGGAGAGCGCGTCGATCAGCTCGATCTTGCGCGCGGTCGGGATCGGGCCGGGTTCGATCTGGAAGCCCTCGCGCGGGCCTTCCTCGGAGATCGAGACGGATTTCGGCAGATCGGACATGGGAGCGGACGGTCCTTCCGGCAGGGAAATTACGGACGGGCGGTCAGGCGCGGGCCAGCCGCCGCGCGCGGAAGCTTATCAGAGTTATCGCCAGCCTGCTCAAGACGCGCGAGAGCCGCCCCGTCGGCTTCAGCCCGACCGCCTTGAAGATCATCGTCATGCCGCGCCGGGCATGGTGCGGCCGGTAAAGCGCGTAGCTCTCCCGCATATAGGCGCGGTTGGCTTCCCGGCGGTCGTAGCGCCGCCCGCTCCCGCCATTGGCGGCGAACCAGGCATAGGCAAGCTCGTCATCCTCGGTTTCCATGACGCGCAGGAAGGCGATCCGGATGCGTTCCAGCTTGTTCAGGCGCTCATTCTCCAGATAGCGCTTCATCGTCCGGTAGAAGAGCGCGTAATGGCGCAGTTCATCCGCCGCGATGCGCTTGCAGATGGCCTTCAGCAGCGGCTCGTCCGTCCGGTCCGCGAGCGCCGAATAGAAGGAGGAGGTGCCGACCTCGACCATGCAGCGGGCGATCATCTCGCCGGTGCGCGAGCCCCGGATCGAGGCATCGACGTCGGTCTGGATGGCATAGCCGGCCCGGAAGCGCGCCAGCGCGGCGTCGTAGTCGAAACCGGGTTCGGCCAGCGCCGCCCAGCGGCCCAGCACCACGCCGTGCTGGACTTCCTCATGCGCCCAGCCGTTCATCATGTCGCAGACCTGCGCGTCGTCCGCGAACACGCGGTTCAGATAGGCGGCGTAGTCGCGCCCGTTGGACTCGACCATGCTGGCCGCCTTGACAAGCGGGATGAGGCCCGGATCGACCCGCCCGGGATCGAACGCCTCCCACGGTAACTCTTCCGGAGACCAATGGCCCGACATGACCCTCGAAGCTCCATCGTCGCCCGCCGGCGCGCCGCTTCAAGATCCGGCCCGCCGTCGAAACCGCCTGCGCGACCATAGCAGCGCCCGGAGAAAAACGCCAGCCTGAAAGCGCATGAAAGGCCCGCCGCCGCCGAATTCCACCCCGGAACGGCTTGCGCGGAGCCACAGCATGTAGTATGCATCAGCCTCATGACTACTATCGATCGCAATGTCGGGACGGGACAGATGACCTGGACGTCGGAACGGGTTCTGGAATTGCGCAAGCTCTGGGCGACGGGCGCGAGCACCGCGGAGATCGGCCGCCGCCTCGGCGTCACCAAGAACGCCGTGGTCGGCAAGGCGCACCGCACCGGCCTGGCGCCGCGCCCCTCGCCGATCCGCCGCCTGCCGGCCGCGCCGCCGCCCGTCCCGCGCCCGGTGCGCCTCGCCCCGGCCGGCCGCGCGGTCTGCAGATGGCCGTTCGGCGACCCGCAGGACGACGATTTCCACTTCTGCGGCGCGGAGGCATTGCCGGGCAAGCCCTATTGCGCCGAGCATTGCGCCCGGGCCTATACGCGCTCCGCGCGCGCCGACGAGGCCGCCTGACCGGGCCGGCCCGCGGCCGAGCGCGCAGGCGCGGCAGGCTCCCATGGCCGTTATCGAAAGCAGGCTCCGGACGCGCAGCCGGGAGTTTCGCGCCAATGCCGACGCGATGCGCGCGCTCGCCGCCGGCCTGCGCGAGGCGGTCGCGCAGGTGCAGCAGGGCGGCGGCGAGCGGGCCCGCCAGCGCCATCTGGCGCGCGGGAAGCTGCTGCCGCGAGACCGGGTGCGCGGCCTGTTCGACCCCGGCTCGCCCTTCCTCGAGCTCTCGCAGCTCGCCGCCTGGGACGTCTATGAAGACGACATTCCGTCCGCCGGCATCGTCACCGGCATCGGCCGCGTGCATGGGCGAGAATGCGTCGTCGTCGCCAATGACGCCACCGTCAAGGGCGGCACCTACTACCCGCTGACGGTCAAGAAGCATCTCCGCGCCCAGCAGATCGCGCGCGAGAACCGGCTGCCCTGCGTCTATCTGGTGGATTCCGGCGGCGCCAACCTGCCCCAGCAGGACGAGGTGTTCCCCGACGCCGCGCATTTCGGGCGCATCTTCTACAACCAGGCCACCATGTCGGCGGAGGGCATCCCGCAGATCGCCGTGGTGATGGGCTCCTGCACGGCGGGCGGAGCCTATGTGCCGGCCATGTCGGACGAGGCGGTGATCGTGAAGGGCCAGGGCACGATCTTCCTCGGCGGCCCGCCGCTGGTGAAGGCCGCCACGGGCGAGATCGTCAGCGCGGAGGAGCTGGGCGGGGCGGATGTGCATTCCCGCGTCTCCGGCGTGACGGACCATTACGCCGTGGACGACGACCATGCGCTCGCGCTCGCGCGCACGGCGCTCAGCCATCTGAACGGCGTGAAGCGCCCGGAGCTCGACATGCGCGCGCCGGAGCCGCCGCGCTACGACCCGGAGGAGCTCTACGGCGTCGTGCCGCCGGACTGGAAGACGCCCTATGATGTGCGCGAGGTGATCGCGCGGCTGGTGGACGGCAGCCGGCTGGACGAGTTCAAGGCGCTTTACGGGACCACGCTGGTCACCGGCTTCGCGCATATCGAGGGCTATCCGGTCGGCATCGTCGCCAATAACGGCATCCTCTTCTCGGAATCCTCGCAGAAGGGCGCGCATTTCATCGAGCTCTGCGCGCAGCGCGGCATCCCGCTGGTCTTCCTGCAGAACATCACCGGCTTCATGGTCGGGCGGAAATACGAGTCGGGCGGCATTGCGCGCGACGGCGCCAAGATGGTCCATGCCGTGGCCTGCGCGCGGGTGCCGAAATTCACCGTGGTCATCGGCAACAGCTTCGGCGCGGGCAATTACGCCATGTGCGGGCGGGCCTACGGGCCGCGCTTCCTGTTCACCTGGCCGAATGCGCGCGTCTCGGTGATGGGCGCGGAGCAGGCGGCGACGGTGCTGGCGACGGTGCGCCGGGATGCGCTCGCGCGGGACGGGCGCGAGTGGCCCGAAGAAGACGAGGCCGCCTTCCGCCAGCCGATCCTGGACCAGTACGAAACCCAGGGGCATCCCTATTACGGCTCGGCCCGGCTCTGGGACGACGGGGTGATCGACCCGGCCCAGACGCGCACCGTGCTCGCGCTCGCCATCTCCGCCGCCCTCAACGCCCCGGTGGAGCGCGGCCGCTTCGGCGTCTTCCGCATGTAGGGGCTCCTTCGATACGCCGCTGCGCGGCTACTCAGGATGAGGGGGATGGAGGCGCGGATGCGACCCCCTGCTCCTCATCCCGAGTAGCGGCTGCGTCAGCAGCCGCGTATCGAAGGACGCCCTCTTCTTCCTAATCCTGAGTAGCCGCGTCAGCCGCGTATCGAACCCCATCCTGAGTAGCCGCGTCAGCGGCATATCGAAGGACCGGACCTCCACCCGCCCCAAGGACGCCGCTTCAGAGAGGCGGGAGGGATGCAGCCGGCGGGGGGAGGAGCCCGCCGGCTGCCGCGCCGGCATGCGGGGGAGGACACCGCTGCCGGCGGGGGTCGCCGGAACGGCGCAAGGCCGCCCCGGACCGCACGATCCCAATCTGGCGGCCGATGCGCATCGGGTCCAATACCGTTTTCTTGCAGGATGTATAAGTTAAACGCATAGCCCCGGGCAGGCCCGGGTCAGTCCCCGGCCCACGCCTCGGCGCAGGCCCTCGCATCCAGCCGGTAATCCGGGTCGAACAGCTTTGCGAGTTCGATATCGGCGGCGGCTGGAAGCAGGACTTCGCTGGCGCCTCCGGGGCAAAACGTTAACTCGCCTACCCTGACGTCTGTTGAGAGCGCATACAAATCGACCCGGACAAAGGAAAACCGGGAGGATAGCTGCGCCGCGACCTCCAGCATCTCGTCCAGAGGTTCGGGCCTGCTGTCCTCCTCGGGACTTTCGGGATAATGCCAAGTTGCAGGAAGCCGCTGCCAGTTCGTATCGTAAAGATTGCGCGTGTGCCGGTAGGACCGTCCCGAGTCGACCTGGATCATTTTCGGAACGCCGTGAAAGCAGAACAGCTTGTAGTCCTTTCGGCACGGACACGTCGTCCCTGGACAGAAATTCCTCGACAATCACCTTCGGCTGGAGGCCCCGGTAATTGCCTTCCCTCGTGCTGCGGTAGCGTTCCTTGCAGAGCCACCCGGCAAGCGTCTCGCGGTCCAGGGGTTCGTCGGGGTCGGTCAGGAACATGACCGGGCCGCTCAGATGGGTCGGCTTCAGCACGCAGGGCACGCGGTCGGGGATAAACGCGCTTATATCTCCGGCATTTCGCAGCACCCGGTAGGTCTCGGGCGCATAGCCCGGTCCGACGAGGCCCTCGATATATTGTTTCGCCAGTTCCTTGTCGGTCACGGTCCGGCATAACGGGTCCAGCAGCGAGCCGTCCGTCTTGATCCTGTAAAGATGATCCGTGAGCCGCTTCGGGCCGTGCGGCTCGGGCCGCCGCCCCTGCCTGCGCACAAACCGCCGCCGGCAGAATTCCCTGTCGCCCCACGCATTGCGCGGCAGCATGCGCCTCGGGACCAGCCGCAGCGGGTTCATGCCCCGGCTTCTTCGTCCAACGATTGAGCTTGCCTTTCCGGAGCGGGCCGCCGGTCGAAAACGATATTTCTGAGGTCCGGGGCCGCCTTCGGCCTCGGCGCGAAGCCCAATTCGGCCATCAACGCCATGATCTCGCGCACACGCGCCGACTCGGGGTTGCCTTCCACCTCCACGATCATCGACCTGACAGAAGGGGCAGACAGCACCTTGCGGCCACCGCGCAAAATAGCCGGTTCGATACCATCGACATCGAGTTTTACGTGAGTGGGCAAAGGCGGCGAGAATATCTCAACGAAATCGTCTATGGAAAACCCGATGGAACCCTGGCGCATTGCGGTGGAGATTGTTTCTCCGAACTGGTTCGTTTCGGTTCCAAATCCATGCCATACGCCACCCGATTCGACGCCGCTCATGTAAAGCGTGTCGAGTCCAGTCTTGTTGGAAAATGCCGCACAATAGGCAGAAACCCTGTCATTCATGCGGTTCAGATCTATGTTCCTTGCAAGCGTGGAAAATGTATTCGCCGCAGGCTCGATTGCAACGACACGCACGTTTCCGGAGAGCGCGGCATAGAGGCTGAACACGCCGACATTCGCGCCGACATCCCAGAGGCATGCGCCATCGGGGAACGCCCGGATCCATTCCAGCGTATCCGGCTCGCTGCCCGGGCCTCGCCAGGAACGCCGAAGGTCCCACCGGGAGCCGACATGGAAGCTAAGCCTGCCCCTGCCGGTATCGACCGACAGGGTGTCTGCGAGATATGTGCGGGCGGCGACCCTTGCATCCCTACCCCGAAAGGCGCTGAGCGGACATGTGACCAATTTCGCCAACGTAGCGATGAGCTTGGCGAGAAGGCGCCTCACAACGGCGCTTTCGACAGGACGGCGCTCACGGAGGTCGGCCGACGAAACCGTTCGGGCGGCGGATGAAGCACCGGGTTTTCCGGCGGCGCGGCCGGGCCCCATGCCGACAAGTCCGCATCGGCGGCAGGCGTCCGCCAGCCACGAATCCGGTCCCGGATATATCCGACGAGTCCGCCGGGTAACGCCAACGCCCACAACAACCGGGCGCGAGCATCGGCCAGATCGCGGAACTGGCGTATGGGCGAACGGCCGATATGCAGGCCGAGCCTTGTTATCTTGCGCGCGGCGTTGACAAAGACCTTTCTACTTATCCCTGAGATTCATCCAGCGATGAGATTTCGGTAGGGGATGGGCTGGGTACGAGCGGCGCTATGGACGAAGCGCGGGATCATGGTCTGGAGCTGGAAGCGCCGGTTGTACCGCCATGCGAAGCTGGCGAG
>JAJECF010000011.1 GCA_022822125.1 Alphaproteobacteria bacterium
CTCGCCGGTATAGTCGTCCGGCACGCCGATGACGGTGACCTCCTCGACCGCGGGATGGCGGTAGATCGCCTCCTCGACATTGCGCGGGAAGACGTTGTAGCCGCTGACCAGCACGAGGTCCTTCTTGCGGTCGATGATGAACAGGTAGCCGTCCTCGTCCAGGTGGCCGACATCGCCGGTGCGCAGCCGGCCCTCGACGATGGCCTCGGCCGTGGCGTCCTCGCGGCGCCAGTAGCCCTTCATGATCTGCGGGCCGGAGATGCAGATCTCCCCGTCCTCGCCCTGCGCCAGCAGTTTCAGCGGGTCGTCCTTGTCCACGATAGCGATCGTCGTGCCGGGCACGGGCAGGCCGACCGAACCTTCCTTGTTGACGCCCTCGAAGGGGTTGGAGGCGGCGATGGGCGCGGATTCCGTCAGCCCGTAGCCCTCGACCAGCTTGCAGCCCGAAAGCTCCTCGAAGCGCCGCTTGATCTCGACCGGCAGCGGCGCGCCGCCCGACATGCAGGTCTTGATCGAGGTGAGGTCGAAATTCGCCAGCTTCGGGTGGTTGACGATGGCCGTGTACATGGTCGGCACGCCGGGGAAGAGGGTCGGCTTCTTCTTCGTGATGTCCTGCAGCACGGGGTCGAGCTCGAAGCGCGGGCGCATGACGATGGAGCCGCCTATGGCGATGGTGAAATTCATCACCACCGTCATCGCGAACACATGGAAGAAGGGCAGCACGCCCATCATGCGTTCCCGGCCGGGCTCCAGATGCGGGTTCCAGCGGAGCGCCTGGTGGATATTGGCGTGCAGGTTCGCATGGGTCAGCATCGCGCCCTTCGGCACGCCGGTCGTGCCGCCGGTATACTGGAAGACGGCGACATCCTCGCGCGGGTCGATCTCCGCCGGCTCGCGGAGACCCTCATTGTCGATGAGGCGGGCGAAGGACATATGGTCCCCGTCGTCCGGCGCCTTCGCGATCTCGCTGCGCTTCAGGAGCCCGAAGAGCAGGTTCTTCGGGAAGGGCAGCGCCTCCTGGAGGCTGCCCACCACGAGCGTCCGGATACGCGTCTTCTTCAGCAGCGCCGCCATCTTGGGATAGAGCGCTGCCAGGCCGAGCGTCACCATGATGTCGGTTTCGGAATCCTCGATCTGGTGGGCGAGCTCCTCCTCCGAATAGAGCGGGCTGTAGTTCACCACCGTGCCGCCGGCCTTGAGGACTCCGAAATAGGAAACGACGAATTGCGGGCAATTCGGCAGGAAGAGGCCCACCTTGACGCCCTTCTCCACGCCGAGCTTGCGGAAGCCGGCGGCGGCGCGGTCCACCATCCGCCCGAGCTCGGCATAGCTGTATGTCTTGCCGAGGAAGTCCATCGCCTCATTGTCCGGGAAGCGCCGGACGGACTCGTCCAGAATCGCGAAGAGCGGCCCTTCGGGTATGTCCGCGTCCCAGTTCACATGGTCGGGGTAGCTCGCGAGCCACGGATGCCGGTCGTCTGCCATGTTTCTCTCCCCGGCGGCTGTGGAAAACGCGTCGCGATGTTAGCGCGGACAGCGGTCGTTTGTCATGCGCCCCCGATCCCTGCCGGTTGCGCGGCGGGGCAGGGCTGCCGCATGCTGCGCGGCCATGAACGAAGCGCTGGAGTTCCTTCCGGGCCCGGACCGCCCGCTGCCCGAAGCCGCCGAGGTCGTCATCATCGGCGGCGGCGTTGTCGGCGTGACGGCCGCGCTCATGCTGGCGGAATGGGGCGTGCCGGTGCTGCTTTGCGAGAAGGGCCGGATCGCGGGCGAGCAATCCTCCCGCAATTGGGGCTGGATCCGCATCCAGGGGCGGGATTTGCGCGAGATTCCCCTCATGCTGGAATCGCAGGCGCTCTGGCGGCGATTCGGCGCCGATAGCCCGGCCGATTTCGGCCTGCGCCAGAAGGGCATCGCCTATATCGCCGAGGACGAGGAGGAGCTTGCCGGGCATGAGGCGTGGCTTGCTTCCGTCAGGCCCTTCCAGCTTGCCTCGCGGATGCTCTCCGCCAGGGAGGCGGGCGCGATGGTGGGGCAGGACAGCGGGCGTTTCGCCGGAGGGCTGCTGACGCCGACCGATATGCATGCCGAGCCCGCGCTCGCCGTGCCGGCGCTGGCGCGCCTTGCGGCGGAGGCGGGCGCAGCGATTTTCGAGCAGACGGCCGTGCGCGCGCTGGAGCTTGCCGGCGGGCGGGTCGCCGGCGTTGTCACCGAGCGCGGGCCCGTCGCCTGCCGCGCCGTCATCCTGGCGGGCGGCGCCTGGTGCCGGCCGTTCCTGGAGAATACGGGGCGCTCGCTGCCGCAGCTCGCCGTGCGCGCGCAGGCGCTGCGCACCGCGCCGGCGCCGCCGGTCGCGCCCGGGCCGGTGGGCATGCGCGCGGCCTCGCTGCGCCCGCGGCTCGACGGCGGCTACACCGTCGGGCGGGTCGGCTCGGCGCGGTTCGACCTCATCCCCGCCGCCTTCGCCCATTTCCGGGCCTTCCTGCCCTTGCTGAGGGAAAGCTGGCGCGCGACGCAGATCCGTCTCGGCCCCGAATTCTTCGGCGCGCTCGGCCGGCGGCGCTGGCGGGCGGACCAGTTCAGCCCGATGGAGCAGGCCCGCATGCTCGATCCCGTCCCGGACAGGAAGATGTCGGCCGCCCTGCTTCGCGCCGCTGGACGCGCCTATCCGCAGCTTCGGGAGGCGCGGGCGGTCGAGGACTGGGGCGGCATGATCGACGTGACGCCGGACGAGGTTCCGCTGATCGGGCCGGTCGCCGGCCTGGAGGGGCTGACGCTCGCGACCGGGCTTTCCGGCCACGGGTTCGGCTTCGGGCCGGGCGCGGGCCTCCTCGCGGCCCAGCTCGCCACCGGAAGGGAGCCGGCCGCCGACCCCGCCCCCTTCGCCGCAGACCGCTTCGCCCGGCCGTGACCCCGGCTGCCGCCGCCCGCTTCATGCTGGCGACCTGTTTCCTGGTGCTGCTGTTCAACAGCGGCGCGCGCTTCGCCATCGGCCTGCTGCTCCACCCGATGGCGGAGGATCTGGACTGGAGCCGCAGCGCGCTCTCGCTCAATGTAACCCTGTTCATGGTGCTGTCCGCCTGCGCGCTGCCCTTTGTCGGCCGCCTCGTGGACCGCGCCGGCGCGATGACGGTGCTGAGCGCGGGCGTGCTCGTCTCGGCCTTCGGGCTCATCTGCATGAGCGCCGCCGAGCAACCGTGGCAGGCGCTTTTGCTTTACGGCGTCGTGTTCGCGCTCGGCAGCGCCGGCTCCTCGATCACGCCGGTCGGCGTGCTGCTCAGCCGCTGGTATCCGCAGCGTGTGGGCATGGCGAACAGCATCGCGATCTCCGGCATGGGGCTCGGCCAATTGCTGGTGATCTCCCTGCTGGCCGCGCAACTGGCCGTGCTCGGCTGGCGCGGGTCCTTCCTCGCGCTCGGCGTTGCGACGCTGCTGTGCCTGCTGCCGCTGCTGCTGGCGCGGCGCGCGGCCGGGCCGGCGCCGGCGGCTGCGCCGGGCGGCGGTCCCGGAGCGGCCGCTTTGCCGCAGGGAAAGGCGGCGACCCTCCGCGAAGCCCTCGCCGCGCCACGCCTGCGGTGGCTGCTTGTCATTTACGCGATCTGCGGCTTCCAGAACTTCCTGGTGGCGACCCATGTCGTGGCCTTTGCGGTCGATGAGGGAGTCGATGCCCTGTTCGCCGGCAATGTGCTGGCCTTTATGGGACTGGCCGGCCTTGGCGGCGTGCTGCTGACCGGCGTGCTGAACGACCGGCGCGGCCCGGTTCTGCCCACCGCGATCTGCTTCGTGCTGAGAACCGCGCTTTGCGCCGCCCTGCTGGTCAGCCGGGAGCCCGCGGTCATCGCCGGCGCGGCCCTGCTGTTCGGCGCGACCTTCTGGATCACCGCGCCGCTCACCGTGGTCTTCGGCCGCGAGGTCGCGGCCGCCTCGCTGCTCGGCACGGTCACGGGCCTCATCACCATGGTCCACCATTCGGCGGGCGGGCTCGGCGCGCTTGTCGGCGCCACGATCTTCGACGCTTACGGCTCCTATGACGCCGCGTTCGTCCTCATGCTGGCCCTGTCCGTCGCCGCCCTTGCCCTCACCCTTACCCTGCCGCGCAGAAGCGCCTGACGCCGGGCGGCCGCCGGCGTCAGAACCCGTACATCTCCCCCGCCTTGCTGCGGGCGCCGGAATGCTCCATCAGGAAGGCGCGCAGCGCCGTGTTGAAGCCGATGGAGTCCTCGATATTCGAGAGATGGCGCGCGCGCGGCAGCACCAGCAGATCCGCCGAGGGGATCCTGTCCGCGATCACCTCATGCGCGGAAACCGGCGTGCCGGGGTCGTTCTCGCCCACGATGGCGAGCGTCGGCACATGGATCGCATGCAGCCGGTCGGTCAGGTCCAGCTGAGAGATGGCCGCTGCGCAGCCCTTGTAGCCGGCAAGCGGGGTCGCGCGGATCATGGCGCGCACCGCATCGACCTCCTGCGCGTGATGCTCGCAGAATTCCGGCGAGAACCAGCGATCGATCGTGCCTTCGACGAGGGATTCGATGCCGTGCTCCTCCGCCGCCGCAATGCGCTCCTGCCATTGCTGGCGGGCATCCGCGTCGTAGCGGCTGGAGGTGTCGCAGAGGATCAGGCCGCGCAGCAGGTCCGGGCGCTTCAGTGCCAGCGTCTGCGCCGTCATGCCGCCCATCGAGAGCCCGCAGAACACCGTCTTCTCGATACCCAGTTCGGCCAGCAGGGCGATGGCGTCGTCGGCCAGCATCTCCAGCGTGTAGGGGCCTTCCGGGGCTGCCGAGGCGCCGTGGCCGCGCGTGTCGTAGCGCAGCACGCAATAGTCCCGGAGCGCCGGCATCTGCGCGTCCCACATGCGGTGGTTCGCCATCAGCGAATGCGACAGCGTCACCACCGGGCGGGTTTGCGGCCCCTGGAGGGAATAGAAGATGTCGGTGCCGTTGACATGGGCGGTCGGCATGGTGCGTGTTCTCCTCCACGCGGAAACGGGGCGGCCGCCTCAACGGCCTCCGGGCGCCGGGCCGGCATGGTGGAGCGTCATCCGCCAGGCGCCGCGCTCCAGCACGAACCCGTTGGTCGCGACCAGAACGCCGCCGGCCAGCCGCTCCACGCAGCTTACCAGAGCGAAACCGTCATAGCACAGCGCGTTGGGCGAGAGGCAGACGATGGCGGGGCGTGTCGGCGCGCCCAGGATCGCGTCCCAGCTTGCGAGCACGGCTTCCCGCCCGATGATCGCCGCACCGCCCGGATGGACGCAGACCACGGGCGCGCGCTCGGCCCAGAGGCGGCGCATCGCCTCCCGGTCGCCGTCGTCGAAGGCGCGGTAGAAGGCCTCGTTCGCGGCGAGCGCCTCGTCCTCGCTCATGGCCGTCATGTCCTTCCCGGTCCGGCGCCGGTCGCCCGGTCGCCCGCAAGGTCCGCCGGTTTCAGGAAGAGCAGGGCCAGCGGCCCGAGCGCCATCACCAGCGCGATATGCGCGAAGCCGACGCCCCAGGCCAGCACGCTCTCGCCGCCCATCACATCGAGGATGACGCCCATCGCCAGCGGCCCGACGAAGCCGCAGCCATAGCCGGTCATGGCGTGAAGGGCGAGCGTGGCGCCGCGCCGCTCGGGCTCCGCAGCGCCGACCGTGCCGGCGGTGAGCGCGGCCGAATCCGCGTAGATCGCCATGTTGTAGAGCAGGCAGAGGGCCGCCGCCGCCCAGTAGCCCCACCAGGAGACGAAGCCCGCCGCGCAGGCGAGCGCCATGCACACGCCCATCGCCAGCAGCACCCAGCGCTGCCGTCCGATGCGGATCGCGAGTTCGTTGCCGATCAGGCTGCATCCGGTGCCGAGCAGTTCCATGACCGTGGCGACGACGGTGGGCACGAGCCAGATTTCCGGCCCGGCGCCGGAGCGCATCGCCGCGAATGTCAGGAAGGCCACCGCCCAGGAGCGCACGGTGAACATCTCCCAGGTATGCACCCCGTAACCGGCGATATAGGCCATGGCCGAACGGTTGCGGAGCACGCGCCGGAAATCGGCCAGCGGGTTGCTGCCGGAGGGCGTCGGCTTGCGGCGCGGGAACAGCAGCAGCGCGATCGACAAGGCGCCGGCCGCGCCGCAGGCATTGACGAGAAAGGCCGTCTGCCAGCCGAATCGCAAATCGATTTCGCCCGCGACGAAAATCGACAGCGAGCCGGAAATGCCGATCGCGGCGGCATGGATCGACACGCCGCGCGAGCGCGCCCGCCCTTCCAGCTCGTCGCTCAGCGCCTTGAGGCCGACCATATAGGTGCCCGCCCAGCCGAAGCCGGCAAGGGCGCGGAAGAACATGCCCGTCGCGAAGTCATGGGCGAGATAGGCCATGCCGAGATGGCTGACCATGGTCGCGAAAATGCCGATCAGATAGATTTTCCGCGCCTGGTAGCGGTCGGTCGCCGTCACCAGCACCAGCACCGACAAGGCGTAGACGCCGAATATGACGCCCGAAAGCCAGCCTGCCTCGGTGTGGGTCAGCGCCCATTCCCGCATGAAGGTGGGCAGCAGGGCCGAAAAGGTGAACGCCCCCATCTGCCCGATGAACTGGGCGAGGCAGATGGTGGCGATGACCCCGGCGGGGCTCACGCGAGACCGGCCTTCTCGCGCTCCCGCCGGCGCAGGTCCCGGCGGCGGATCTTGCCTGTCGCCGTCATCGGCAGTGCGGGCACGAATTCGACGGCGCGGGGATATTCATGCGCGGAGAGGCGTTTGCGGACATGGGCGCGGAGCGCGGCCTCCAGCGCCGGCGTCGGCGCCTCGCCCTCGCGTAGCACCACGAACGCCTTCACGATCTCGCCGCGCACCGGGTCCGGCGCGCCGACCGCCGCGGCCATGGCGACCGCCGGATGGCCCATCAGGCATTCCTCGATCTCGCCGGGGCCGATGCGGTAGCCGGCCGAGGAGATCACATCGTCTTCCCGCCCGACGAAGCGCAACGCGCCGTCCTCGTCCATGACCCCCAGATCGCCCGTCAGCAGCCAGTCGCCATTGAACTTGGCCGCCGTCGCCTCCTCGTCCCGCCAGTAGCCGAGGAACATGACCGGGTCCGGACGGCGGACGGCGATCTCGCCCGACTCGCCGGGCGGCAGCGGCGCGCCGGCGCCGTCCAGCACCGCGACCTCATGGCCCGGTATGGCGCGGCCGAGCCAGCCCGGCCGCACGGGAAACAAGCTCGCGCAATTGCCGACGACGAGATTGCATTCCGTCTGTCCGTAGAACTCGTTGATGGTGAGGCCGAACACATCGCGCCCCCAGCCGAGAAGCTCCTCGCCCAGGCTCTCGCCGCCGCTGCCGATGCTGCGCATGGCGAGCCCGGGCGGGCGCTGCGCGGCCTCCGACGCCTGGCGCATCATCTTGAGCGCCGTCGGCGGCAGGAAGGCGTTGCGCACGCCGTGGCGCGCCATGAGCGCGAACGCCTCCTCCGGGTCGAACTTGCCCGCGCGCGAAGCCAGCACCGGCACGCCCGCCGCCCAGGACGGCAGCAGCACGTCCAGTAATCCGCCGGCCCAGGCCCAGTCCGCCGGCGTCCAGAACAGGTCCCCCGGCTCAGGGAAGAACTCCTGCGGCAGGGACACGCCCGGCAGATGCCCCGGCAGCACCCGGTGGCCGTGCAGAGCGCCCTTGGGCGGGCCGGTCGTGCCGGAGGTGTAGATGAGCAATGCCGGGTCGTCGGGCCCCGTATCCGCCGTCTCGAAGCGGTCGGAGGCCCGTTCGAGCAGCTCCCAGAAGTCTTCGGCGACGATGGTGGTGAGCGCCGGCAGGTCGAGCGCGGCCACCTTCTCGCGGCCCTCCGCATCGGTGATGAGCGCCTTCGCGCCGGAATGGCCGAGCCTGTAGGCCAGCGCTTCCTCGCCGAACAGGGTGAAGAGCGGCAGCGCGACCGCGCCGAGCTTGTAAGCCGCGAGATGGGCAAGCCCGGTCTCGACGCCCTGCCCGAGCAGCACCGCCACCCGGTCGCCGCGGCCGACACCCGCGGCGGCGAGCGCATTCGCCAGCCTGTTGGAGAGCCGCGAAAGCTCCCGGAACGACCAGAGGCGCGGCTCGCCGCCTGCCGGGTCCGGGCAGATCATCGCGGGGCGGTCGCTCCCGACATGCCGCTCGCAGGCGTGCTCCGCGATGTTGTAGCGGGCCGGCACCCGCCAGCGGAACGCCGCGCGCACCGCCTCCCAGCTCTCGCGGCGCTCGACGATCATGCCCGCACGGGCTCCAGGTCGAAGCGCAGGATCTCGCCGGCGAATTCGGGCCCGGCCGCCGGGAAGCGCCGCACGAGCTCCGGCTCATGGCCGGGGATCAGGTGGTCGCGGGAGAGCGCGCGGTCCTGCAGCGTCCGGTAGCCCTCCAGCATCTCGCGCAGGTCGTAGAAGACGCGGAAGGGCCGTGCCCGCTCCATCTCCTCATAGAGATGAACGGCGTCCGAGGCGACGATCACGGGTCCCCGCCGCGTCGCCACCTCCAGCGCGATCTGGCCGCGCGAATGGCCGCCGACCAGGATTTGCGAGAGGCCGGGCGCCAGTTCGCCGTCGCCGTCGTGGAAGCGAAGGCGGCCGTCATAGTTCAGCCCGACCAGGGTGAGCGTGTTGCGCTTGCCGTACATCTTGAGCGCCGGATGGGTCACGTCCCGGCCGGTCACGGTCAGCATCTCGCGGTCCTGGATATGGAACATGGCCTGCGGGAAGGCTTCGAGATTGCCGACATGGTCGTAATGGCAATGGGTGACGATGACGTCCGAGACGGTCGCGGGGTCGATGCCGAGCCGGCGCAGGCCGTCGGCCGGGTCGTAGAGCGTGTCGTGGCCGAGCCGGTCGCCGACGCGCCGCGCATAGCCGCAATCGACCACCCAGACCCGCCCGCCGCCGCGTATGACCCAGAAATAGAAGTCGAGGCCGGGCGCCTGCACCGCCGGATCGCCGTCGATATACATTTCGCTCTCGGGGCGGAAATCCTCCCGCCCGTAGCGCAGGCCGTAAATCTCGTAGTCCGGGGTCATGCAGGCTCCTCCCTCCCGCCAGCATAGCGCGCGCCGGGCGCGAGGCGTATAAGCCGCCGGCGCGAAGACAGAGGGGCGCAGATTGATCCGGGTCGTAAGCTGGAATGTCGCCAACAGGAACGAACCCTGGTATTGGCTGGCGAAAATGGCGGAACGAGGCGAGGCCGATGTCGCGCTGCTACAGGAGGCCGGGAGCCCGCCGGAAGGTCTGACACACCTGGTTCGCTTCGAGAACGATATACATTGGGATCCCTCCTTCTTCGACCGCTGGCCTCTGGTGGTGCAGTTGTCGAATCGGGTCGAGGTCGAATGGTTCCGGCAGGTTCCGCCATGGAGCGACATAGTCGGCGAACGGGAAATTGGCTCCAGCGGTATCGGGACCATGGCCGCTGCGAGAGTAACGCCGCGCGGTCGCCCGCAGGAGGCGTTCATCGCCGTATCCATGTATGCGCGGTGGATGAGGTCTCATCCCTCCACCGCAAAGAACCCAATGATCCACGCCGATCTCTCGGCGCATCGCATCCTCTCGGACCTATCAACCTTCATCAACTATGCGCACCCGTCCCGACACCGCATTCTCGCTGCGGGCGACCTCAACCTCATTTACACCACGACGGGCCACGGCCATTATTTCGAGCGCGAGCGCACGGTCTGGGATCGCTTCGAGGCGCTCGGATTGGAATTTCTCGGGCCGCAGGCCCCTTGCGGACGTCGAACGGATTTGCCTCAGCCGGGTACGAACGCCGATACGAAAAACGTCCCGACATATTACACCGCGTATGACAAATGCGCGGCAAACGCGGTCCGCCAACTCGACTACGCCTTCGCCTCGCGCGGCTTCCACGAGAAGGTGAAGGCCCGCGCGCTTAACAGCGTCGAGGAATGGGGGCCGAGCGACCATTGCCGGTTGCTGATCGAGGTAGCAACCAACTGACACAACCCACCGCCCGGCATAGCGCGCGCCGGGCGCGAGGCGTATAAGCCGCACGCGCCCATGTCCGATAGTTCCGCCCCTGCCGCGCCTGCTGCCGCGCAGCCCGAATATACCGAGCTGCAGCGCTGGCTGACGCTGGTGACGGTCACGCTCGCCACCACGCTCTATGCGATGACGGTGACGATTGCCAATGTGGCCCTGCCCAAGATGCAGGGGACCTTCGGCGCCACGCAGGACGAGATCGCCTGGGTCGTCACCTTCAACATCATCGCCACAGCCGTGATGACGCCGGCCACAGGCTGGCTCGCGGAGAAGGTCGGGCGGCGCAATGTCATGGTCTGGGGCATTGCGATCTTCACCCTGGTCTCCGCCGGCTGCGGCCTTGCCGAGAGCCTGGAGCAGCTTGTCTTCTTCCGCATCCTGCAAGGGCTCGCCGGCGCGCCGCTGGTGCCGGTGAGCCAGGCCATCGTGATGACGATCTTCCCGCGCGAGCGCCACGGCACCGCGCTTGCCGTCTGGGGCATCGGCGTCACCATCGGGCCGATCATCGCGCCGACGCTCGGCGGCTATGTCACCGAGCTCTACAACTGGCGCTGGATCTTCTTCCTGCTGGTGCCGGTGGGCATGGTCGCGTTCCTGTGCGCCGCGGCCTTTGTGCGCCGCCGGGCGCAGCGCCATCCGACGACGCTCGACTGGACGGGCTTCATCGCGCTCTCGCTCGCCATTGCCACGCTGCAGCTGATGCTCGACCGCGGCGAGCGTCTCGGCTGGTTCAACCATAACGAGATCATCCTGGAGGCGTTCGTCGCCTGCCTCGCCTTCTATGTGTTCGTCGCCCACATCTTCACCACCGACCGCCCCTTCCTGCAGCCGCGCATTCTCACCAACCGTAATTTCGTCATCGGGCTGGCGCTCACCTTCGTTTTCGGCCTGTTGAACTTCACGCCGATGGTGCTGTTCCCCTCCCTGTTGCAGGGTCTGCGGGGCTATCCGGACGGCATTATCGGCTATCTGCTGGCGGTGCGCGGCCTCGGCACGTTATGCGGCTTCCTGTTCATCATGTTCTACGGCCAGCGGATAGACCCGCGCCTGCTGCTGCTCGCGGGCTTCCTCACCCAGGGCGTTTCCGGGCTGGCCATGGCGCAGTTCGACATCAACCTCACCACCTTCGGCGTCGCCTGGACCTCGATGCTGCAAGGCTTCGGCGTCGGGTTGATCTGGGTGCCGCTGTCGATCGCCACCTTCTGGACGCTCGCGCCGCGGGACATGACCGAAGGCACGGCCCTCTTCCACCTGATGCGCAATATCGGCTCGTCGATCCACATCTCGCTGTCGGTGGCGCTGGTGATCCACACCGCCAAGATGAGCTATTCGGAGCTTTCCAGCTTCGCGACGCCCTATAACGACGCGCTCGGCCGCGCCGCCTCGGAGGGGCCCTGGAGCCTGGAGGGCGGGGCCGGCATGGCGGCGCTGGTGCGCGAGATCGGCCGCCAGGCGCAGATGATCGGCTATGTGAACGCCTTCTACTTCTTCGCCGCCACGGCCTTCGTCTGCATCCCGCTGCTCTTCTTCGTCCGCAAGCCGACGGCGGCGACGGCGGGGTAGAGCATGATCCGTCCCAATTGAAACGGCTGCATTTGGCGGGTGGCGTCGGGCCTTGACCTCATTCGTCACCCCGGCCCCCGAGCCGGGGTCCATCCAAGACTCTCGATGCCGCCGCTGCCGGTGGAAAGCCGTCTCAACCGCTGGGGCCTGCCCTCCCCGCCTTCGTGGGGACAGGCTCCCCCGATCCGGGGCTGCCGCCAGAACCGAGGCTGGACCCCGGCTCGGGGGCCGGGGTGAC
>JAJECF010000001.1 GCA_022822125.1 Alphaproteobacteria bacterium
GCGCGGCAGGAATCCGAGAGCTGGTCCGAGCAGGCCGCCCAGGTGCGCTCGGACGCGCAGGCGATCGAGCGCGAGCTCGGCCAGCCCTTCTTCGCCTGGCTGTCGGAGCAGCCGGGGACGGACGGCCGCGCCCTCGGCGCGCCGGGCGCCATGCGCATCGCCTCGCCGCAGACGGCGGAGGATTCGGAGCAGCTGCGGGAATACGCCGCCGCCTTCATCGCCGAGAAGTATCCGGCGCCGGCGGGGCCGGACCCGGCCTCGGTCGGCGGCGCGGCGGACTACGAGGCCGCCGCCGGCACGCTGCGCGGCGCCTACGCGGCGGAGACCGCTGCCGCATACGGCGGCTGGTCGGCGGGGGTGCGCGACCGGGCCGCCGCGGCGGGCGCGCCGCGGCCCGGAGAAACCGACGCGGCGGCAGCGGCCGAGCGGGCCGGGACCAAGACCGAGATGGTCATGAAGGGCACGGCCAGGGAGGCCCGGCAGACGGTTACGAAAGGCGAGGCCGCGGAAGGCCGCGCCGGGGTCGAGGCCGAGGCGGACAAGCCGTTCGAGCAACAGGCGACGGAGAACCTGCCGGTGGTCGGCGACTGGCTCGCCGGCAAGCTGTTCGGGACGGCAAAGAACGCGGTGCCCGACGCCGCGCCCGGCGCGGCGGAAGCGCCCCGGCGGCGGCAGGACGAGACGGGCTGGGGGGACTCCTCGGGGTGATCCCGGAGCGGACATCCCCGGTCTCAGTCGCCGCGCATCAGGCGTTCGTGCTCCTCGGCGACAGCCATCCAGGCGTATTCGCCCGTCTGCGTGCTCCAGTCAGCCAACTCCGTATGGTCCGTCATCTCGCAGCGGCGGAAGGCGCTCCAGTCGCGGTCGCGGAAACCGCGCCGCAGCGCGAGTGCGAGGGAGGCGAGGACCGCCCAGCCGAGCGCTGCCAGCCAGACCGCGCCGGCGGTCTCAAGGCCGATCCCGGCGACAGCGCAGACCCCGGTCCAGACTGCGGCAAGGGCCAATCCGCCGAGCACGGCGGCGCGTTCCCACCGGGTCGGGCGGGCTGCGTCGGGATTCTGCGATGTGCGCGTCATGGTCCTGACCTCCGCCCGTTCCGGACCGGGTCCCCTCCGCCCCGTTCCGCTTCGCCCGGCCTCCGGCCCTCCTCCGCCTCCCGGCGGCGCTGAACCGCCAACCGGGGAGACCGGCCATGCGCGGCATCGGCGGCAGCACGCTCAGGGGCGGCCAGACCGTCTTCCACGGCATCCGCATGTGGGGCCAGCTGTTCCAGGCGGCCCTGCTGTTCGCCGCCTTCACCACGGTTGCGGTGCCGGCCTGGACGCTGTGGCAGCGGACCACGGGCGCGGAATGGTATGCCGCCGGCATGGTGACGCTGGCCGAGGCCAAGCTGGTCCTGGGCTACGACCCTGACTCGGGTCAGGAGGTCGAGTTCGAGGACGGCACGCGGCGCGTGCTGCGCATCCGCGACATCGCCGCCTCGGTCCCGGCCAGAGAGGCCCGGGAGCGCATCAGGGCCGAGATGTTCGCCAGCGCCGGGCTCGGGGCCGCGGCCGGCGCCGGGCTGATCGGGCTGTTCCTGGTCGCGTTCTGGTATCGCGGCGCCCGGCTCGGGCGCCAGAAGCGCATCAGGGGCGCCGAGATGGTCACCGCCGGGGAGCTGCGGCGCCGGGTGCAGGCGCGCCATCTGCGCACGCTGGTGCGTCTGCCCGGCGGCAAGCGGCTGCGGCCCTACTCGATCGCCGGCATCCCCTGGCCGGAGCGCACCGAGACCCAGCATACCATCGTCTCGGGCACCACGGGCTCCGGCAAGACGGTGCTGATCTCCGACCTGGTGGCGCAGATCCGTGCGAAGGGCGAGCGCTGCGTGATCTACGACAAGATGGGTTCCTACACCCGGGCCTTCTTCGATCGCGACCGCGACGTGCTGCTGAACCCGCTGGATGCCCGCGCGCCGCGCTGGTCGCCCTTCTACGAGGCGCGCAACCCCCGCGACTTCGACATGATGGCCGCGGCGCTGATCCCGCAGCAGAAGGATACGGTGGACCCGTTCTGGGTGACGGCGGCGCGCCAGCTGTTCGCCAACGGCGCCGGCGTGCTGCGCGGCAAGGGCGAGACCCGCAACAAGGTCCTGGTCGACCATCTGCTGAAGACCGAGCTGACCGCGCTGGCGCAAGCCATGGAAGGCACGGTCGCGCAGTCGATCGTGGACCCCGAGAACCCCAAAACGGCGCTCTCGGTGCGCGCCATGCTCACCGCCAACCTGGGCGCGCTGGAGTTCCTGCCCGACGAGGGCAAGCCGTTCTCGATCCGCGAGTGGATCGGAGAGGAAGACAAGGACGGATTCCTGTTCCTGACCTCGCGCGGCGACCAGCACGCCAGCCTGCGCGGCCTCATATCGACCTGGCTGGAGATCGCGGTCAACGCGATGCTGTCGCTCGCCCAGGATGACGGCAGGCGTATCTGGGTGATCCTCGACGAGCTGCCGACACTCCACCAGGTGCCGAGCCTCCAGCCCGGGCTTGCGGAGTCGCGCCAGTTCGGCGGCTGCTTCGTGCTCGGCGTGCAGGTCGCCTCGGCGCTGCGCGACCTCTACGGGCGCAACGGGGCGGAGACGGTTTCGGGGCTCTGCGGCACCCGCGTGGTGCTGGCCGCGCCGGACCGGGACACCGCGCAATGGTCGGCCGACAGCCTCGGACGCAGCGAGATCGAGGAAGTGGCGGAAGGCTTCTCCTACGGCGCCAACACCATCCGGGACGGGGTGAGCCTCACGCCGCGCCGCGAATTGCGCGCGCTGGCGCTGCCGTCGGAGATCATGCGGCTCGCCAACCTGGAGGGATATCTGAAGTTCCCCGGCCCCTTCCCGGTCGCCTCGATCCGCCTGAAATACGTCTCCCGGCCGAAGGCTGCCGAACGGTTCGTGCCGCGCGAGCGGGATGCCGCCGAGCCCGCCGGGCGGCCGGACGGCGCCGCGAGTCCTCCGGAAACCGAAGCTACGGCCCTACCCTGTGCCGACAGCATGTCGATTCCGGATACGGCAGAACGAGGAGGATCTGCATCCGCCACCGCGGCGCCCGCGCGGCAGGATGCGCCGAACCCCCGCGAGATCCAGGGCGAACTCGATCTTCCTCCGCTGCCGGGAGAGACCGCGAGCGCGGGAGCGGGGAAAGCCGATGACGGAGCCATCGACCTGACGCGCCCGCAGGACGAGTTTGACCTCGACGTCGTCGAGGATACGGAAACCGGCCGCAGACCGGTGTCGGCGCAGCCGGTTTCGTCGGAGCCGGATGCTTGCGAAGCCCTGACCGAGGCCGGCGAAGAGAACGGCGACGGGGTATCATCCGGGGATGGCTGTGCGGATTCCGGAGGGAACGGAGCGGAGGCCTCCGGCGCGAAGAAACGGGCCGGCGAGGAAACCGGCGGCGGCGGCGAAGAACGACCGGCGGAGGTCTGCGACGACTGGCGCCGGTCGTTCGACTGGCACTGACATGCTGTCGATCGGCGCGCTCTCCTCGGCGGCCCAGGGCGCGTCCTACTACGAGCGCGACGGCTATTATGCGAAGGACGATCCCGAACATCGGGACGCCAGCGCGTGGGCCGGAAAGGGGGCGGAGGAGCTCGGGCTGAAGGGCCCGGTCGACGCCGTTACCTTCCGGGCAGTGCTGGAAGGCCGCGTCCCGGACGGCTCGGACACGCGGCTCGGGCGGCGCGGAAAGGACGGGAGCATCGAGCACCGCCCCGGACGCGACCTCACCTTCTCGGCGCCCAAGTCGGTCTCGATCGCCGCGCTGGTGGGCGGCGATCGGCGCATCGTCGAGGCGCATGGCCGGGCAGTCGCCACCACCCTCGCCTGGGTCGAGAAGAACGCCGCCGAGACCCGCATGAAGGACCCCGAGACCGGGAAGATGGCGCGGGTCGGGAACCAGAAGATCGTCGCCGCCACCTTCCGGCACGACACCTCGCGCAACCTGGATCCGCAGCTCCATACCCATGCCGTGCTGGCGAACATGGTGCAGGGGGAGGACGGCAGGTGGCGCTCGATGGCCAACGAGAGCCTTTACGCCAACCAGAAGCTGATCGGCATGCTCTACCGCAACGAGCTGGCGGCCGGACTCGGCAGGCTCGGCTACGGCATCGAGAAGACCCATGCGGACGGGCGTTTCGAGATCGAAGGCGTCTCACGCGAAGCCATCGAGGCGTTCTCGAGCCGCCGCGCGGAGATCGAGGCGGCGATGGAAGCGCGCGGGCTCGGCGCCTCCGCCGACAATCCGCGCATCGCGGAGCGCGCGGCGCTGATGACGCGGGCGAAGAAACGCGACATCGACCGCGACGAGCTCGGGGGCGTTTGGCAGCGCCAGGCCGCCGATCTGGGGCTGGATGCTCAGGCACTCGCGGCCGACGCGATGGAACGGACTGCCGGCCCGGAGATGCAGCCGGCGCCCGCCGCCGGGGACCCTGCAGGCGGCAACCGGCCGGCCGAGCGGTCGCCGGATCGCGCGGAAGGCCTGTCCGGCCCTGGCGGGCACGGGCCGGAGGCCGCGCCGGAACCCCCGCCCTCGCCCGCGTCCGAGGCGGTCGCCTGGGCGATGGCGCATCTCTCCGAGCGCGAGGCGGTGTTCTCGCGCACCGACCTGTTCGCGGCGACACTCGCCCACGCGCCGGGTGCCGTCGCGATCGCGGAAGCGGAGCGGGAAGTTGCGGCGCTGGAGAAAGCCGGAACGCTGCACGCCGTTGACCTGCCCGGCGCTGAGGCTTCGCTCGCCACCGACCGGACCGTGGGCGAGGAGCGCGAGACGGTGGCGCTGATGCGGGGCGGCCAGGCGCGCGGCCGGGCTCTCATGCGCGGCTGGCAGGTGCAGGGTCACCTCAACAAGGGGCCGCTCACGGCCGGGCAGAGGGACGCGGTGAAGCTGATCCTCTCGGCGAAGGACCGGGTGGTGGGCGTGCAGGGCTACGCCGGCACGGGCAAGACCACCATGCTGGACCGGGCGCGGGTACTGGCTGAGAAGAAGGGCTGGCGCATGGCGGGCCTCGCGCCCTCGGCCTCGGCGGCCCAGACCCTGGCTGCGGAAGCCGGCATTCCCACCGAAACCCTCCAGATGTTCCTCGCCCGCAACTCCGGCGTGGCGGAGGGCAGGCTCACGAAGAAGGGCGCCAGGGAGATGCGCGCCGCCTTCGCCAAGACGATCCTGGTCGTCGATGAGGGCTCGCTCGCTTCCACCGTGCAGGCGCGCGACCTGCTGCGCATCGCCGCCGAGCTGCGCATGCCCCGCGTGGTGCTGGTGGGAGACGCCAAGCAACTCGACGCCGTGGACGCCGGCAAGCCCTTCGCCCAGCTCCAGGCCGCCGGGATGCAGACCGCCACGATGGACGAGATCATGCGCCAGCGCGATCCGGTGCTGAGGGAAGCCGTCGTTGCCAGCCTCAAGGGGGACATCGCGAAGGCCTTCGAGAAGCTCGGCGGCAACGTCGCGGAGGTGAAGCCGGACAATATCGCGGGCGCGGTCGCCGCCCGATGGCTTCGGCTCGACGAGGAAGCGCGGGCGAACACCGGCGTCATGGCGCCCTCGCACGAGCTGCGCCTGCAAATCAACGGCCACATCCGCGAGCGCCTCGACCGGGAGGGCCGCATCCACGGTCCCGCCATGGGGTCGGAACGGCTGGTCTCGAAGGGCTACACCAATGCCGAGAAGGCGCTGGCGGACAACTATGCGCCGGGCGACGTGGTGGCGTTCCACCGCCCCTACAAGCGGATCGGCGTCGAGAAGGGCGACGAGCGGCGCGTCACGGGCGTCGATTACAAGGCCGGTGCCGTGCTGCTCGACGACGGCAAGGGCGGCCGGGTCGCCTGGAAGCCGGGGGAGATCGGCGGGCGCCGTGGCGGCAGCGAGGTCTACCGCGTCGAGGAAATCGAGCTCCGCGCCGGCGACCGCATCCGCTGGACCCGCAACGACGCCGACCTCGGCCTGGTCAACAGCCGCACGGCGGATGTGCTCAGCGTCGCGAACGGCCGGGTTACGTTCCGCCTGGAGGACGGGAAGACCCTGGAGCTGGGCCGGGGCGATCCGCAGTTGCGCCATCTGGACCATGCCTGGGCCTCCACCGTGCACGCCTTCCAGGGCCGCACCGTGGACAACGTGATCGCCGCGATGGAGGCGCGGCACAAGCATCTCACGACCCAGAAGAGCTTCTACGTCGAGATCAGCCGCGCCCGCGACCGGGCCGAGCTGGTCACCGACGACGCGGCGGAGCTCCGCGCCCGGCTCCAGGCCGTCACCGGCGAGCGCATCGCGGCGCTCGAAGGCATCGGCGAGACGAGGCGCGAGGCGCCGGACAGGGGTGCGGAGGCCGCCCTGGGCGCGGAGCGCCGGTCCGAACGGGGCGCCGGTTCGGCAATGGCGAAGGACCGCGGGACGGAAGGAACGCCCTCGAACACGCCCGCGAAGGAGCCGGAAACGCCGGTGCGCGACCGCGGCCGGGGCGGCATGGACCTCGGGCTGTGACGGCGCGGCCTCGGGCCACGCGGGCGGGCACCCTCCCTGCCGGCCGAACGCGCTTGATAATTCCGGCGGACGGGCATGGATTGCCGGCAACACCCCTTGCGGTTTCGACCGCAGGGCGCGGGGCCTCTTCGGAGGCCCCTGCTTTTTGGGCGGTCCGCGATGCGCACCTTCGTCTATGTGGACGGGTTCAACCTCTACTATGGCGCCCTCAAGGGAACGCCGTGGCGGTGGCTGGATCCGGTCGCCCTGTTCGGGAAGGTGCTGCAGCCGCGACACGACATCGTCGCCGTGAAGTACTTCACGGCGAGGGTCTCGGGAACGCCCGGCGATCCGTCCAAGCCGCAGCGCCAGGACGCGTATCTGCGCGCCGTGCAACGGTTCCGGCCCGAGGTCGAGGTGTATTTCGGGC
>JAJECF010000145.1 GCA_022822125.1 Alphaproteobacteria bacterium
TGCTGATGCTGCACGGCTACCCGCAGACCCATGCGGAATGGCACAAGGTCGCGCCCCGCCTTGCGGAACGGTTCACGGTCGTCTGCCCGGACCTGCGCGGCTACGGCGATAGCGACAAACCGCCCTCCGATGCAAACGACCACATGGCCTACTGCAAGCGAACCTCCGCCCGCGACCAGGCGGCGGTCATGCAGGCGCTCGGGTTTGACCGTTTCCATCTCATCGGCCATGACCGGGGCGTGCGCGTCGGGTTGCGCCTCGCGCTCGACTATCCGGAGCGCGTGCGGAGCTTCACCGCCCTCGATGTCGTCCCGTCTCTGGAAGCCTTCGAGAATATGGACGCCTCGCTCGCCTTCTCCTGGTTCCACTGGAACCTGATGCGCCAGCCACCGCCCCTGCCGGAAACCGTGTTCTCCGCCAACCCGAAGCTGTTCCTGGATTTCTTCCTCGACCAGTGGAGCGCCGTTCCGGACGCCTTCGACGAAGCGGCCTACCGAGACTATCTGCGCTGCTTCTCCGACCCGGAAACCGTGCGCGCCATGTGCGCCGACTACCGCGCCGTCGCGCTCGACCTTGAGCATGACGCCGCCGACCGGAGCCGCAAGCTCGCCTGCCCGGTGCTTGTGCTCTGGGGCGGCGACATGGCGAAACGGCCGGGCTGGCAGACCGGGGCGAAGCTCGACATGATGGAGGTCTGGCGCGGCCGCGCGGAAGAGGTAAAGGGTCGCGCGCTCGATTGCGGGCATTTCATCCCCGAGGAAGCGCCCGACGACCTGCTCGCCGAACTCCTCGCCTTCCTGCCGGGAGATTAACGCCTATTCCAGGCCGATGGCGCCGCAGACGAGGGGGAAATGCTCCATCCGGCCGGTGCTCATCAGGTAGTAGAGATAGTAGAGCCCGCCGACCGCGCCGGTCGTCAGCAGCCCCATGAGGGCCGCGCCGCGCAAGAAAGACCGCAGCAGCTCGCCCCGGAACTCCGCTTCGTCCACGGCAGGCGGCGAGAATTCCCGCTCCGCGCTAATCGCCGCCTCCTTCTTCGCGCGCCGCCTCCTGCGGCCTGTCGCCGGCCTGGGCGGCGGCGGAGGCGCGCGCGAACAGCGCGTCGAAATCAATGGGGTCGATCAGGAAGGGCGGGAAGCCGCCGTCGCGGACCGCATTGGCGACGATGCCGCGGGCGAAAGGAAACAGCAGCTTCGGCACTTCGGACCCGATGGCCCTGGCCCGCGTCTCGTCCGGCATGGGCGGCACGGACGCAACCGCGCCATAGGACAGCTCGACAAGGAACAAGACCGTCTCGCCCCGCTTCGCCCGCGCCGTGACATGCAGCACGACCTCGAAATGGTTGTCCTGCAGCGGGCGCGCCTCGACATTGAGGTCGATGCCGATCTCGGGCCGGGTGTCGAGTTCGCTGAAGCTCATCGGCGCGTTCGGGCTCTCGAAGGAGAGGTCCTTCACATATTGCGCGCTGACGGTCACCCGCTGCGGCGTATCGGTCGCCCCATTCGCGCCGTTCCCGTTCATGGCCGCCGCCTTCCCGCTCGGTGCATTCCGTCTAGCACGCGACGGCGACGGGCGGAAGCGGACCGAAAGGGTCGTGGTCACGAATCGCGCCGTTCTCCACGGTCTCGCCGGTCAGCGCACGGATCACCCCCCAATGGGTCACGGCGCATATGCCGTCGCGGTCCGGACGCTCGGCGACAGCGGCGCGGAAAGCGCGGGCGCGGGCCAGCACCCGCTCATGCGTTTCCCCGAGGTCGCACCACCATTGCTCGTCGAGCGCGGAGAAATCCAGGTCCGGCCAGGCTTCGGCCAGCATGCCGGCGCGGGTTCCGATATCGCAGGAAAAGCCGGCCCGCTCGCGCAGCAGCGGCTCCACGAAAATCGGGACATCCAGACGCGCCGCAACCGTCGCCGCCGTTTCCAGCGTGCGCCGGTAGGGGCTCGCGAACAGCAGCGAGACGCCGCGGCCGGCGAGCGCGGCGGCGGCGGCTTCGGCCTGCCGGCGCCCTTCCTCCGTCAACCCGGGATCGGGCAGGCCCGGGTCCATGCGCGTCCGGCCGTAATGCAGGTTCCACAGCGTCTGCCCGTGGCGCAGCAGGATCATCTGGGCTCCCCCGGCGTGTCGTCGCGATAATCGCCCTCGATAATGCGTCCGCCGCCCTGCCGGACGCGGACCTCGCCGCCCCAGCGCCGCCAGGCCCAGCCCGCCACAAGGTCCCGGAAGGGCGGCAGCAGCAGCAGGAAGCCGGCGGCGTCGGTGACGAAGCCCGGCGTCAGCAGGAAAGCGCCCGCCACGATCAGGCACACGCCGTCGAACATCTCGCGAAGCGGCGCGGCGCCTTCGGAGATCGTCCGCCTGGCGCGTATCAGCACGCCGATGCCCTGCGCCCGGATAAGCCAGGTCCCGGCAACGGCCGTCAGCAGGATGACGGCGAGCGTCGGCCACAGCCCGATCCAGCCGCCGACCTCGATGAAGACGGCGATCTCGATCAGCGGAACCCCGATCAGCGCCAAAAGGATTGCAAAGGCCATACTTGCCCTTTCCTAGACTTGGGCTTATCTCTGGTCAATCGAGTGAAAGGATCGGCCGTCAAGGCCGGTGGTGAGCGCCATGGACGGCGGAATTCCGTTCTTCGACCTTTTGTTCTTCGCCATGGTGGCGGCGTTCCTCGTCTTCCGGCTGCGCAGCGTTCTGGGCCGGCGCCAGGGGCACCACCAGGCGCCCCCGCAAGCGGAGCCGAATGCCGCAGGCGACGCGAACTCCAACGACAATGTGATTGCTCTGCCCGACCGCAACAAGGGCGAGGAAGAGGAAAGCGACGGCACGCCGCTCGGAGACGGCATAAGGCAAATCCGGGGCGTGGACGCGAGCTTCGATCCGGAACTGTTCGCCGGCGGCGCGCGCGCCGCATTCGAAATGATCGTCAACGCCTTCGCCGGCGGCGACCGCGACACGCTCCGACCGCTGACCAGCGCGGAGGTGTTCGGCAATTTCGAGCGCACCATCGCCGACCGGGAGGAGAAGGGCCACATCCTCGAAGCGACGCTGATCGGCATCAAGGAAGCCGAACTCACCGATGCCGGGCTCGACAGCCACGAAGCCTGGGCCACAGTCCGCTTCGTCTCCGAACAGGTTGGCGTGCTGCGCGATTCGGAGGGGCAGACGCTTTCCGGCGCGACCAATGCCATCGAGGAGATCACCGACGTGTGGACCTTCGCCCGCGACACGCGCTCGCCCGATCCTAACTGGCGGCTGGTCGCAACCGGAGGCGAAAGCTGATCCGATCCGGACGCCGGAGAACGACATGACCGTATTATCGGCCGCCATGGCCGGCAAGCGCGGGCTCGTCATGGGCATGGCCAACGACCGCTCCATCGCCTGGGGCATCGCACAGGCGCTGGCCGGCAGCGGCGCCGAACTCGCCGTCACCTACCAGACCGAACCGCTCGCCAAGCGCGTCCGCCCGCTTGCCGAATCGCTGGGCGCATCGCTGGTCCTGCCGGCCGATGTCGCCGACGACGCCAGCATGGACGCCCTGTTCGAAACGCTCGAAGCGGAATGGGGCCGACTCGATTTCATCGTCCACGCCATCGCGTTTTCGGACAAGGACCAGCTCAAGGGCCGCTATGTCGATACGACGCGCGAGAACTTTCGCATGTCGCTCGACATTTCCTGCTTCTCCTTCACGGACCTTGCGCGCCGGGCGTCGGCCCTGATGGAGGCGGGGGCGTCGATGCTGACGCTCACCTATTACGGCGCCGAACAGGTGATGCCGCACTATAATGTGATGGGCGTTGCCAAGGCGGCGCTGGAGGCGAGCGTGCGCTACATGGCGGCGGATTTCGGCAGCGACGGGATTCGCGTCAATGCCATATCGGCGGGGCCGGTCAAGACGCTGGCGGCGTCCGGGATCGGCGATTTCCGCTTCATCCTGAGGTGGAACGAGCTGAACGCGCCACTGCAGGCCAATGTCACACTGGAGCAGATCGGCCAGTCCGCCCTCTATTTGCTCAGCCCGATGAGCGCCGGCGTCACCGGCGAGGTGCATCATGTGGATTGCGGCTACCACACCGTCGGCATGATGAACCCGCATCGGACGGGCGACACGGCCGACCTGCTGGCGAGCTTCAAGCCGAAATACGGCTGATGGCCTCCAACGGCTTCGGACAGGCCTTTCGCTTCACCACCTGGGGCGAGAGCCACGGGCCGGCCATAGGCTGTGTCGTGGACGGCTGTCCGCCCGGCATTCCGCTCGCCGAAGACGACCTGCAGGTCTGGCTCGACAAGCGCCGGCCCGGCCAGTCCCGCTTCACCACCCAGCGCCGCGAGCCGGACCGGGTGAAGATCCTCTCCGGCGTGTTCGAGGGGCAGACGACGGGCACGCCCATCGGCCTCGCGATCGAGAATGTCGATCAGCGCTCCCGGGATTATTCGAAGATCGCCGACCGCTTCCGCCCCGGCCATGCCGACTATACCTACTGGAAGAAATACGGCATCCGCGACTATCGCGGCGGCGGGCGGTCTTCGGCCCGCGAAACCGCCATGCGGGTGGCGGCCGGCGGCATTGCGCGCAAGGTGCTGGGCGAGGGCGTGACGATACGCGGCGCGCTGGTCCGCATGGGCGAAAAGAGCGTGGACCGCGCCCGCTGGGACTGGGATGCGGTCGGCGCCAATCCCTTCTTCTGCCCCGACGCCGCGGCGGCGGAGGAGTGGGCGGACTATCTGGACTCCGTGCGCAAGGCCGGCTCTTCGGTGGGCGCCGTTATCGAGATTGTCGCGGAGGGCGCGCCGGCCGGCCTCGGCGAGCCGGTTTACGGCAAACTCGACAGCGACCTCGCCGCGGCGCTGATGAGCATAAACGCGGTCAAGGGCGTCGAGATCGGCGACGGCTTCGCTTCCGCCGCCAAACGCGGCGAGGCCGCGCATGACGAGATGGCCCCGGACGGCGAAGGCGGCGTCGCCTTCCTGTCCAACAATGCCGGCGGCGTGCTGGGCGGAATCTCCACCGGCCAGGCGGTGGTCGCGCGTTTCGCGGTCAAGCCGACCAGTTCGATCCTCATTCCGCGCCGGGGGGTCAACGAGGCGGGCGAGGCCGTCGAGATCGTCACCACCGGGCGCCACGACCCCTGCGTCGGCATTCGCGCCGTGCCGGTCGGCGAGGCGATGATGGCGCTGGTGCTCGCCGACCATCTGCTGAGGCACCGCGCCCAGACGGGCTGACGGCGGGCCTTCCCCGCTTTCGGCCTGCGGGCCAGAATATACGAAACAACCGGAGGACCAGAATGTCCGGACCGCTTGCCGGATTGCGCGTCATCGACCTCACCACGGTGATGTACGGCCCCTACTGCACCCAGCTGATGGGCGATTACGGCGCCGATGTGGTCAAGGTCGAGCCGCCGGGAGGCGATATCAGCCGCCAGGTCGGGCCCGGCCGCAACCGGGGCATGGCGGCCGGCATCCTCACCAAGGCGCGCAACAAGCGCAGCCTCGTGCTGGACCTGAAGGGCCGGGTAGGCGGGGTCGTTACCGAGCCCCGCCCCCCACAGACCCGAGCGTGCGCGACTGACGCACTCGGTTCCTCACCTGACAGGTTCGCGCAAGGAGTTTTGCCATGAGCGCGGATACGAGACTGGTGGCAGGGGATA
>JAJECF010000127.1 GCA_022822125.1 Alphaproteobacteria bacterium
GCACCGGCTCGTTCGCCGCCGGGCGCTGCGCCCAGGCCGCGCGCCAGGGGGTGGCGTCCTCGTACAGGTGGCGCAACGGTCCCCAGTCATAGTCGGGAAAGACGGCCACGGGCCCGCTCACGGCCTCCGAGAACGGGATACCGGCTTCCCGCAGCAGCGTGCGCACGGGCTCCGGGTGGAAGCCGATGGAGACGCGCGCGATATAGCGCACCGGCGACTGGCGCTCTTCCAGCACCTGCACGCTGCGCATCGCCGCCGCGACGGTCCCGGAGTCCGCCTCCGGCAGCCGGTCCTGGTCCCTGCGAAGCGTCAGGCGGCGCAGGAGAGTATCGAAAGCCTCCGCGCGGGCCTCAGCCATGGCGGCCTGCTTCGCTTCGGCGGTCGAGGGCGCCGACGCGTCCACGGAGATGTCCTGCACCGTAAAGAGATCGACCGCAGCGGCGGCCGGCCCGCCCGGCAACAGGACCGCAAGCGCCGCAAGGATCACCGCCGCCGCGCGCAACGCGGCGGACCGAAGGGATGGCGGCGTCAGCGCCGCCGCCGCGCGCAACGCGGCGGATCGCAGGGATGGCGGCGTCGTTGCCGCCGCCGGCCCGAACAACGCTCGCATTGCGCCTCTTCGCCCGATGGATATTGTCGGCCCGGACTATACCGCCCCCGAGGTGACATGGCGAGCAGGGAAGGCGCGACATACAAGGCGGCCGGCCGCTTGGGCGAGGCGTTGGGGTGCCTTCTTCACCGGTTGGCGCGTTGCTGTCTGGCCGGGCCAGCAACCCTCAGGTGCTGCTGGATGCGCGCTGTTTCTGAGGAGGTCGGGCTTGCGTTGAAAAAAGCGCCCGGCTGGGCAATCGGTCGCAGCAGGCAATCGCTCGTAGCAATAGCGTGTCGTTTCCGGCTATGGTGGCTTGCCTTAGCGGGGGGATGATTCCACGGAACGGCGCGGTGCAGTGGTGTGGAATGTCCATCGTCGAAAGTCCGTTGGAATATCTTGTAAACACTCATTGGCGAGTCTTGCACGATTCGATGCTGCTGTGGCGATCATGTTGGCTATTGCAACTACCCGAATACTGTGATTCAGTCCGAATCAACATGTTGTAACCGAGGGAAGGTGGATACAAGATGTTGTGCGATGAAGCTAGGTCGCTTGTCACCAGTCCATCTGAACAAATGACCTCCTCGGTTGACGGGAAACCGCTTGAGGATCGTGGACCTTCAGGCCGCCACCAGTACAACTATTATGATGCCGGCGTCGATATCGACGCCGGAGATGCGTTGGTGAACTGCATCGCGCCAAAGGCGGCGCGGACGGCACGCCCGGGCGCAGGGGCGCAGCTTGGCGGCTTCGGCGGCTTCTTCGACCTCCGCGAGGCCGGTTTCCGCGACCCGGTGCTGGTCGCCTCCGCGGACGGGGTCGGCACCAAACTTGAGATCGCCCAGGCGCTTGGGCGCCATCGCGGCGTCGGTATCGACCTCGTGGCGATGTGCGTCAACGACCTCGTCGCGGAGAGGGCGGAGCCGCTGTTCTTCCTCGACTATTTCGCCACCGGGGCGCTCGATGGCGATGCAGCGGCGGCCGTGGTGGAGGGAATCGCGGAGGGCTGCATCGCCGCCAACTGCGTCCTGATCGGCGGCGAGACGGCGCAAATGCCGGGCTTCTATCCGAAAGGACGCTACGACCTTGCGGGCTTCGCCGTTGGTGCGGTCGAGCGCGAGCGGATGAGCGAACCCGGTGCCCGGCCGGGCGACATCGTGCTGGGCCTGGCCTCGGACGGCCTGCACGCTAACGGTTTCTCGCTCGTCCGCCGGATCGTCGAGCGCGACGGCCTCGATCTCGCCGGCCCGTCGCCCTTCTCGGAAGAGACGCTCGGCGAGGCCCTGCTCAAGCCGACGCGCATCTATGTCCGCCCCGTGCTGGCGGCGATGGCGACAGGCGGCGTCCGGTCGCTTGCGCACATCACCGGCGGCGGTCTGGTCGAGAACCCGCCGCGCAGTCTGCCAGCAGGCCTCGCCATGCGGATCGACTGCGCCGCCTGGCCCCTGCCGCCCGTCTTCGAGTGGCTTGCGGGCCGGGTTGCACCGGAAGAGCTTGCCCGCACCTTCAACTGCGGTATCGGCATGACGGTCGCCGTGGTGCCCGACTGTGCCGACGCGCTGGCGGCGGATTTCGAAGCCGCCGGCGAGACGGTGTTCCGCATCGGCGAGGTCGTGCAAGGCAAGGATGTCCGCCTTGATGGCCTGGAAGGATGGCAGCGGTAAGGGTCGGCGTGCTGCTGTCCGGCCGGGGCAGCAACCTTCAAGCCCTGCTGGACGCGGATATAGCTTCCTGGAACGTCGTGCTTGCGGTCTCCAATACCGCCGGCGCTCTCGGCCTCGCCAGGGCGGAGGCGGCCGGCGTGCCCGTCCGGACGGTGCCGCACCGCGATTTCGCCGACCGCGAGGCGTTCGAGGATGCGCTGGATGGCGAGCTCCGGGCTGCGGGCGCGGAACTCGTCGTGCTGGCGGGCTTCATGCGCGTGCTGGGGCCGCGTTTCGTGGACCGATGGCGCGACCGGTGCATCAATATCCACCCCTCGCTGCTGCCGGCCTTCCGGGGCCTCGACACGCACAGGCGCGCGCTGGAGGCCGGCGTGCGCTGGCATGGCTGCACGGTGCATTTCGTCCGCGCGGAGCTGGACGCCGGGCCGATCATCCTCCAGGCGGCGGTGCCGGTAAGCCCCGACGACACGGAAGAGACGCTGGCCGCCCGCGTGCTTGCGCGCGAGCACCGGGTGCTGCCGATGGCGGTAGGCTGGATCGCGGAAGGCCGCGTGAAAGTGGAGAAGGAGCGGGTCGTGGCAGTCGATTCGGACCGTCCGCCGGTCAATCCGTCGCAGTGAGGGCAACAGGCGTCCGGCTATAGTGCCGACGGCTTGTCTCACGGGGAGGTTTGCGTCCGATGGCGGAATACAATGCGGCGGCGGAAGAGGCGCGCCACCAGCATATCTGGGGCGGTTTCTGCAGGTTCCTCGGCTGGTCCACGGGCGGGGTGATCCTGCTGCTGGTCATTCTGGCGGCAACGCTGCTCTAACGCGGAGGCAAGGCGATGGCCGGTGACAAGGTGACGGTCGAGGTCGAACTGAATCCCGACATGCTCACGCTGCTGGACGACGTGGTGAAGGACTACCGGCTGCCGGACCGGGGCAAGGCGTTGCGCTGCCTGCTGGACTGGCTGGCCGTGGACGGCGACCGCGACAAGGTGTTCAGGAAAATCCGCTGCCGGCGCTGCTGAGCGCCCACTCGACCGCATCCTCGACGCAGGAAACGCTGGGCCCCGGCTCCGGCGGCGGGCGGCGGATCATCACGACCGGCATCCGGCACTCGCGGGCGGCGGCGATCTTGGCTTCGGTGGCCGCGCCGCCCGAGGCCCGCGTCACCAGCGTGCGAATGCCGTAATCCTCGAACAGCCTGCGTTCGCCCGCGAGGTCGAACGGCCCGCGCGCCAGCACGACCGCTGCGCCTTCCAGCGGCGAAGGGCCGGGGTCGATGCGACGCAGCACGAAGCGCCGGCCGCTGAAGCCCGCAAAAGCGTCCAGGTCGCCCGGGCCGAGCGTCAGGAACACGGCGTCCGGCAGGTCGGCCAGCGCCCGGGCGGCCTCGCCGGCGTCGTCTGCGCAGATCCAGCGGTCTCCCGGCTCCCGCCGCCACATCGGACGCAAGACCGCGAGCCGGGGCACACCCGCCCGCCCGGCCGCGGCGCGCGCATGGGCGGAGATGCGCGCGGCGAAGGGGTGCGTCGCGTCGATCAGCCTCTCGATGCGCTGCTCGCGAAGATAGCGCGCAAGGCCCTCGGCGCCGCCGAAGCCGCCCGTGCGCACCCGGCCCGCCAGGGCCGCCGGACGCCGGGTGCGGCCTGCAAGCGAACTCGTCACCTCGGCGCGGCCCTCCAGCGCGCGCGCCAGCGCCGCCCCTTCGCCCGTTCCGCCCAGGATCAGGATGCGGGGCCCGCCCGGCCGGCGGTTCTGTCCCGGTTCGCGGCGCAAGGCGGGCCGCTTCCGCGCTAGACGGCCACCCCGTGCTCTTCCGCAAGGCGGTCGAACTCGGCGGCCCAGTCCCGTTTCCAGACCTCGCGGCGCCCGTCGTCGATCCAGGCGCCGTCGAGGCCGTTCAGCATGAAGCCGCGGAGGTCCGCCGGCGCATAGCCGAAATCGGCGACCATGCTCATCCAGCAGCGGGTCGGGTCGGTCAGGTGGAAGGCGGGGTCGTCCGTATTGGGGTGGATGCGGAGCCCGGCGGGTCCCATGCGGCGTATGGGATGCGCCTCGGCCCATGCCTCCCTGTCGAGCGTGCGCAGATAATAGCTGTTGGTCGGCACGACGGTGATGACGATGCCCTCGGCCGCGCAGCGCGCCGTCAACTCCGGATTGTCGAGGACCGTATAGGCGTGGTCGAGCCGTTCGACCTTCAGCAGGTCGAGCGCCGCCGCGACATTGGTCCAGGGCTCGCCGAACTCGCCCGCATGCGCCGTCAGCCGGAAGCCGGCCTCCCGCGCGAGCCGGTAGGCTTCGGCGAATTTCTCCGGCGGATTGTCCACCTCGCGGTAATCGATGCCGATGCCGGGCACGCGCGGGTCGCGGTCGGCGATCATCAGGCGCACCATCCGGGCCGCGTCTTCGGGCGGGGCCTCCCGGTCGATGCTCGGAATGAGATTGCTGCTTATGCCGAAACCGCGCTCCGCCTCCGCCATGCCGGCGAGGATGGCGGCCTGCAGCTCCCGGTAGGAGAGGCCCGTATGGCGGAGATTGCCGGTCGGGTTCCAGTAGATCTCCGCATAGCGGACCGTGTGGGCGGCGGCGTCCTCCAGATATTCGCAGGCGATCTGCCGGAAGTCCGCCGGCGTCTTCAGGATATGCGCCTCCATCTCGCGGAAGATCGCGAGCACCCCGACCGGCTTCTCGCCGCGGACATAGAACGCCTCGATCTCGTCCTCCGTCGTGCGCGCCCCGTTGCGGGCCGCCATCGCCTTCATCGTCTGCTTACGCACGGTGCCGAGCAGGTGGCAGTGCAGCTCCGCCTTCGGAATACGCCTCAGAAACCCGTGAAGATCCGCCACCGCTCCGCTCCTCGCCAGCCCTTGCGCCGCGCATCGCAAGCCGGATGCTATCCGCAAGCTCAGGGGTCGGCAAAGAACTTCGCGCGCATGACCCCGGCGACGGCAAGGTGGTTGTCCCGGCGGCGGCTGCTCGGGAAGCCGGTCGCAAGCAAGCCGCCCGGCTCGGCGCACTGCACTGACGACGAAGTTCGGAACGCGCCCGTCATGCCCGTGGCGCATCCGATGGGGGGCGGCGGCGTCTGCGGTCCTCCTTTCACGGACAGCGCGGCGTCCTTCGATACGCGCCCGCTGGCGCGGTCGCTACTCAGGACGAGGAAGGGGGAGGCCCGCTGGCGCGGCTGCTGCTCGGGATGAACGACAAGGAGAGCAGCCGCCCTGTCCTCGTCCTGAGTAGCCGACCAGAGAGCCTGTCTGAGCATGTCGAAGGGAAGGCGTATCGAATGACAGGCTTCCTTCCCCCTCTTCATCCTGAGTAGCCGCGAAGCGGCGTATCGAAGGACGGCGCCCGGCCCCTGCTTCGGCGCAGAAATTTCTTGATTTGTTCTCATAATCCGGTATCGTTCCCGCATGCAGACGATCCGGAAGGGACGCGGGGCGGCGAGCAACCGGAGCGGGCGTTACGAGCGCGAGCGGGCGGAGGCGTTCGACGACGGCTGGGGCACGGCCGCGGAGGAGCCGGTGCCGCTGCGCACCACCGTGACCGAGGAGGCGCCGCGCAGGGTCATCACCCGCAACGACTCGCCGGATATCGGCTTCGACCGCTCGATCAACCCCTATCGCGGCTGCGAGCACGGTTGCATCTATTGCTATGCGCGGCCGACCCATGCCTGGCTCGGCCTCTCGCCGGGGCTCGATTTCGAGAGCCGCCTCTATGCCAAGCCGACCGCGCCCGCGCTGCTGGAAAAGGAGCTGGCGCGGCCCGGCTATCGCTGCCGGGTGCTCGCCATCGGCACCAATACCGACGCCTACCAGCCCATCGAGACGCGCTACCGCGTGATGCGCGGCGTTCTGGAGGTGCTCGCCCGCTGCCGGCATCCGGTCTCGATCACCACCAAATCCGCCCTCGTGCTGCGCGACCGGGACCTGCTGGCGGACATGGCGGCGGACCGCCTCGCCCATGTCACCATGTCGGTCACGACGCTGGACGGGCGGCTGGCGCGCAGCATGGAGCCGCGCGCCTCGGCGCCGGCGAAGCGGCTGCAGGCGGTGGCGGGGCTGCGGGAGGCGGGCGTGCCGGTTTCGGTCAATTTCGCGCCGATCATCCCGGCGCTGAACGACCATGAACTGGAGGCGGTGCTGGAGGCGGCCCGAAATGCCGGGGCGGGGAGCGCGGGCTACACGCTGCTGCGCCTGCCGCTGGAGATCGCGGACCTGTTCCGCGAATGGCTGGAGGCCCATGCGCCGGACCGCGCGGCGCGCGTGCTCTCGCGCGTGCGCGACATGCGCGGCGGGCCGCTCTACAAAAGCGCCTTCCATACCCGCATGAAGGGCGAGGGCGCCTATGCCGAGACGATCTCGCAGCGCTTCGCCATAGCCTGCCGCCGGCTCGGCCTCGCGCGCGGCTACGGGGCGCTGGACGACACACGCTTCCGCCCGCCCGGCGCGCAATTGCGGCTGGAGCTCTGACATGCCGGACTTTTCGCTGGAAGGGGCCTGGCGGGGGCCGGTGGCGGGCGTGGACGAGGTCGGGCGCGGCGCGCTTGCCGGGCCGGTCATGGCGGCGGCGGTCATCGTGCCGGAGGCGAGCCGCCGGGCCGTCGCGGAACTGGGCCTCGACGATTCCAAGAAGCTCGGGCCGAAGCGCTGCCGGGAGCTTTACTGCCGGCTGACGCGGCTGGTGAAGTCGGGCTTCGGCGAGGCGTCGGTGGAGGAGATCGACCGGCTGAACATCCTGCAGGCCACGCTGCTCGCCATGCAGCGCGCGGCGGCCGCCCTGCCCGTCCGGCCCGAGGCGGCGCTGGTGGACGGGGCCCATGCGCCCGCCCTCGACTGCCCGGTCCGCACCGTCATCGGCGGGGATGCGGCCTCGCTCTCCATCGCCGCCGCCTCCGTGCTCGCCAAGGCCGCGCGCGACCGGCGGATGGCCGCGCTCGACCGCGACTGGCCGGGTTACGGCTGGGCGCGGAATGCGGGCTACGGCGTGCCGGCGCATCGGGCCGCGCTCGCCCGCCTCGGCCCCACCCCCTGTCACCGCCGCACTTTCAAACCCGTTTCCAAGCTACTGATTCCGAAAGATTCTTGACGGGCGGCCCGGCGGGACTCAAACTCGCCGCCGGCAGGAGAGGGCGGCGTTTCTTGAAAACCGACTATATCGAGCGCGGCGATTGCATCGCCGTCATGGAGGCGTTGCCGGAAGCGTCGGTCGATCTCGTCTTCGCCGACCCGCCCTACAATCTCCAGCTCAGGGGCGAGCTGCACCGGCCCGACAACAGCCGCGTGGATGGCGTCGAGGAAGACTGGGACCGCTTCGCCAGCCTCGCCGAATACGACGCCTTCACCCGCGCCTGGCTCACCGCCGCAAGGCGTGTGCTGAAGCCCGACGGCGCGCTCTGGACCATCGGCAGCTACCACAATATCTACCGCCTCGGCGCGGCGCTCCAGGATCTCGGCTTCTGGCTGCTGAACGAGGTCGTCTGGCGCAAGTCCAATCCCATGCCGAACTTCCGCGGCCGGCGCTTCACCAATGCGCATGAGACGCTCATCTGGGCGGCGCGCAGCGAGAAGACGCGCTATGTCTTCAACTATGACGCGCTAAAGGCGCTCAATGACGGCCTGCAGATGCGCAGCGACTGGCTGCTGCCGATCTGCACGGGCGCCGAGCGGCTGAAGGAGGGCCGGCGCAAGCTGCACCCGACGCAGAAGCCGGAAGCCCTGCTCCACCGGGTCATCCTGGCGTCGAGCCGGCCGGGGGATATCGTGCTCGACCCCTTCTTCGGCACCGGCACGACGGGCGCGGTCGCCAGGCGGCTCCGCCGGCGCTGGATCGGCATAGAGCGCGACGAGGCCTATGCGGCGGCGGCGGAAGAGCGCATCCGCCGGGTGGAGCCGGCGACCGACCCCGAAACGGTCGCCATTGCGGAGAAACGCTCGGAGCCGCGCATCCCCTTCGGTTCCCTGGTGGAGCTGGGCCTGCTGGATGTCGGGCAGGTGCTGACCGACCGGAGCGGGCGGCTGAGCGCCAAGGTGCGCGCCGACGGCACGCTGATCGCCGCCGACCATCGCGGCTCGATCCACAGCGTCGGCGCCGCGGTCCAGGGCGCGCCCGCCTGCAATGGCTGGACCTTCTGGCACATGCCGACGGACCGGGGGCCGATGCCCATAGACGTGCTGCGCCAGCAATTGCGCGCGCGAAACGGCGAGAGAGGAGCCTGAGAGGATGGCGAGCGACAATGCGGACTGGCTGGCGCTGACGGAGGAGGACGCGCTGGAGCCGGACCTGCCGATCTGCGACCCGCACCACCATCTCTGGGATGCGCGCGCGGGCTATGTCCAGCCGCGCTATCTGCTGGACGAGTTCCTGGAGGACCTTGCGAGCGGCCACAATGTCGTCAGCACGGTGTTCATCGAATGCGGCGCGATGTTCCGGGCGGACGGGCCCGAGGAGATGCGCCCGCTCGGCGAGACCGAGTTCGTGAACGGCATCGCCGCCATGTCGGCCTCCGGCGGCTACGGCCCGGCGCGGATCGCCGCCGGCATTGTCGGCACGGCGTATCTCGACCGGGGCGACAGCGCGGCGGCCGTGCTGGACGCGCAGATCGAGGCCGGGCGGGGCCGGTTCCGCGGCATCCGGCAGGGCGTCACCTGGCATGAGAGCGCCGAGGTGCCCAACCACCGCACGGAGCCGCCGCCGGGCCTCTATGACAGCGCCGGCTTCCGCGCCGGCATGGCCCATCTCGCGCCGAGGCGCCTTACCTTCGAGCTCTGGTGCTACCACACCCAGCTCGGCGAGGCGGCGAGGCTCGTCCGCGACTTCCCGGACCAGACCTTCATCCTCGACCATTTCGGCGGGCCCGTCGGCATCGGCCCCTATGCCGGGTGCGCCGACGAGGTGTTCGCCGACTGGCGCGAGGCCGTGGCGCCTGTCGCCGCCTGCCCGAACGTCATGGCCAAGCTCGGCGGGCTGGCGATGGAGGTCAACGGCTTCGGCTGGCATGAGCGGCCCCGCCCGCCGACCAGCCAGGAGCTGATGGACGCCTCAAGGCGCTATTACGAGACGACCCTGGAGCTGTTCGGCACGGAGCGCTGCCTGTTCGAGTCCAACTTCCCGGTCGAGAAGGTGAGCTGCAGCTACACGGTGCTCTGGAACGCCTTCAAGCGCCTGACTGCCGGTTATTCGGCAGACGAAAAGGCGGCGCTCTACCACGACAACGCGGCCCGCATCTACCGCCTGTGACGGGCACAGATCCCGGCTTCTTCCGTCTCACCGGGGCAGCCGGCTGAAGCAATCCGACGATCAACGCGCCTTGCGCGGCCAGAAGCCCCACCATGATGCCGACCATGCGCCAGGTCAGCCGCGTTTCCAGCGACGCAAGGTCAGCCTTCGTTGCAAGATATTCTCGGTACGTGCCGGCAGTGGCGCTTGCGCTGTCGATCACCGCCCGTAGTTGCGCTGCATGCGCTTTTGCATGCTCCGGCTTGACGCCGGCCGCTTCCAGAGCTTCGGCGGCGGCGAGGGTATCGAAAGTGGCAGCCACGCCCGATGATACTCCGGTCCGACAATGTTCGATAGGTCGACTTCTGCTGCCGTTGTCCGGCCGACGGAGTCGAACATGGTCTCCGTCCGCATCTACCACGCGGACGCCTCCTCAGGATGGCGGATCATTCCGCCAGGACAGAAAGGCGCGGATGCGCTCCCGGTTCGCGCGCACGCCGTCCGGGCCGCTCGACAGAACGCCGCGGCGCGCCAGCGCCTCGACATCGCGCAGGAGCGTCCGGTCCGAAAGCAGGGCGTAAACCGAAGCGGTCACCGCGTCGAGAGACGCCAGGCGGCCGACCGGGACCGGGCCGGGCTGCCGCGATAGCGCAAGCAGCAGATCACGCTGCCGCGGCACTCCCGCGCCTCTGCTCTCGCGAAACTGTTCGTGGACGAAATTGATCCACGCCACCGATTCCTGCTGCTCCCGTATGACCTCGACCTGTTCCCGCAACCCGTCCGCAAATCCCCGGATCGCGTAGCTGACAAAGCCGTATATGCCGTGCTCCTGCTCGCTTGCCCTCGCAAGCCGGCGGTAATATTCCGTTCGCGTGAGGTTGTAGTGGTTGCTCGGCAGGTGGCAGGCGGGCTGCGGCAGGCCCGCCTCCAGCAGGATGGCCAGCTCGATCAGCCGCGCCGTGCGCCCGTTGCCGTCGCCGAAGGGATGGATCCAGACGAAATAGAGATGCGCGAAAACCGCCTTGAGGATGGAGAAGGCGTAGCGGTTCTCCTCCGGCAACGGAAAGTCGTTCAACACCTTGCAAAGCCGGGCCAGCAGGAAAACCGCGTCGCGGCGGTCCGGACAGCTGTAGCTGCCGACCGATATATTCACCTCGCGGACCTTCCCGGGTTCGACATGGTCTTCGACCTCGAGACCGCGGAGAACCATGGCGTTCAGCTGCTCAATGCTCTCGACGGTCGGTGCGAAACGGCCGTGCTCGGCAGTCTCGCGCCCCACAAAGTCGCATGCTTCGACGATGTTCCGGATTTCCCGCCCGAGATAGGCGCGCGATGCCGGAAGCGTTGCCGTCTCGTCGATGACGCCGCGCGCCTCCTCTTCGGAAAGGGTGTTTCCTTCGATTGCGGTGGTGGCGAGCGCGCCCCTGGCGAGATAGAGCCTGTGGACCTCCTCGGCAACGTCCGGGTCCAGCGGCGCGCCCGCGATCCGGTCGATCATGGCCGCCGCCTCGCCAAGAGCCAGCCAGTCCGTGTGTTGCAGCCGCCCGAGATCGAAGGCGAAGGTCAACTACGGATGCGTTCGCTCATACAGCCGCTTGTCTGTCACCTTTCCTGTCACATTTAATCCCGCAAGAAGAAGCTTGTTTACAACAGGTTATCACATTTTATGGGTAATCGTGACAGATAATATGACGGTTTGTCTGTCATCGCAGTTGGAACGCTTCCTGGCGCTCACCTCGCCCGCACGAGGCGGGCGGCGTAGAAGCCGTCCATGCCGCCGCGTTCGGGCAGCATGGAGGGCAGGGTGCGCAGCGCGCCGTCGGGCGCGACGGCTTCCGGCAGGGCCGGGAAGGCGACCGGCTCCAGCGCGAAATCAGGCCGCCCGGCGAGGAAGGCGGCGATGCGCTCCGGGCCTTCCTCCGGCTCCAGCGAGCAGCAGGCATAGACGAGCCGCCCGCCCGGCGCCGTGGCGCGGGCCGCGCCGGCGAGCAGGCGGTCCTGGAGCACCGTCAGCCGGTCGAGCCGCCGCCCGGCGCGCCGGTGCAGGATGTCGGGATGGCGGCGGATGGTGCCGGTGGCGCTGCAGGGCGCGTCCAGCAGCACGGCCGGGAACGGGTTGTCCGGCAGCCACTCGGTCGCGTCCGCCTCGACCCACGCGGCCTCCAGCCCGAGGCGGGCGCAATTAGCGCGCGCCGCCGCCAGCCGGTCCGGCGCGCGGTCCACCGCCGTCACCTGCGCCCCGGCGGCGGCGAGTTGCGCCGTCTTGCCGCCGGGCGCGGCGCAGAGGTCCAGCACGCGCTCGCCCGCGACCGCGCCCAGCATCCGCGCCGGCAGGGCGGCCGCCATGTCCTGGACCCACCAGCCGCCCTCCTCATAGCCGGGCAGCCGGCTGACGGCCCCGGGCCTGGCGAGGCGCAGCGAACCGGTCGGCGTCGTCTCGCCTTCGGGCAGCGGACCCGGCGCCTCCGGGCGGCGGAGGGTGAGGTCCAGCGGCGCGTCCCGGAGATGCGCCTCGGCGATGGCGCGGGCGGCATCCTCGCCATAGGCCGCCTCCCAGCCGGCCAGCAGGCGCGGCGGCGTGTTGAGCCGGGCGGCGTCCTGGGCGCCGATCAGGGCCGGCCCCTCGCGGACCGCGCGGCGCAGCACGGCGTTGACCAGCCCCTTCATGCGCGGCTCCGCCAGGCCGACGGCGGTATCGACAGCCGCATGGGCCGGCGTGTCCCCGAACAGGACCTGCGCCATGCCGAGCATCAGCAGCAGCCGGGTCCGCTCCGCCCGGCGGGGCAGCGGCCGGGCGAGGAAGCAGGCCAGCAGCGCGTCGATCTGGCCCGCGCGGCGGAGCGTCGTCGCGGCCAAGCGGCGCGCGAAGGCGCGTTGCTCCGGGCTGCCCCGGTCCGGCGGCAGGTCTTGCAGCGGCCGGCCTTCGATCAGGACGGAGGCCAGCAGGTCGAGGGCAAGCGAGCGCGCCGCGCCGCCGCTCACGCCCACGGGCCCCTGCGGCGCGGCCCCTGCATCCAGGAGGCGCCCGTGGGCGCGCCGCCGGCCCGCCCGGCGGGGCGCGGCCGCTGCGAGCGGGCCATGTCCCGCAGCGCCCGGACCCGGTTCGCCGTCGAGGGATGGGTGGAGAACAGCCTGTCGGCCTTGTGCGCGTGCAGCGGGTTGACGATGAACATATGGGCTGTGGCGGGATTGCGCTCGGCCGCGTGGTTGTCGATGCGCGCCGCGCCCCGCTCCAGGCGTTCGAGCGCGGAGGCGAGCGCCAGCGGGTCGCCGCAGATCTCCGCGCCCAGCCGGTCGGCCTCGTATTCGCGGGCCCGGCTGATCGCCATCTGCACCAGCATGGCCGCCATCGGCGCCAGGATCGCGACGAGCAGGGCGCCGGCGAAGCCGAGCGGGCTGTTGCGCCCGCCGCCGAAGAAAAGGCCGAAATTCGCCAGCATCGACACCGCGCCCGCAACCGTCGCCGTGATCGTCATGATGAGCGTGTCGCGATTCTTCACATGCGCGAGCTCATGCGCCATCACGCCTTCGATCTCCTGCGGCGACAGGCTCCGGAGCAGGCCGGTGGTGGCGGCGACGGCGGCGTTTTCCGGGTTGCGCCCGGTGGCGAAGGCGTTGGGCTGGTCGTTGCGGACCACATAGACGCGCGGCATCGGCAGGCCCGCCCGCTGCGAAAGGCGCCGGACCGCGCCGTAAAGCTCCGGCGCGCGCCGCTCGTCCGCCTCCTCGGCGCCGTACATGGACAGCAGCATCCGGTCCGAGCTCCACCAGGCGAAGGCGTTCATGGCGAGCGCGACGACGAGCGCCAGCGCCATGCCGGCGGGGCCGCCGAGCAGGTAGCCGACGGCGAGGAACAGGCCGGTCAGGCCGGCGAGCAGGATCGCGGTGCGGGCGAAGTTCGGCATGGGGCGTCGCGGCTCCGCTTGGCAAGGGGCTTCAGCATGCCATATGTAGGAGCCATGTCCCGCAAATCACGCCCCGACGAGCCGAAGACCCAGGGTCATGCATCCGGGCGCGCGCGCCGGCCGCTGCCCGACGATGCCGGCGCGGACAAGCCGGAGACGCCCGAAAGACCCGACCCGACGCGCTACGGCGATTGGGAGATCGGCGGGCGCTGCATCGACTTTTGAGCCCGCTCTGGCGGGCCTGGCTGACCGTCCCGGAGGACCGGACGGCGGCGGCGGAGCGCGTGTTCGAGGGCTGGGCCGATGCCGTTTCCGTCTTCGAACTCTCTTCGGCCGACCGGCCGCGGCCGGGACTCGGCGGCCGGGACTCGGGCTGGGCGAACGAGATCTGGCTGGCCGAGGTCTGCGTGGTGGAAGGCGTGGCCGCCGCGCCGCCCGACGCCGCCGCGCTTGCCCGCCGCGCCGCCGGGGAGGGCCTGCCGGCGCCCGGAACGGCGCCGCTCGCCGACCGCGACTGGGCAGCGGACAGCCAGGCGGGCCTGCCGGTGCGCCGCGTCGGACGCATCGCCATAGGCGACCCGGGCGCGGCGCTGCCGCCGGCGCCGGCGCGCCTCAGCGTCGCCGCCGCAAACGCCTTCGGCACAGGCGCGCACCCGACCACGGAGGGATGCCTGGCCGCGCTCGACCGGCTCCGGTGCCGGACGGGGCGGCCGCGCGCCGTGCTGGACCTCGGCGCCGGCGCCGGCGTCCTCGCCTTCGCCGCGGCGCGCCTCTGGCCGGGCGTCCGCATCGCGGCCAGCGACATCGACCCTGCCGTCGCCGCGCCCTTCGCCCGCAATGCGCGCGCCAACGGGCTGCGCCTGCGTCTCGTGCTGGCGGACGGGCCGGCCCATCCCGCGCTGCGCGCTCGCGCGCCCTATGACGCGATCCTCGCCAATCTCCTCTACCGGCCCCTGCTGCGGCTTGCGCCGGAGATCGCCCGCCTCGCCGCGCCCGGCGGCCTCGTCGTGCTGTCCGGCATTCTCGAACGGCAGGAGCCGCCGCTCCGCCTGGCGCTGCGCCGCCAGGGCCTGCGCGTCCTGCGCTCCCGCCGCCGCGAGGGCTGGTCCACCATAGAGGCGGAGCGTCCGCGGGGCCGGCGCCGGGCGCATCGGGGCGGTTGCCGCCAACCGCCGTTCCGCCTATAACTCCGGCGACTATCGTTCAATTTCGCAGCGAGTGAAGCCATGGCGCGCGTCACCGTCGAGGACTGCGTCCTCAGGGTCCCGAACCGTTTCGATCTGGTCATGCTGGCGGCGCAGCGGTCGCGGGACATCTCCGAGGGCGCGGAGATTACCGTGGACCGCGACAGGGACAAGAATCCTGTCGTGTCGCTCAGGGAGATCGCGGAGAAGACCGTCCCCCTCGACGAGCTCGAGGAAGGCCAGATCCGCAGGCTGCTGCGGCACCGCGAGGAAGAGGAAGAGCCGGGCGACGCGCTCGACATGCTGCCGGCCCCGGATCTCCCGGACAGGAGCCCGGTGGAGGAAGATCTCGACATCGGCTCGCTTATGCGCGAGATGGCGCAGCAGGACGGCGAACAACAGCCCCGCGACAGCGGCTAGGAAACCATATGCGCGGACTTGGCGGGAACTGCTGCCGCCGGGCGCGGTAGGCGCATTCGGGTTCGCCGGATGATTCGGCAGTACGAACTGATCGAACGCATCAGGGCCTATGACCCCGATGCCGACGAGCCGCTGATAAACCGCGCCTATGTCTATGCGATGATCCAGCACGGCAACCAGGTCCGTGCCTCGGGCGACCCCTATTTCTCCCATCCGCTGGAAGTCGCCGGGCTCCTGGCCGACATCAGGCTCGACAGCGCCTCGATCATCACCGCGCTCCTGCACGACACGGTCGAGGATACCGACGCGACGCTCGCCGATATCCGCCGCATGTTCGGCAGCGAGGTGGCCCGCCTCGTGGACGGCGTCACCAAGCTTTCCGAGATCGAGTCCCGGTCCGCGCACACCCGGCAGGCCGAGAACCTGCGCAAGCTGGTGCTCGCCATGTCGCAGGACATCCGGGTGCTGCTGGTCAAGCTGGCCGACCGGCTGCACAACATGCGCACGCTGCATTTCATCTCCGGGGAGGAGAAGAAGCGGCGGATTGCGGCGGAGACGCTGGATATCTATGTGCCGCTGGCCGAGCGGATCGGCATGCGGGACTGGAAGGAGGAACTCGAAGACCGGGCCTTCGCCGTGCTCCAGCCCGACGCCCGGGCGAACATCGCGCAGCGGCTGGAGCTCCTCGACCGCGAGGGGGGCGGCCAGGTGGACAGCCTCATCGAGGCGCTGACGCAGGCGCTCGAGCGGGCCGGCCTCGAAGCCGAGGTCACCGGCAGGCGCAAGCGTCCGCATTCCATCTGGACCAAGATGCAGCGCAAGGATGTGTCCCTGGAGCAGGTCTCCGACATCATGGCCTTTCGCGTGGTCGTGGCGTCCGCGATGCGGTGCTATGAGGCGCTCGGCCATCTGCACGCCGCCTTTCGCGCGGTGCCGGAACGGTTCAAGGACTACATCTCGAACCCGAAGGAGAACGGCTACCGCTCGCTGCACACCGTGCTGATCGGCCCCGACGGGCACAGGATCGAGGTGCAGATCCGCTCCGGCGAGATGCATGCCTTCGCCGAGAACGGCGCGGCCGCCCACTGGCTCTACAAGCAGGAGGGCGGCGGCAAGGACGGACGGCAATACAAATGGGTGCAGCAATTCCTGGACATCCTCGAAAACGCGTCCAGCCCCGAGGAATTCCTGTCGCACACCAAGATGCAGCTTTTCCCGGACCAGGTGTTCTGCTTCACCCCCAAGGGCGACCTGAAGGCCCTGCCCGCCGGGGCGACGCTGGTCGATTTCGCCTATGCCATCCATTCGGAGGTCGGCGACCGCTGCGTCGGCGGCCGGGTCAACGGCCGGCAGATGCCGCTGCGCACGGAGCTGAACAATGGCGACCGGGTCGAAATCGCCACGGCGAACAGCCTGCGCGTCACCCCGGAATGGGACCGGTTCGTCGTCACGGGCAAGGCCAGGGCGCATATTCGCCGGCATGCGCGGCTCCGCCGGCGCGAAGAGTTCGTCAAGCTCGGCCGCCAGCTTCTCGATACCGAGATGCGCGACGCCGGGCATATATGGCGCGAGCGCCAGCTTGCGCCTGTCGCGGTCGGGCGCGAACTGGACACGCCGGAGGATCTGCTGGCCGCGATCGGCGACGGGCGCATCGCGGCGCGGGAGGTCGTCCGGGCGCTGTATCCCGAAGAGCCGCCCGACGCCGACACCGAAACGGTGGTCTCCATCGAGCGCGCCCGGCGGCGGCGCGGGGAACGGCCCGGGCCGCTGCTGATCCGGGGCCTGATTCCCGGCCTCGCCACGCATTTCGCCCGCTGCTGCCATCCGATTCCCGGCGACCGGATCGTCGGCATCATCACAACCGGCAAGGGGGTTACCGTCCATACCGACGAATGCCTGACGCTGGAGAGCTTTTCGCATACGCCGGAACGCTGGATCGAGCTGGACTGGGAAGACGAACCGGAACAGGAGCGACCGGGCCATGTCGGGCGGATGCGCCTGACGGCCGCCAACAAGCCCGGCACGCTCGCCCATGTGGCCTCGCTGATCGCGGGCAATCAGGCGAATATCTCGAACCTTAAATTCGTCAACCGGCAGCCCGACTTCTTCGACATGCTGATCGATGTCGAGGTCAATGACACGCGGCATCTGAACGACATCATGGCGGCGCTCAGCGCCCGGCCGGAGATCGCCTCGGTCAAGCGGGCGAAACGCTGACGGCCATGGCGATCCTGGGGCGCAAACAAAGGCGGGGGCTATCGTCCCGGATCGGAGCCTTGGTCTGGCCGTCCGGAGGGTGGCGGCGCGCTTCCCGGTATGTCGCCATGCGCCTCAGCCGTATTCCGGGCACGCCCTACTCGCTCGCCGCCGGATTTTCCTGGGGCGCGTTCACCTCGTTCCTGCCCTTTCCGGGACTGCATTTCATCATGGCCGCGATCTTTGCGCTCGCCACGCGCTCGAATGTGCTCGCGGCCGCCATCGGCACAGTGGTGGGCAATCCCTGGACCTTCCCCTTCATATGGGTCGGCACCTACGAACTCGGCGCATGGCTCGGCTTCGGCGCGGAGGGCGTCAATTTCGCCGAAACCTGGGGGCGCGCCTTCCACGCCGGCATAGACGGGCGCTTCGCCACCTTCCTGGAGACGGCGCAGCCCCTGCTGCTGGCGATGACGGTCGGCGGCGCCGTGCTGGGCGCGGTCGCCTGGGGAACCTTCTTCATCATGCTGGCGCCGCTGGTGCGCGCCTACCAGAATCGCAGGCGCGGCCGCATCGCCCGCGCCCGGGCAAGGGATGTCGAGGCATGACCAACCGACCGAGGCTCGGCGTGAACGTCGATCATGTCGCAACCGTCCGCAATGCGCGCGGGACGGCCTATCCGGATCCGGTGCGCGCGGCGCTGCTGGCCTGCGAGGCCGGCGCGGACGGCATCACCGCGCATCTGCGCGAGGACCGCCGGCATATCCGCGACGGGGACATGCGCCGGCTGAAGGACGCACTGCCGGCGCCGCTTAATTTCGAGATGGCGCCGACCGCCGCCATGGTGGAGATCGCCGCCGCCATCCGGCCGCACGCCGTCTGCCTCGTGCCGGAGCGCCGCGAGGAGCTGACGACCGAGGGCGGCCTCGACGCCGCGGGCCTGGGCGGCGCGCTGGGCGCCCGGGTGGAGGCGCTCGCGGCGGCGGGCATACGGGTCTCGCTGTTCGTCGAGCCTGCCCCGGAACAGCTTCGCGCGGCTGTGGAGCTGGGCGCGCCCGTCGTCGAATTGCACACCGGGCGCTATTGCGAGCTGGCCGGGGAGGAGCAGCGGGCGGAACTGGAGCGCATCCGCGCCGCCGCCGCGCTCGCGGAGGAACTCGGCCTCGAATGTCATGCCGGCCACGGGCTGACCTATGACAATGTCGGCCCCGTCGCGGCGATTCCCGCGGTCGCGGAGCTCAATATCGGCCATTTCCTGGTCGGCGAGGCCATCTTCACCGGCCTGGCCGGGGCGGTCCGGCGAATGCGGGCGGCAATGGACCGCGCGCGATGATCGTCGGGCTCGGCAGCGACCTGATCGACATAACCCGCATCGAGCGCACGCTGGAGCGTTTCGGCGAGCGCTTCACCCGGCGCGTCTTCACCGAGGCGGAGCGGCGGCGGTCCGACCGGCGCCGGCTGCGCGCGGCGAGCTACGCCCGGCGTTTCGCCGCCAAGGAAGCCTGCTCCAAGGCGCTCGGCACAGGGCTCCGCCAGGGCGTCTACTGGCGCGATATGGGCGTCGTCAACCTGCCGGGCGGGCGCCCGACCCTGCAGCTGACCGGCGGGGCGGCCCGGCGGCTCGCAAGCCTGCTGCCGCCGGGCACGAGCCCGCGCATCGACCTCACCATCACCGACGAGCCGCCGCTGGCCCACGCCCTGGTTATCATCACCGCAGTGCCGGGGGATGCGGCGAATGGCGCCGCTTGACAGCCGGCCGTCCGGCGGCGTTCTATCCGGCCCCTGTCCGCGCCGGCGGCGAGCCGGCATGTCCCCGTCCAGGTTGCCGCGCTCGTGAAAGAAACCGTCAAGACCATCGTCTATGCCGGTCTCATCGCGCTTGGCATCCGCAGTTTCCTTTTCGAGCCCTTCACCATCCCGTCCGGCTCGATGGTGGAGACGCTGCTGGTCGGAGATTTCCTCTTCGTCTCCAAATATTCCTATGGCTACAGCCGCTACTCGCTGCCCTTCGGCCTGCCGCTGATCCCGGGGCCGGGGCGGCTGTTCGGGGAAGGCCCCGAGCGCGGCGACGTGGCGGTGTTCAAGAACCCGCTCGCGCCGAAGATCGACTTCGTCAAGCGCGTCGTCGGCCTGCCGGGCGACACCATCCAGATGCGCAGCGGGCGCCTGTTCATCAACGGCGCGCCGGTGGCGCGCGGGCGCATCGGGCCCACGGACTACCGCGACAAATACGGCATCGTGAAACGCGCGATCCGCTACCGCGAGACCCTGCCGAACGGCCGGTCATACGAGATTCTGGAGGAAACCGATTCCGGCCATGCGGACAACACCCCGGTCTTCCAGGTGCCGGAAGGCCACTATTTCGCGCTCGGAGACAATCGCGACAACTCCACCGACAGCCGGTTCGCAAACCATGTGGGCGTCATCCCGGCGGAGAATTTCGTCGGCCGGGCGGAAATCCTGTTCTTCTCCCTCGACCACGACACCAGCTTCTGGGAGTTCTGGAGATATCCGGGCGGCGTCCGCTGGGAGCGCCTTTTCAACGCGATAGGCCCGTGAACGCCCGGTTCCGCGCCGCGCTCGGCCATGAATTCGCCGATCCCGGCCTGCTCCGGCAGGCGCTGACCCATCCGAGCGCGCCGGGGCGCCGGGACGGCGCGTTCGAGCGGCTCGAATTCCTCGGCGACCGCGTGCTGGGCCTCATCGTGGCCGAGATGCTGCTCGAACGCTTCCCGGAGGTCGATGAGGGCGGGCTCGGACGGCGGCTGTCCGTGCTGGTAAGCCGCGAGGCGCTGGTCGAGACCGCCGCCGCAACGGGCCTCGACGAGGCGCTTGCGCGGGCGCGCGACACCGGCGCGGCCGGGGCGCGCATGGCGGCGACGGCGGCGGCCGACGCCTGCGAGGCGGTCATCGCGGCGCTCTATCTCGACGGCGGGCCGGACGCCGCGCGGCAGTTCGTCCGCCGCCACTGGCGGGCGCTGGTCGAGCGCCATGCGGAAGTGGAGCGCGACCCGCGCACCCGCCTGCAGGAGTGGAGCCACGCCCGCGGCCTCGGCCAGCCGGCCTACGATGTCTGCGCGCGGCGCGGGCCGGCGCATCGGCCCGAATTCGAGGTCGAGGCCGCGCTGGCCAGCGGGGAGCGGGCGAGAGGGACGGGCGGCTCCAAGCGCGCCGCCGCCGCGGCGGCGGCCGCGGCCCTGCTCGAGCGGCTGGAATGACGGCGCGCCGGGCGGGCTTCGTCGCGCTCGTGGGCGCGCCCAATGCCGGCAAGTCCACCCTGCTCAACCGGCTGGTGGGCGCCAAGGTCTCCATCGTCACGCCCAAGGCGCAGACGACGCGCTCGCGCATGCTCGGCATCCGCATCCACGGCGCGGCGCAGATCGCCTTCGTCGATACGCCCGGCATTTTCGAGCCGCGCCGGCGGCTGGAGCGCGCGATGGTGCGCCGCGCCTGGCGCTCTGCGGGGGAGGCGGACATCGCCGTGCTGCTGGTGGACGCTGCGCGCCGGCCGGGCGCCCGCGAGGCGGACATCGTCGCGGGCCTCAAGGCTGGCGGCGGGCCAGCGGTGCTGGCCTTGAACAAGATCGACCTCGTCGCCCGCGAGCGGCTGCTGGCGCGCGCCGACGGGCTCTGGCGGACAGGCGGCTTCAGCGATGTCTTCATGGTCTCGGCGCTGACCGGCGACGGCGTGGACGACCTGCTGGCGCATCTCTCGGAGCGCATGCCGGAAGGCCCCTGGCTCTATCCCGAGGACGACCTCTCCGACGCGCCGCTGCGCTTCCTCGCGGCCGAGATCACGCGGGAGAAGCTGTTCCTGCGCCTGCATGACGAGATTCCCTACGACATCGCGACGGAGACGGCGGACTGGCAGGAGTTCGACAATGGCGGCGTGCGCATCGACCAGACGGTCTATGTGCGCCGGACGAGCCAGCGCGCCATCGTGCTCGGCAAGGGCGGCGCCCGCGTCAGGGCCGTGCGCAAGGCGGCGCAGGAGGAGCTGGCGGCGGCCCTGGACCGGCCGGTCCACCTGTTCCTGACGGTGAGGGTGCGCGAGGGCTGGCCCGAGGACCCGGAGCGCTTCCGCGATCTCGGGCTCGACTACAATGCCTGACGCTCTCCCCCTTCCTCACCCTGAGTAGCGGCTGCGCCAGCAGGCGCGTATCGAACCTCATCCTGATACCAACGGCCGTTTATCGGAACCGATGGCGCCTTCGACGCCCGCTGCCCCTTTGCCCCCTGAGCAGCAAGCGCGCCAGCAAGCGCCTCATCCTCATCCCGAGTAGCGGCGCCAGCCGCGTATCGAGGGACGGCGGCGGGCACCCCCCCTTCGGCAGGCTCAGGACAGGCTGCTGACGCGATCGCTACTCAGGATGAGGATGGGACAGAGTGTCGGGACGCCGAGCGTCAATCCTCCAGACCAAGTTCGCGTTCCACCTCTTCCAGCGTATAGGTCCGCGACCGCCCGGCCCGGTTGTCGATCAGCCGCTGCCCGGCCAGATACAGGTCTTCCAGATCGTCGAGATGCGCCAGAATGGCTTCGCGGGCGTAGAAGGCCTTGGTCCGGCCCGTCGCCCTGGCGAGCCGTTCAAGATGGCCTTCTATGTCTTCGGGCAGCCTACAGGCGCATGGCCGAACTGGTGCGGCTCTTCGATGCTCACTCGCAGGGATACAATTCCGAGCCGTTGCCACTTACCCGCTCTGTAGCGCGGACGACTTCTAAGATTCCCGACAACACTGGAGGAGGCTGACATTTTGGTTGCCTCCCACAACCGCACCTTATAGCCGCCATCCCGGTGCAACTCGACGATCCATGCGCGCTTCGTCCTGAGCAACTCCTTCAGGAATACAGTCTGCGGAGATGGATCAAGCTCGATAGGCAAGGTATGTCGCTGGATCAATTGCAGATCACCGTCATCGACAGCGACCGAACACCCTTCTGGTGTTGGTACCGGCTTTCCCGCACCAGATTGCGCCGTCCGCACAACGGGCGCTACACCTCCTACACCAGCGTTTCCGAGCATTCCCTGTAGAAAGTCAGCGATCATATCTTGATCGGGCTGGTGGCCTGCGATCTCGTGCACTGCCTCAGCAAGCAGGTCCCGCAACAGGCTATTCGGATCACCAAGCACCCGCTGCCAAGCGTCTTGCAAAGCTGCGCGTATGCGACGGTCGCGTTCCTGACTTTCAAACTCTCGCTCAGCTTCGCTCTGCGCTGCGCCGCTGACTACGCCATCGCGGTTAAGGAAGCGATAAAGAGCCGCGGCCGAGGCATCGGGCTGCTCTTCGCGAAAATTCACGCGGAAGAACAACCGCTGTTCCCAGCTAGTTCCGGCTGTCGGCAAGTAGAGCCACCAGACGAGGCCATCAGTGAGCACGGCCAGCGGCACGCCCTCATCGAAGGCATAGCGCAGCAACTGTTCCTGATGCTCGGTAAGGTCCGTGCCGGCCCGTTTCACTTCGATCAGGACGAGATTGTGCGCCTGGCTACGAAGACAGTAGTCCACGCGCCCGCCCCGGACCGAGTATTCGCGGGCGACCTCGTTGCGGTCGAGCGTGTCCCAGCCCAATTCTCCGATGACGGTATTCACCGCGATTTCGCGCGTGTCCTGCTCGCTGCTTTGGGAGAAGTCGATTTCGGCCAAGCGTCCGATCAGGGCCTCAAGTCTCGAAAGGTCCGGCATCGTTCGTAGTCTAAACAACCCGCGCAAACGGCAGAACCAGCCCATCCTGCACTTCGCGGAAGACGATTTCCAGCGGCAGGTCGAGGCGGAGGGCGGCAGCGTCCGCGTCGAGCATCTGGCATTGCAGGCGCACGCCTTCCTCCAGTTCGACGGTCGCCATGACATAGGGAATCTCGTCGCGGAGGGCGGGCACGAAGGGGTGGTGGACCTCCGTCCAGCTATGGAGCCGGCCCCGCCGGGAGGACTCGATCCAGCGGACCTCCAGCGAATGGCATCGGGCGCACATCGGGCGGGGATAGTGCCGGACCAGACCGCAATTGCCGCATTGCTGGAGCAGCAGCCGGCGTTCCTTCAGCCCGTCCCAGTAGGGCTTCGAGTCGATACTCGGCTCCGGGACCGGGCGCGCGATTTTCGTTTCGCCCGTTGGCGGGCGCGCGGCACTCACGCCGCCGCTCCCATGATGGCGAGCGAGCCGTCGCCGAGGTCTCCATAGCCGGTGACGAGCCCCACTTCGGCGTCGGCCACCTGCGCGCGGCCCGCCTCGCCGCGCATCTGCTTCACCAGTTCGCAGACATGGTTCATGCCGACGATATGCGCCTGACTGAGCAGGCCGCCATGCGTGTTGACCGGCAGCGCGCCGTCCAGCCCGATGCGCCCGCCCTCGACAAAGGCCCCGCCCTCGCCCTTGGCGCAGAAGCCGAGATCCTCCAGCTGGCAGATCACCGTCCAGGTGAAGCAGTCATAGACCTCCGCGACATCGACATCCTCCGGGCGCACGCCGGCCATGCCGAAAGCGCGCGGCGCGGCCTTGGCGAGCCCGAGGCGCGTGATCTCCGGGCGCTGGGTGATGACGCTCGGCGAGTCCGGATGGCCTTCGGCAACGCCCAGGATCGGCACCGGCCGGCGCGTATCCGCCGCGCGTTCGGCGCCCGAGATCACCACCGCCGCCCCGCCGTCGCTCTCCAGGCAGCAGTCGAACAGCCGGTAGGGGTCGCAGATCATCCGCGAGGCGTGATGGTCCTCGACCGTCATCGGCTTCTGCATGATGGCGTTGTCGTTCAGCATGGCGTGGCGGCGCATGGTGACCGCGACTTCCGCGAACTGGTCCGCCGTGGTGCCGTAAAGCTCCATGTGGCGGCGCGCCATCGGGGCGTAGAGCTGCGCCGGCGCGATGGTTCCGGACGGCGTCTCGAACTCCGAGACGACATGGAATTGCGGCATGGCGGCGACCCGGGACGCCACACGCGAGTCCGAATAGCCGCGCCGCCCGATCGGCAGCAGCACATGGCGGCAAAGCCCCGTCGCCACGGCAATGGCCGCCGCCTGGATGGCCGCAACGCAGCTCGCGCCGCCCATCGGCGTGGTCGCGGAGAAGGTGACGTCCTCCAGGCCGAAATTGGTGATGAAATCCTCGGCAACGGCCGCGCCCGAAGCGTAGGGCAGGATGCCGTCGATATCCTTCGGCTCCAGGCCCGCATCCGCCACCGCCTTGAGCGACGCCTCCAATTGCAGCGCGAGCGCGCTCCTGTCCGACCCGCGCAAATAGGCCGTCTCGCCGATCCCGACGACCGCCGCCCTGCCGTTCAAAGATGCCGCCATGGGCCCGCCTTCCCCTGCTCTGTCCGTCCGCCCGCGATGCTATCCCCGCCGCGCTGCCGGCGCCATAGCGGGCGCGGCTCGCCCCGGAAGGGAGACGGCCGTATCCTGCGCTCAAGCCCGCCGTCCCGAGGAGACCCCGTTCCATGTCCGACCCCTTCGCCCCGATCCACGAGCTCGCCCCCGAGATCGCCGCCGGGCGGCTCTCGCCCGTCGAGGTGACGGAGACCTGCCTCGACCGGATCGCAAGCCTCGACCCGAAGCTGCATGCCTTCGCCGCCGTCTATGCCGACGAGGCGCGCGAGGCGGCCGAGGCCGCGCACAGGGCGATCCGCGCCGGGCACCGCATCGGCCCGCTGCACGGCATCCCCATCGGCGTGAAGGATCTCTGCGACATGGAAGGCCGGGTGACGACCGGCGGGGCGGCGATCTGGAAGGAGCGCATCTCGCCCACGACCGCCACGCTGGTCGAGCGGCTGCGCGCCGCCGGCATGATCGTCATCGGCAAGACCCACACGGTCGAATTCGCCTATGGCGGCTGGGGTACCAACAACTCGCTCGGCACGCCCTGGAACCCCTGGGACCGCGAGACGCACCGCATACCGGGCGGCTCGTCGAGCGGCACGGGCGCGGGCGTCGGCGCCGGGCTCATCCCCTGCGGCATCGGCACCGACACCGGCGGCTCGGTGCGCCTGCCGGCGGCCTTTTGCGGCACGGCCGGGCTCAAGACCTCGGTCGGGCGGATCAGCACCCACGGCGTGCTGCCGCTCTCCCACACGCTCGACACGCCGGGGCCGCTCGCCCGCGCCGTCGAGGACTGCGCCTGGCTGCTGGAGGCGATGCAAGGCCCCGACCCGCGCGACCCGAAGACCCGGCGGCTCGCGCCCGCCGATGCGGCCTCGGGCCTGCGCCGGGGCGTGCGGGGGCTGCGCCTCGCCCGCATGCCGGACTCCGAGCGCCCCGCCTTCGACGCCGAAGTGCTGGCGGCCTATGACGCTTCCTGCGCCATGTTCGAGGAGCTCGGCGCGCATATCGTCGATATCGCCATGCCGCGCGCGATGGCGGATTTCGCGGCGCTCGTCGCCAACATCATCGGCGCGGAGAGCTACACCTATCTCAAGGACGCGGTGGACAATGAGGAGCAGCAGCTCGACCCCGATGTGCGCCCGCGCGTGGCGGCCGGCGGGCGGCTTTCGGCGCGCGACTATGTGGCGACGCTGCTCGACCGCGAGGCGATCATGGCGGCCTTCGACGACGCGATGGACGGCATCGACGCGCTGCTGACGCCGACCGCCTGCTTCGCCGCGATCCCGGTCGCCGAGGTGGACCAGAAGCAGACGCCCGCCACGGTGACGCGCATGGGCAATTATCTGGGCCTGACCGGCCTCGCGCTGCGCAACGGCTTCACCCGCGCCGGCATGCCGACCTCGCTGCTCGTCAACGCCCGCGACGGCGACGAAGCGCTGGCGCTCAGGATCGGCTGGGCCTACGAACAGGCGACGGACTGGCATCGCCGCACGCCGGAGGGATATTGAGGCCATGGACAGGCTCGAAAGCATGGCCGCGGAGATCGGCGCAAGGCTGAAGGAACGCCGGCAGACCATCGCCGTGTTCGAAAGCTCGTCCGGTGGGCTGGTGTCGGCGGCGCTGCTGGCCGTGCCGGGGGCGAGCCGCTACTACCGGGGCGGCGGCGTCATCTACACGCTGGAGGCCCGGCGCGAGCTGGCGCGCATCGGCGAAGAGGACATGCGCGGCCTGCGCTCCTCCTCCGAGCCCTATGCGCAATTGCTGGCGGGCCGCGCGCGCAGCATCTTCGGCACGGACTGGGGGCTGGCCGAGACGGGCGCCGCCGGCCCGGACGGCAACCGCTACGGCGACGCGCCGGGCCATAGCTGCCTCGCCGTCTCCGGCGCCATCGACTTCGCCGAGACGCTGGAGACGGGCGACGGCGACCGCGAAGCCAATATGTGGCGCTTCGCCGAGGCCGCGCTCGACCTGATGCGCCGGGCGCTCGCCGTCTAGACCCCTCAGGCCGCGCGGCGGGCGTTCTCCAGAACAGCCTCGACGACTTCGGGCGCGGCGCCGTCCGGCACGTCGTGGCCCATGCCGTCGATCACGACCATACGCGCGCCGGGGATCGAGTTCTTCACGTCCTCGCCCTGGCCCACGGGCACCAGCGGGTCCTCGGCGCCGTGGATGACGACCGTGGGCGCGGCGATGCCGCCGAGCGCGGCGCAGCGGCTGTCGCCGGAAGCGATGCTCGCCAGCAGGTGCCGGCCGTGGCCGGGGGGATAATAGGCCCGGTCGTAGAGCGCGCCGGCCCGCGCGCGCACGCCAGCCTCGTCGCGCGGAAAGCCCGGCGAGCCCATGATCCGGTTCTGCTCCCAGGCAAGCTCCATGAAGGTCTCGCGGTCGATATCCGCCGGCCGGGGCGCGTTCAGCCAGTCCGAGGCGGCCTGGCTCGGCCGCGGCAGGCCGCGCCGGCCGGAGGTCGCCATGACAGAGGCGAGCGATGTCGTCCTGGCCGGATGGCGGATCGCCACGAGCTGCGCAATCGCCCCGCCATTGGAGCTGCCGTAGACATGCGCCGCCCCGATGCCGAGCGCATCCAGCAGGCCGGCGCCGTCATCGGCCATGTCCTCGATCGTGTAGGGCGCATCGACGGGCTCGCCCGCCCGCGCCTGCTTGAAGGCGCGGGCGATATTGGCAGGCCCGGCCTCCTCGAAGCGGGTGGAAAGCCCGCAATCGCGGTTGTCGAACAGGACCGGCCGGAAGCCCGCCCCGGCCAGCCCGTCGATCAGCGCGTCGGGCCAGGAGATGAGCTGCATGCCCAGCCCGCCGATCATCAGGATCGGCTCGCCGTCCGCCGGTCCCCGCAATTCGTACTCGATTTCGATTCCGTTCGCTTCCGCCCGCGCCACGTCGCCATTCCTTTCCGTCTGCTTGACTCGCTCCCGGCGATACTATCCACTTTCCGTTCGTCAACTGCTTGGCATGCGACAATTGAGCCGCCTGCCTTGGCAAATACGGGAGGAACGAGAATGAAACCTGTGTTGCGCCCCCTCGCTGCGCTTGCCTTCCTCGCAGGCGCCGCAACCACCGTACAAGCCGCTGACTTCGAATGGAAAATGCAGGCCAGCTGGCCTCCGGGCGGCCCCGGGACCCAGTGGGAAAACTTCGTGATGTTCGCCGAGGCCGTGGACAAGATGTCCGCCGGCCGCCTCAAGATCGAGCCGCTGCCCGCCGGCGCCATCGTGCCTGCGTTCGAGGTCCTCGACGCTACCTCGCGCGAGGTGATCGACGGCGCCCACACCGCAATGGGCTACTGGGTGGGCCGCAGCAAGGCGGCGATTCCGCTCTCGCACGGGCCGCTGTTCGGCATGGACTATATCGACTTCTTCGGCTGGCTCTATCACGGCGGCGGGCGCGAACTCACGGACCAGTGGTACCAGGAGAAGCTGAAGGCGAATGTCGTTTCCTTCCCCGTCCAGCCTTCCGGCCCGCAGGCGCTCGGCTGGTACAAGGAAGAGATCAAGAGCTGGGACGACTTCAAGGGCCTCAAGCTGCGCATCTACGGCTTGGGCAACCTTGTGTTCAACGCCGCGGGCGTGAGCGCCGTGCAGCTTCCGGGCGCGGAAATCCTGCCGGCGGCGGAGCGCGGCGTCATCGACGCGGCCGAGTGGGTCGGCGGCATTGCGGATCTCGAATTCGGCTTCCACACCGTGTGGAAATACACCATGGCGCCGGGCGTCCACGAACAGGTGACGGTCGGCGACCTGCTCATCAACAAGGACCGCTGGGACACCCTGCCGGCCGATCTCCGGGCGATCGTCGAGGCGGCCGCGGTCCAGACCTTCTGGGTGTGGAAGACCAAGTGGCATATCCACAATGCGGACGCCTATGAGGAGATGGTCACGAAGCACGGCGTGAAGAAGATCCGCACGCCGCAGGCGATCCTCGACGCCTTCATGTCGGCTTACGACGATCTCTCCGTGCAGTGGGAAGAGGAAGACGAGTGGTACAAGAAGGTGCGCGATTCGCAGCGCGCCTATGCCGAGAAGATCGTGCCGTACCGCCGGTTCTCGCACCCGCCCTATGAGTATCTGAGCGACTATTTCTGGAAGGACAAGATCGACTGACCGGGCGCTGTCCCGACGGCGGGCGGCGCTGTAACGGGCGCCGCCTGTTCCCCCTTACCCGCATCCAGGGAAGCAGGACCCCATGACAACCGACCTCCCGCGCGAGGAAGACCCGCCTGCCTGGCTAGTGGGTACCGTTCAGGGCATCGACCTCTATGTCGGCCGGGGTTCGGGCGTCCTGTTCTGCTGGCTCATCATCCCGATGGTCGCCGGGCTGACCTATGAGGTGCTCTCCCGCTACCTGTTCCATGCGCCGACCATCTGGGCATACGACATCACCTACATGCTCTACGGCTCGCATTTCATGCTCGGCGCCGCCTATTGCCTGCTCCGTGGCGGGCATATCCGCACCGACATTTTCTACGGCAAGTGGTCGGAGCGGACCAAGGGCCGGGTCGATGCCACGCTCTACCTGCTGCTCTTCTTCCCCGGCATGTTCTTCTTCCTGATCCGGGGGTGGAACGAGGCCTACCACGCCTGGGACATCGGCGAGCGCTCCGACCTCACGCCCTTCCAGCCGATCATGTGGCCGTTCAAGGCGGTCATCCCGCTCACTGCCGCCCTGCTGCTGATCCAGGGCACCTCCGAGTTCCTCAAGGCATTCTGGGCCGCGCGCACGGGCAGGGAGCTCTTCCCGAAAACCGATACACCGGCGGAAATGCTGTGAGCAGCGAAATCCTCGGACTCGTCCTGCTGTTCGCGCTGCTGACAGGCATCTTCGTCGGCTTCCCGATCGCCTTCACGCTTATCATCCTCGGCATCGTCTTCGGCTGGATCGGGTTCGGCGAGACCGTCTTCTTCCAGATGGTCTTCCAGACCATCGGCATGATGAAGGAGGAGGTGCTCGCCGCCGTTCCGCTGTTCATCTTCATGGGCCATGTGCTCGAACGCGCGGGCCTGATGGAGCGATTATTCACCTCCTTCCAGTCGATCATGGGCGGATTGCGCGGCTCGCTCTATCTGGGCGTGCTCTTCACGGCGACGATCTTCGCCACCGCCACGGGCATTATCGGCGCCTCGGTCACGGTGATGGGCCTGCTCGCCGCCCCGGCCATGACCCGCAGCGGCTATGACCAGCGCATGTCCGCCGGCGTCATCACCGCGGGCGGCTGCCTCGGCATCCTGATCCCGCCGAGCGTCCTGCTGGTGGTGCTAGGCCCGGTTCTGGGCGTGTCGGTCATCCACCTGTTCGCCGCGGCGATCGTCCCCGGCATCATCCTGTCCGGGCTCTATATCGCCTACACGATCGTGCGCTGCCTCATCAATCCGGAACTGGGGCCGCCTATTCCACCGGAGCAGCGGCTGAGCTCGGGCTGGGCGATCTTCAAGGAGTTCATCTCCGGCGTTGTGCCGATGGCGGTCATCATCTTCGCCGCGCTCGGCAGCATCATCATCGGCCTCGCCACGCCGACCGAAGCCGCGGCGATGGCGGCGGTGGGCTCGCTGGCGCTCGCGCTTGGCTACCGCCGGCTCAACCTGAAGATGCTGAAGGAAGCGGCGCTCAACACGCTGGAGACCTCCAGCCTGGTGCTGTTCCTCGCCGTAGCCTCGAATGTCTACGGCTCGGTGTTCACCCGGCTCGGCACCGGCACCATGCTCGCCAATTGGCTGCTCGATATCCCGATGCCGCCGCTGGCGATGCTGGCCCTGCTCATGGTGGTGCTGTTCCTGCTGGGATGGCCGCTGGAATGGCCGGCGATCGTGTTCATCTTCGTGCCGATCTTCCTGCCGGTCATCATCTCCCTTGGTTCCGACCTTCCAGCACTCGGCATTGACGAGTCCTGGGCCGACAAGATGAGGGTCCCCCACCTCGTTTGGTTCGGGACATTGCTGGCGGTGAATTTGCAGACAGCGTTCCTGTCTCCACCGGTCGCCATGGCCGCCTACTATCTCAAGTCGGTGGCGCCTCAATGGGACCTGCTGAAGATCTATGGCGGCATGTTCGACTTCATGATGCTGCAATGCGTCGGCCTCGCCATCGTGTTCTTCGTCCCCGAAGTCGCGCTCTGGCTGCCATCGGTGCTGTTCAAGTAGCGTTGTAACCTTCGATTACCCGGCAATCGCGGAAACGCCGGCGTCGTCCTCGCGGGCGGCGCCGGCGGCATCCGGTGAAGGAGTGAATCCGTGCTGCTCGACGGCATAAAGGTTATCGAGGCGGCGACCTTCATCGCCGGCCCGGCGGCCGCGATGATTCTGGGCGAGTTCGGCGCCGATGTGGTCAAGATCGAACCGCCCGACGGGGACCCGTTCCGCCAGTCGGCCGGCGCCCCCGGCAATCCGCCGACCGCCTTCAACTACCCGTTCAACATGGACAACCGGCACAAGCGGAGCCTCGTGCTGGACCTGAAACAGGATGGCGACCGCGCGCGGCTCTACGACATGGCGCGGGACGCGGATGTCTTTATCACCAACGCCCCGCTCGGCGCCCGGGCGCGGCTCGGCATCCGCAGCGAAGACCTCATGGCGCTGAACGACCGGCTGATTTACGCCTCCGTCACCGCCTATGGCGAAACGGGCCCCGAGGCCGCGCGCACCGGCTTCGACTCCACAGCGCTCTGGGCGCGCAGCGGCCTGATGGACATGGTGCGGCCGGCGCCCGATTCGCCGCCGGCCCGCTCGCTGCCCGGCATGGGCGACCACCCGACCGCGATGACACTGTTCGCCGCCGTGATGATGGCGCTCTACCGGCGCGAGCGCACGGGCAGGGGCGGCGCCGTGTCCACCAACCTCATGGCGAACGGCCTGTGGTGGAACGCCTTCCAGACCAGCGCCATGCTTTGCGGCGCGGAACACAAGCGGCGCCCGGCCCGCGAGGACGCCGCCAACGCGCTCCACAACCTCTACCGCTGCCGCGACGGGCGCTGGTTCCACCTCGTGCTGCTGCCGGAGGACCGCAACTGGCCGAAGCTGGCCGCGGCGCTGGGGAAGCCGGAATGGCTGGACGACCCGCGCTACATGGACCGGCCGGCGCGGGTCGCCAACCGTCATGCGCTGATCGCCGACCTCGACGCCGTCTTCGCCGCCCGCGACTGGCCGGAATGGCGCGAAATCCTCATCCGTCATGCCGTCAGCTTCGGCGAGATCGGCACGCTCGCCGACATTCCGGGCGACGCGCAGATGCGGGAAAGCGGGGCGCTCATCCCGTGCGACGACCCGCAGGCGGGCGCTTCGCTGGCGCTGGCCGCGCCGCTGTTCCTGGAGGGCGAGGAACGGCGCAAGCCCAAGGCAGGCCCCGCGCTCGGCAGCGGCTGAGAGCCCGCGCGTCCGCCGCCTTCAGACGATAGCCCGGTCGCCGAGCCGGCGGACGGCCCCGGAGAACACGGCCACGGTCTCGCCGTCCTTCTCGCGCACCTCGACCGCATACATGCCGGTGCGTCCTGCGTCCGCCTGTTCCCGCGCTTCGGCCAGCAGGAGGCGGCCCGGCCGGCCCGGACGCAGGAAGGTGATCGAGCAGAATTGCGCGACCGACACCCGGTTCCGGCTGTTGCTCGCGAAGGCCATGGCGGAATCGGCGAGGGAGAAGATGTAGCCGCCGTGGCAAACGCGGTGGCCGTTCAGCATCTCCTCGGTCACCGGCATCGACATGCGCGCCCAGCCGGCGCCGACGGCCTCCAGCCGGATGCCGAGAGTCCGCGACGCATCGTCCTGCGCATACATGGCGTCGGCGACGCGCCGGGCCAGCGCATCGGCAGCCCCCGTCGTCTGCCCTGCATCCATCAATGCGCGGCCTCGAAATCGTGAATGTAGTCCCGCGTTTCCGGCACTGCATCCGGGTCCTTCGCAAGCTGGATCTGGAACACTGTCACGATATTGTTCA
>JAJECF010000098.1 GCA_022822125.1 Alphaproteobacteria bacterium
CCGGAGCGGAGCGGAGAGCCGGGGCCCATCTCCCGCCGTTGCGGCATGCAGGACGGTCCGGAGATGGGCCCCGGATCAAGTCCGGGGCGACGATGTGAGGCTTGACGCGCTTTATGAGTCCATAGTCGAGGCCGCTGGTATCAGATGGTGAAGTCGGTGATCTCGACCGCCTCGCTTTCGGTGTCGAGCACGGCGAAACTGAGGCGCCGGCCGTTGGCGTGGTCGCGGGCGTCTCCCGCCGAGCCCGGATTGACGACCAGCACCTCGCCGACGCGCCGGGCGACCTGCACATGCGTGTGGCCGTAGAGCACGAAACGCGCCTCCGCTTCGCCGAAACGGCGGAATTCCCGGCTGTGCGGATAGACATAGGCGCCATAGGGCTCCCAGGCGGTGGAATGGACCATCAACAGCGTCTTGCCGCCATAGTCGAGCCGCCGCGTGCGCGGCTGCCTGCCGAGCCACGCCATGAGGCCCGGATCGATCCCGTCCGCCTGCCGGGCGCGCACGCCGCCGGGGCCGAAAAACACCTCCTCATGGTTGCCGAGAATCGTCTTCGCGCCCCGGTCGCGCAGGAAGGCGACGACGTCGTTGGAGAACCGGTATTCGTAGATGGAATCGCCGAGGCAGAGCAGGTCGTCCACCGGGCCCATCAGCCGGGCGGCCGTTTCGAGGCCGGCGATATTGCAGTGCAGGTCCGAGACGATGCCGAGCCTCACGGCCGGTCCGGCCCCAGGCCGTATGTTGCCGGGTCGAGCCGGTCGAAGATCTCGCGGCCCAGGATTTCGGCAACCGGCCCGACCGACAACTCCGCCCCTGCGAACAGGTTGTTGTATTTGTCGTGCAGCCGGCGGAAAACGGCCGCGAGCGCGGCCGCTCCTTCGCCTTCGGAGCGCAGTTCCACCGTTCCCTCCCCCGCTTCGAACCCGGCCGCCTTGCGCGCCAGGGCCGGATGAGCGCGGCTGAAGGCGATGCCGGCTTCCTCCATCGCCCGGCGCGCCTGTTCATCGGCGGCCCGGTAGGCCAACGCGGCGGCTGCAAGTCCCACCGGAGCGGCATCCAGCAAGGTCGCCCGTTCCTCCGGCATCAGGGCTCGCCAGAAGCCGAGACTCGCGGTGAACGGGCTGGCCACACGGTGTACGCCCAGATGCATGGCCGTGACCGTTCGCGCCTGCTGCGCCAGGGCAGGCTCGGCAAGCAGCGCGACCGGGCCGAGCACGGCATCGATGTCTCCCGCCTTCAGCGCCTGCGCCAGGCTGCCCCCCACCGCCTCCGGCTGGCCGTCCAGATGCTGCAGCAGCTTGTCCCAGGGCGGTCCCGGGCTGGCGATGCGCGCGCCTTTCAGCGTGTCGGCCCGCGCCAGCGGCCTCGGGGAGAGCAGATGAAAGGGACCGGCCGCATGGCTGCCGAGAAAGACGATCCCGCGTTCCGCCAGGGACTTCAGACATGCCGGGCAATGCAGCATGACGAACTCGGACATGGCGGCGGCGCCGGCCAGCGGGTCGGGCCCGGCGAGCGCCAGGCGGCCGAGCGTCACCCTGTGCGGCAGGCCGGCCGGATGGGCCGCGAGCGTCGCATAGCCCATCTGAGCGTCGCCATGCGCCAGGCCGGCCACCATGCGCTCCCGGCCGAGAAGCGAGCCGTCCACGAACAACCGGAATACCAACCGTTTGTCCCGCTCCGCCGCCTCGACGAACCGGCCCCAACCCGAGGCTGCGACGGGATGCGCCGCCGGCAGCGGCAGATTGACGGAAACGATGCGTTGGCCCGCCGCCGGACCCGGACTCAAGGTTGCGGCCAGCAGCAGGCAGCCGGCGAGAACGGCGCCGGCCCGTTTCACAGGCGCTCCGCCGCTGTCCCTTCCCCGGCCGGCACAATCCGGGCGGCGCAGAACTTGAACTCCGGAATCTTCCCCCAGGGGTCGAGCTGCGGATTGGTGAGCTCGTTCGCCGCCGCCTCGACATAGGCGAAGGGCGCAAAGACAAGGCCCGCCGGCACCGCCCCGTCCATGCGCGCGGTGAGTTCGATGGCGCCGCGCCGGGTCTCGACGCGCACGCGGTCGCCCGGCGCAAGCCCGAGAGCGCGCAGGTCCGCCGGCGCGAGGCTCGCCGTCGCTTCCGGCTCGAGAGCGTCAAGCATGCTCGCGCGCCGCGTCATGGCGCCGGTATGCCAGTGCTCCAATTGCCTTCCGGTCGTCAGCACCATCGGGAAATCCGCATCCGGCTCCTCGGCCGGCGGCATGATGTCGGCCGGCACAAAACGCCCCCGGCCGTCTCCGGTCGGGAATCGGTCCGCGAACACGACCGCATGGCCCGGATGGTCCGGCCCGTCGGACGGATAGGTGACGGCGCTCTCCGCCTCCAGGCGCTCCCAGTCGATATGGTCCAGCGACGGCATCAGCCCCGCCATTTCGCCGTAGATGTCGCGCGGATGGTCGTAGCGCCAGTCAAGGCCCATGCGCCTGGCGATGTCCTGGATAATCCGCCAGTCCTCTCGCGCCTCGCCGGGCGGCTCGAACGCCTTGCGCCCGCGCTGCACCTGGCGGTTGGTGTTGGTGACGGTGCCGTCCTTTTCCGGCCATGCCGAGGCCGGCAGCACGACATCGGCGAACATCGCCGTTTCGGTCAGGAACAGGTCCTGCACCACGAGGTGGTCGAGCCTTGCCAGCGCCTCCCGGGCATGGCTCGCGTCCGGGTCCGACATCGCCGGATTTTCGCCCATGATGTACATTGCGCGCACATCGCCCTTGTGGATCGCATCGACGATCTCGACGACCGTGAGGCCGGGCTCCGGATCGAGCGCGACGCCCCAGGCGTCCTCAAAGCGGGCCTGCGCCTCCGGCTCGGCCACCCGCCGGTAGTCCGGATACATCATCGGGATGAGGCCGGCGTCGGAGGCGCCTTGGACATTGTTCTGCCCGCGCAGCGGGTGCAGCCCCGCCCCGGACCGGCCGACATGGCCGCACATCAGCGCCAGCGCGATCAGGCAGCGGGCATTGTCCGTGCCGTGGACATGCTGCGAGACGCCCATGCCCCAGAAGATCATCGCGCGCCCGGCCCGGGCATAGACGCGCGCGACCTCTTTCAGCATGTCGGCGTCGATGCCGCAGAGCGGAGCCATCCTTTCCGGCGGGAAGGCGGCGAGATGGTCCTTGAGCGCCTCGAAATCGGCCGTGTGCGCCGCCACATACTGCCGGTCGTAAAGCTCCTCGGCGACGATGGTGTGCATGATCGCGTTCAGCATCGCCACATCGCGGCCGGGGCGGAATTGCAGCATGTGGGTCGCATGGCGCTTCAGCGCCTGGCCGCGCGGGTCCATGACGATCAGCGCCGCGCCGCGTTTCGCCGCCTGCTTGAAATAGGTGGCGGCGACGGGATGGTTCTCCGTCGGATTGGCGCCGATCACGATCAGCGCATCGGCGTTCCGGGCCTCGTTGAAGGTGGCGGTGACGGCGCCGGAGCCTATGCCTTCGAGCAGCGCCGCCACCGAGGAGGCGTGGCAGAGCCGCGTGCAGTGGTCCACATTGTTGGAGCCGAAGCCGGTGCGCACCAGCTTCTGGAAGAGATAGGCCTCCTCGTTGGAGCCCTTGGCGGAGCCGAAACCGGCGAGCGCCCGGCGTCCATGCGCCTCTTTCGCGGCCACAAGGCCCGCGGCGGCCCTCTCCAGCGCTTCCTCCCAGCTCGCTTCGCGGAAATGGGTCAGCGGGCGGGCGGGGTCCACATTCATGCCCTTGGCTGCGCCCTCGCGGCGGATCAGAGGGCGCGTCAGCCGCTCCGGGTGGGAAATGTAGTCGAAGCCGAACCGGCCCTTGACGCAGAGCCTCTGCTCGTTTGCCGGGCCGTCTCGGCCCTCGACCGAAATCAGCCGGTCCCCGCTTATCGAGTAGGTGATCTGGCAGCCGACGCCGCAATAGGGGCAGATGCTGTCCACCCGCCGGTCCGGCGGCGGCTTGCCGAGCGCCGTCTTCGGCATCAGCGCGCCCGTGGGACAGGCCTGCACGCACTCCCCGCAGGCCACGCAGGTCGAACCGCCCATAGGATCGTCGAAATCGAAAACGATCTTCGCGTCGGAGCCGCGCCCGGCCATGCCGATGACATCGTTGACCTGCACTTCCCGGCAGGCGCGCACGCAGAGATTGCAAGGGATGCAGGCGTCGAGATTGACCGCCATGGCCGGATGGCTCGCATCTTCCGATGGCGCCTCGCGGCCGGGCAGCCGCCCGGCTTCGAGGCCCGCATCGGCGATCCAGTGCCCGAGGCGAGAGGCCGGGTCATGGACCTCCGCCGGCTGGTCCGCCAGCAGCAGTTCCAGCACCATGCGCCGGGCGCGTTCCGGCCGGTCGCCGGCGCTGTTCACGGCCATGCCCGGCTCGGGACGGCGCAGGCAGGACGGCGCAAGCGCCCGCTCGCCCTCGATCTCGACCATGCAGGCGCGGCAATTGCCGTCGGCGCGGTAGCCGGGCTCGGGCGCGTAGCAGAGATGCGGTAGCACCGTGCCGAGGCGCGCGGCCGCCTGCCAGATGGTTTCTCCCGGCAGCGCCGTCACCTCGCGGCCGTCCAGCGTGAAGGGGGTTTGCTCGGCGATCATGTCGGGCTTTTCGGTCATGGGCGGCGCTTGCACTCCCTTCCCCGCCTCCCATATACCAATGCCGCCGGACGCCGCAATGCTTGGGTCCGGCAGACGCGCGTCTCGCTTGGTATTGAGGAGAAGCCGCGCCATGTCGCGATTGCCGGTTTTCAACAGCCCGCTGCTGCTCGGGTTCGACCGCCTGGAGCAGATGCTCGATTCCGTTTCGAAGGCGTCGGCCGACGGCTACCCGCCCTACAATATCGAGCAGACGGGCGCCGACAGGCTGCGCATTTCACTGGCGGTAGCGGGCTTCGCGCGCGAGGACCTCGCGATCTCGGTCGAGGACCGGCAGTTGATCGTGCGCGGCCGCCAGGGCGAGGACGCCGAGGGGCGCGTCTTCCTCCATCGGGGCATCGCGGCGCGCCAGTTCCAGCGCCGGTTCGTGCTGGCCGAGGGCATCGAGGTGCAGAAGGCGCATACGGAAAACGGGCTTCTGCATATCGACCTCGTGCGGCCGGAGCCGGAGGTCCGCAGCCGCAGCATCGAGATCGACGCCGGCCCGTAGGCCCGTCAGCGCTGCGCCGTTTGCCAGTCGGGCGCGGTGTGGAAGGGGGCGTCCGAGGGCGGCAGGAGCGGCCGGCCGCGGATCATGTCCGCCGCCTTCTCCGCAATCATGATCGTCGGCGCGTTGAGATTGCCGGTCGTGATCGCCGGCATGACCGAGCTGTCCACGACCCGCAGGCCGTCCATGCCGCGAACCCTAAGCTCCGGATCGACGACCGCCAGATCGTCCGCGCCCATCCGGCAGGTGCCGCAGGGATGATAGGCGCTCTGGACGGTCTCGCGCACGAAGGCGTCGATCTCCCCGTCGCTCTGCGCTTCCTCGCCCGGCGCAAGCTCCCGGCCGCGCCAGGGGTCGAAGGCCGGTTGGGCGAAGACTTCCCGCGTGAGGCGCACGCAGGCGCGCATCTCCGCCCAGTCGTCCACATGGCTCATATAGTTGAACTGCACGCGCGGCGGCCCCAGCGGGTCGGCCGAGGCGAGCCGGACCTCGCCGCGCGACTTCGAGCGCATCGGGCCGGCATGGGCCTGGTAGCCGTGGCAGCGGACCTGCTCGCTCATGTCGTATGAGGCCGCAAGCGGCAGGAAATGGTACTGGATGTCCGGCCAGCGCACGCCCGGCCGCGAGCGGACGAAGCCGCCGGCCTCGAAATGGTTGGTGGCGCCGAGGCCCGACCGGAACAGCATCCAGCGGGCGCCGATCAGCGCCCTTTGCAGGAGGCCTGTCGCGGAATAGAGCGTGACCGGGCGAATGCACTCCTGCTGGACGTAGAGCTCCAGATGGTCCTGGAGGTTGCGCCCGACGCCGGGCAGGTCGCAGGCGACCTCGATCCCGTGTTCGGCAAGATGCGCGGCCGGGCCGATGCCGGAGAGCATCAGAAGCTGCGGCGCGTTGATCGGACCGCCCGAAAGGATGACCTCGCGCCGCGCCCGGGCGGTCCGGACCGCCCCGCCCCGCCGGTATTCGATGCCTGCGGCGCGGCGCCCGTCCAGCAGGATGCGGGTTGCGAGCGCGCCGGTCTCCACGGCAAGGTTAGGCCTTCCGGCGGCAGGCCTGAGATAAGCGTTGGCGACGCTCCAGCGCCGGCCCCGGTGGACGGTCATGTCCATGGGTCCGAAGCCTTCCTGCCGGTAGCCGTTCATGTCGGCCGTGCGCGCGTAGCCGGCCTGCCCGCCCGCCTCGATGAAGGCGGCGTAGAGCGGGTTCGCCATCCGCCCGCGCGAGGTGTTGAGCGGCCCCGATTCGCCGCGCCACTCGTCGCCGCCTTCGCTGAAGCTCTCCGCCCTGCGGAAATAGGGCAGCACCTCGCCATAGGACCAGCCGGACGCGCCGCCTTCCGCCCAGCCGTCGAAATCCAGCGGGTTGCCGCGCACATAGGCCATGCCGTTGACGGAGGACGAGCCGCCGAGCACCCGGCCGCGCGGGCAGTGGAGGCGCCGCCCGCCCAGATGCGGCTCCGGCTCGGTCCAGTAATGCCAGCCATAGCGCTTGTGGCCCATGGCGATGGCGAGCGCCGACGGCATCTGCAGGAAGATGCTGCGGTCGCTGCCGCCGGCCTCCAGCAGCAGCACCGTCGCCTTGCCGTCCTCGCTCAGCCGGTTGGCGAGCACGCACCCCGCCGACCCCGCGCCGACCACGACATAGTCGAAAATCCGGCTCTCGCTCATCGCTTCATCCAGCCGCTTCTTTCCTTGCGGCCCCGTCATGGTAGCCATACCATGACTCTCCTTGCAGCCGCCGGGCTACAGGCAAACACCGGAACGGGAGGACATAGCGATGACAAGGCGCATTCGACTGTGGGCAATCGGGACGGTATCGGCCTTGATGATGTCTTCCGCCGGCTGGGCGGCCGATCCGGACTCCTGCAAGGCGGTCCGCTTCTCGGATGTCGGGTGGACCGACATCACCTCCACCACCGCCGCCGCCTCGGTCGTGCTGACGGGCCTCGGCTACGAGCCGAGCGCGACCGTGCTCTCCGTGCCGGTCACCTATACCAGCCTCAAGAACGGCGATATCGACGTGTTCCTCGGCAACTGGATGCCGACCATGGAGGCGGACATCGCGCCCTATCGCGAGGACGGGTCGGTCGAGACCCTGGGCATGAACCTCACCGGCGCGAAATACACGCTCGCCGTCAACAAG
>JAJECF010000217.1 GCA_022822125.1 Alphaproteobacteria bacterium
TGGAGGCGGAACAGGGCGGCCTCCTCCGGGGCCGCCCTTTCGCGTCCGAAGCAGGAGGAAGCCGGGAGATATGCTGAAAACAGACGAGCCCTATGCGCCGGGCGCATGCCGATCATGACAATTCATGACACTGCGCGGGGCCTCCTTCGATACGCTCCTGCTGACGCAGCCGCTACTCAGGATGAGGATGAGGAGGAAGCACCTGCTGACGCAGCCGCTATTCAGGATGAGGACGGGGCGCCCGCTGGCGCGGCCGTTGCTCAGGATGAGGACGAGGGGAGGGAAGCGCGGTGGCTGCCCGGGAAGGGGCGCGCGTCCGGCGGCGCGGACGCTGCTCAGGATGAGGACGGGGAGGAAGGCTGCTGGCGCGATCGCTGCTCAGGATGAGGGGAGGGTCTCCCGGCGCGGCGGTTGCTGCGACATCCCGTCCCCGGGAACGGACGCGCCGCGCTCCCGATGCCGAATAAACAGCCGGTTTTACTGGGTAAATTCCGGGAACCGGCCCTCCTGCCGGAGCGGAGCGGCCGATGCTGTTAGCATTCCGCGCCTGCGAGTGCCAAAATTCTGCTTGAACTTTCCCGCGGCAGACCTTACCTCCCCGGCAACCCCTGAACGGGGGTCGTTTTTCGAGAATCCAACAGGAGGCAAGGCATGAAGTTCAGGCCGCTCCATGACCGTGTGCTCGTTCGGCGCGTCGAGCAGGAAGAGAAGACCGCCGGCGGCATCATCATTCCCGATACCGCGCAGGAAAAGCCGATGGAAGGCGAGATCATCTCGGCCGGCCCCGGCGCCAAGAACGACAAGGGCGAGCTCGCGCCGCTCGACGTCAAGGCGGGCGACCGGGTGCTGTTCGGCAAGTGGTCGGGCACCGAGGTCAAGATCGACGGCCAGGAGCTGTTGATCATGAAGGAGTCGGACATCATGGGCGTGATCGAGCAGGCCGCCGCCTGATCCGGCGAGCCTTACGAATGGCGGCGTAGTCGCCGCCGCGCTGGACGCGGCGAGTCTTACGAATGGCGGCGTAGTCGCCGCCGCCGCCCCGAACAAGCATTCAGACAAGGAGGGAAGCCACTATGGCTGCCAAGGACGTCAAGTTCAATAATGACGCCCGCGACCGCATGATGCGCGGCGTCAACGTGCTGGCGGACGCCGTCAGGGTCACGCTCGGCCCGAAGGGCCGCAATGTCGTGCTCGACAAGGCCTTCGGCGCGCCGCGCATCACCAAGGACGGCGTGACCGTCGCGAAGGAAATCGAGCTTTCCGACAAGTTCGAGAACATGGGCGCGCAGATGGTGCGCGAGGTCGCATCCAAGACCAATGACGAGGCCGGCGACGGCACCACCACCGCCACCGTGCTCGCCCAGGCGATCGTCCGCGAGGGCGCCAAGGCGGTCGCCGCCGGCATGAACCCGATGGACCTGAAGCGCGGCGTCGATCTGGCCGTAGACAAGGTCGTGGCGCAGCTCCAGGAGCGCTCGCAGAAGGTCAAGGACTCCGAGGAAGTCGCGCAGGTCGGCACGATTTCCGCCAATGGCGAGGCCGAGATCGGCAACATGATCGCCGAGGCGATGCAGAAGGTCGGCAATGAGGGCGTGATTACGGTCGAGGAGGCCAAGAGCCTCGACACCGAGCTCGATGTGGTCGAGGGCATGCAGTTCGACCGCGGCTACCTCTCGCCCTATTTCATCACCAATGCCGACAAGATGATGTGCGAGCTGGAGAGCCCCCACATCCTGCTGCACGAGAAGAAGCTGACCTCGCTGCAGCCGATGCTGCCGGTGCTCGAGGCGGTGGTGCAGTCCGGCAGGCCGCTGCTGGTGATCGCCGAGGATATCGAGGGCGAGGCGCTGGCGACGCTGGTCGTCAACAAGCTGCGCGGCGGCCTCAAGGTCGCGGCGGTGAAGGCGCCCGGCTTCGGCGACCGCCGCAAGGCGATGCTGGAGGACATGGCGATCCTGACCGGCGGCCAGGTCATCTCCGAGGACCTCGGCATCAAGCTGGAGAGCGTAAGCCTGGAGATGCTCGGCACGGCGAAGAAGGTCTCGATCAACAAGGACGAGACCACGATCGTCGACGGCGCGGGCGGCAAGGACGACATCCAGGCGCGCTGCGGCCAGATCCGCCAGCAGGTCGAGGAGACGACCTCCGACTACGACCGCGAGAAGCTGCAGGAGCGGCTGGCGAAGCTCGCCGGCGGCGTGGCGGTGATCCGCGTCGGCGGCGCCACCGAGGTCGCGGTGAAGGAGCGCAAGGACCGCGTTGACGACGCGCTCAATTCCACCCGCGCGGCGGTCGAGGAAGGCATCGTGGCCGGCGGCGGCTCGGCGCTGATCTACGCCGCGAGCGCGCTCGAAGACCTCAAGGGCGAGAATGACGACCAGCGCGTCGGCGTCGACATCGTGCGCAAGGCGCTCCAGTCGCCCGTGCGCCAGATCGCCGAGAACGCCGGCGAGGACGGCGCGGTCGTGGCGGGCAAGCTGCTCGAGACCACGGACAACGTCAACTGGGGCTTCGATGCGCAGAACGGCGAATACACCGACCTGGTGAAGGCCGGCATCATCGACCCGACCAAGGTCGTGCGCACGGCGCTGCAGGATGCGGCTTCGGTCGCCGGCCTGCTCATCACCACCGAGGCCATGGTCGCCGAGAAGCCCGAGCCCAAGCAGCCCATGGGCGCGCCGGGCGGCGGCATGCCCGACATGGGCGGCATGGACTTCTGATCCGCGCCGTCACCGACGGCAAGACGGATCGGGGCGCCTCTCGGGGCGCCCCTTTTTCCTGGAATTCGGACGGGACTGCGTCCGGAACCGACGGACGGGGCAGTCGCCGACAGGAAAAAGGGCCGGCCCGGGAGCCGGCCCTTTCCCTGTGCTTGCGCCCGGAGGCGGATCAGACGGTGTCGCCCATGGGCAGGTCGCGCATGCGCTTGCCCGTGGCGTGGAAGACCGCATTGCCGATCGCCGGCGCTACGGGCGGCACGCCCGGCTCGCCCACGCCCGAGGCATGGACGGAGAAGGGATGCGGCACGATGTGCGTATGCACCTTCTCGGGGAAGTTGTCCGAACGCACCATCGGGTAGTCATGGTAGTTCGACTGCACGGCCGCGCCGTTCTCGAAGGTGACGCCGCTGTAGAGGGCGATGGTCATGCCCTGCACGGCCGAGCCTTCCATCTGGCTGCGAATGCGCTCCGGATTGGCCGCGAAGCCGCAGTCCAGCGCCATGTGGATCTCCGGAACGGTGATCCTGCCGTCCACGATCTTCACGCGCGCGCAGGCGGCCACATAGGTCACGAAGGACCGATGCACCGCCAGGCCGAGGCCCTCGCCGGCCGGCATCTCGCGGCCCCAGCCGCCCTTCTCGGCGGCCAGCCTGAGGACATTCTTCAGGCGCGCGGTGTCGATCGGGTATTCGTCATACACCTCGCCATAGTCCCAGAAGTTCTCCGGGAAGCCCTGTTTCGGCGGGTCGAGCTTCCGGTCGGAGCCGATCAGCTCGAGCATCACCTCGAGATCGTCCCGGCCGAGTTCGGCCGCAAGCTCCGAGGCGAAGGACTGCACCGCCCAGGCGCGCGGGATGTTCGACACCGAGCGGAACCAGCCGATGCGGGTATGCGCCATCGCCTTGCCGTTCTCGACCGAGAGGTTCGGGATTTCGAAGGGGATATCGACATGCCCCATCCCGCTCTCGATGAAGAACTGGTGCCCGCTGTCCGGCGCGAAGGTGGACAGGATCGACGGCGCCACAGAGTTGTGCCGCCAGCCCGTCACCTTGCCCGCCTCGTCCAGCGCAACCTCGATCCGCTCCACGGACGCGGTGTGATAGAAGCTGTGCCGGATATCGTCCTCGCGCGTCCACTGCACCTTGACCGGCATGCCCAGCTTCTGGCTGAGCATGGCGGCTTCGATGACGAAGTCGCATTTGGACTTGCGGCCGAACCCGCCGCCGAGCAGCGTGACATTCACCCTGACATCCGCGACCTCCATGCCGAGCGCCGCCGCGACATCGCCGCGCGCGCCGAAGGGAGACTGCACCGGCGCCCAGACCTCGCATTTGCCGTCCGCGACGCTGGCGACCGCCGCCGGCGGCTCCATCATCGCATGCGCCATATGCGCCTGGCTGTATTCCTGCCCGAAGGTCTTCGCCGCGCCCGCAAAGGCCGCCGCCGCATCGCCCTCGGCCCGGAACACCTGGCCCGGCTGCTTCGCCGTCGCCCGCATCTCCTCCATGTAGGATTCGGAAGTGTAGCCGCCATGCGGGCTGTCGCCCCACTGGATCTCCAGCGCGTCGCGGCCCTTGATCGCCGCATCGGTGTTGGAGGCGACGACGGCGACGCCGCCGAGCGGGGCGAATTTGGCCGGCATGATCGACGCCGGCAGCGGCACCACATGCTCCACGCCCGCCACGGCCATCGCCGCGCTCGCGTCGTAGCTCTTCGCCTCGGCGCCCACCACCGGCGGGCGCGCTATGGCCGCCACCTTCATGCCCGGAAGCATCACATCGGCGCCGTAAACGGCCTTGCCCGTGGTGATGTCGTGCAGGTCGTAGATGCCGATATTGCCCTTGCCGATATAGCGGAACTCGGACTCGTCCCTGAAGGAGAGCGCCTCGAACTCGGGCACGGGCTGCTTCATCGCCGCCTCGGCAAGCTCGCCGAAGCCGGCCTTGTTGCCGCCGCCCGTGACCTCATGCACGCCGACCTTGACCTGCGAGGCGTCCACGCCCCATTTCTCGGCCGCGGCATTGGCGAGCATATGGCGCACCGAGGCGCCCATCTGGCGCATGGACTGGATATGGTGGCGCATGGAGCGCGACCCGTCCGTGTCCTGGTTGCCGTATTTCTCCTCGTCGCCTTCCGCCTGGACGATCTTTACCATCTCCCAGTCGGCGCCCATCTCGTCCGCAAGCACCATCGGCAGCGAAGTGCGCGAGCCCGTGCCCATCTCCGAGCGGTGGGCGACGATGGTCACTGTCCCGTCCGGGTCGATGGAGACGAAAATATGCGGGTCGTAGCGCAGGCCGTTCGGCATGGCCTCGCCGCCGGTCTTGTAGCGCGCGAAGCCCTCCGCCGTGGTGGCGAAGGCGGCGACGGCGAAACCGGCCGCCGAGCCCTGCAGGAAACGCCGCCGGGAGACATTGGCGAAGGCGAGCTTCGCCGCCTCGCGGACGGGTGTTCCGAGGATCGCTTGTTCCATCATGTGCAGCATGGCCTAGACTCCCGTGGACGCGAGCCGCACCGCAGAGACGATGCGCTCATAGCAGCCGCAGCGGCAGATATTGTCGGCCATGCCGAGCCTCTTGCAGAACCGTCGAGCGGACATGGTTTCTGCGCTGATCTGAGATGATTTCGGTGTAGCTGTTTTCGGTTCCGGGGTCGCCTGGCGGTATTTTGGGTTTGCAACAGCCACAAGTGACCGCGGAGGCG
>JAJECF010000094.1 GCA_022822125.1 Alphaproteobacteria bacterium
CCCATCGACATGATCTCCCGCCGCCCGACATCGAGGCCGGCGGCGAGGCGCTGGAGCACCCAGTCGAAGCCGTTCGCCTTGGGCGAGCGGGCGCAGCCCGGCAGGCCGATGACCGGCACCGCCCCGATCCGCCCGAGAAGAATCAGGTTGCCGGGATCGACCGGCATGCCGAAATGCTCGACCGCGCCGCCGGCCGCCTCGATGGCCGCGGGCAGCACGTCGCGCCGGTCCACGATCGCCGAGGCGCCGGCAATCAGCAGGATGTCCGGGCGTTCGTCCAAGCTCTTCCCTATCGCCCGCGCCAGCGCCGCTTCCTCATGCGCGGCGCGGCGCTCGCCGGTCAGCGCGCCGCTCAGCGCCTCGACCCTCGCGCGGGTGATCTCGACCGTCTTGTCGAGCACGCTCGCCTTGACGCTGGGCAGCTCGGTCTGGATCAGCGCCACCCGCTTTGCCCTGAGCGGGTGCAGCGCCAGCAGCGGGCCCTCGATCCGCCGGACCGCCTCTTCCGGCGCGGCGAAGGGGATGACCTTCACCGTCGCCACCATCTGCCGGCGTTCGACCAGGCTGTAGGGCGGCAGCGTCGCGAGCGTGATGCTCTCGTCGAGCAGGTTCAGCCGGTCCACCGGCCCCGCCTCGACGGTCAGCACGCCGCGCCCGGAAGCGAACAGGTTGACGCGCCCGGTAAAGGGCGCTGCGACCTCCAGCCCCTCGCCGGCCACTGCCGCCGCGACGGCCGCCGCCGCGCTGTCCTCGTCCATGTCGCCCGGCTCGAACCGCGCGGCCGTCACCTCTTCCACGCCCGCCCCGGCAAGAGCGGCAAGGTCCGCCGCCGACAGCAGCCGGCCCTTGCGGAAGACCGCCCGCTCCAGCCGGACCGAATGCGCCAGCAGCGCGCCTTCGGCCTCCTCGAGCGGGATCGGCCCGAATTTCATCGGTAAAGCGCCTCCGTCATCTCGGCCGCGATGGCAAGCGCGATCTCGGCCGGCGCCCGTCCTCCCAGATCGAGGCCGATGGGCGCGCGGATGCGCCCGATGGCGGCCTCGTCGAACCCGGCCTCGACCAGCCGCTCGACCCGCTTCGCATGCGTGCGCCGGCTGCCGAGCGCGCCGACATAGAACGCCTCGGAGCGGAGCGCCACATGCAGGGCGGGATCGTCCAGCTTGGGGTCGTGGGTCAAGGTCACGACGGCCGTGCGCCCGTCCACGCCCAATGCTTCGAGCGCGTCGTCGGGCCACTCGTCGCAGATCGCGACATCGGGAAACCGCTGGGCCGTCGCAAACGCGCCACGCGGATCGACGAGGGTGACATCGTAACCGAGGCCGGACGCCATCGCGATCAGCGGCTGCGAGATATGCACCGCGCCCACGACGATCAGCCGGAGCGGCGGATTGAACACCTGCACGAACCAGCGCCCGCCTTCATGCTCGAAATCGTGGCTGCGGTTCTGCTTCAGCGCGGCCCGGACCACCTCCAGCACCGGCTCCGGCAGCGGTCCCTCGCCGTCCTCCACGACCGCATCCACGCTGCCGTCGAGCGCCGCGACGCGCGCGACCGGGCGCCGTTCGCCGCGGGCGGCGCGCAGGCGGGCGAGCGTTTCCGCCTTCATGCCAGCTTCTCGACGAACACCTCGATGGAGCCGCCGCAGGCGAGCCCGACTTCCCAGGCCTCCTCGTCGCTCACGCCGAAATCGAGCAGGCGCGGCGCGCCGTCCTCGATGGTGCGGCGGGCCTCCATCACGACCGCGCCCTCTATGCAGCCGCCCGAGACCGAGCCCTCGAAGGCGCCCGCGTCGTCCACCACCAGCTGGCTGCCGACCGCGCGCGGCGACGACCCCCAGGTCTTGACCACCGTGGCGAGCGCGACGCCCCTGCCGGCCGCCGCCCATGCCGCCGCCCGGTCCAGGATCGCATCCGCTTCGCCTACAGCCGCATCAGCCATTCGCTCACTCCCTCCTGCCGGCGGGCCGGCTCGCGCCCGAGCGCGGCCGCCAGGTCCGCAAGACTATCCAGATTGTGCGCCGGGCGGAATTCGTCAACATGCGGCATCAGCGCCGCCGCGCCGCGCGTCTTCGGCTCATAGGCGTCGTAGCGCAGCAGCGGGTTGAGCCAGACCAGCCGGCGGCAGGACTTGTGCAGGCGCTCGACCTCGACCGCCAGCCCCTCGCCGGAGTCGCGGTCGAGCCCGTCGCTGATGAGCAGCACCACAGCGCCCTGCCCCAGCACGCGGCGCGACCAGAGGCGGTTGAAGCTCCTGAGCGAGGCGCCGATGCGGGTGCCGCCGGACCAGTCCTCGACCGCCTCCGCCACGCCCGCAAGCGCCGTGTCCACATCCTTCTGCCGAAGCTGGCGGGTGACATTGGTCAGCCGCGTGCCGAACAGGAAGCAATGCACCCGGTCGCGGTCATTGGTGACGGCGTGCATGAAGTGCAGCAGCATCCGGGAATAGCGCGCCATCGACCCTGATATGTCGCAGATCACCACCAGCGGCGGCGGCCGCCTGAGCCGGCGCCGCCGCCGGAGCGCCACGAAGTCGCCGCCCGTGCGCATCGCGCCCCTGAGCGTCGCCCGCAGGTCCGGCCGCCGCCCCCTCGGATGCAGCCGGAAGCGCCGCGCGGGCACGGGCCGGAGCGGCAGGCGCATCTTCGCCATGGCGCGCTTCGCGGCCTCCTGCTCGGCCAGCGACATGGTCTCGAAATCCATCGCGCGCAGCACTTCCCGGTCCGACCAGGTGAGCTCGGCGCGGATTTCGACCTCCTCGTCGCCCTCCCGCTCGCGAAGCCCGGCGTCTTGGGGCGTCAGCGCTTCGGCCAGACGCCGCGCCAGCGGCTCGGAGTCCTCCTGGCCGGTATCGACGCTGGAGGTCGGGATCACCAGCGACATCATCCGCTCCAGCAGGCGGGGATTGCGCCAGAAGACATGGAACGCCTGGTCGAACAGTTCGCGCTGGCCGCGCCGGTTCACCAGCGCCGCATGGAGCGCCCAGTAGAATTGCGCCCGGTCGGCCATATCGACCGCCGAGACCGCCTCGATGGCCTTCAGCACCTGGTCCGGGCCGACCGGCAGGCCGGCGGTGCGCAGCACCCGGCCGAAATGCATGATGTTCTCGGGCAGCCGCCCGCCGTTCATGCCGCCCCCGCCGCCGCGAGTTCGGCCCGCACCTCGTTCAGTATGCGCTCGGCCTCGCTGCCCTGCAGGCGCGCGATGTCGTCCTGGTATTTGAGCAGCACGCCCAGCGTGTCGTTCACCATCGCCGGGTCGAGCGCGACGGCGTCCAGCTGCATCAGCGCATGCACCCAGTCGATGGTCTCGGCGATGCCGGGCAGCTTGAACAGGTCGAGCTCGCGCACCTTCTGCACATAGCCCACGACCTGGCGCGACAGCGCCTCGGGGGCAGTCGGCGCCTTGCGGCCGAGGATGTCGAGCTCGCGCGCGGCGTCGGGATAGCCGACCCAGTGGTAGAAGCAGCGCCGCTTGAGCGCATCGTGGATTTCGCGCGTGCGGTTGGAGGTGATAACGACGGCCGGCGGGACCGCCGCCTGGATCGGGCCGATCTCCGGCACCGTCACCTGGAAGTCGGAGAGCACCTCCAGCAGATAGGCCTCGAAGGGCTCGTCCGTGCGGTCGAGCTCGTCGATCAGCAGCACGGGCGGCCCGTCCTCTCCGCCCCTGAGCGCCTGCAGCAGCGGCCGCTCGATCAGGAATTCCGGCCCGAACAGGTCCCGCCCGAGGCGCTCGCGATCGGCCCCGCCCGACGCTTCGGCCAGCCTGATCTCGATCATCTGCCGGGCGTAGTTCCACTCATAGACGGCGGACGCCACATCCAGGCCTTCATAGCATTGCAGGCGGATGAGCCGGCGGCCGAGCACCTCCGCCAGCACCTTGGCGATCTCCGTCTTGCCGGTGCCCGCCTCGCCTTCGAGGAAGAGCGGCCTGCCGAGCTTCAGCGACAGGAACACGGCCGTTGCAAGCGCCGTGTCCGACACATAGTCGCCGGCTTCGAGGAGTTCGCCGGTCTCGGCGACCGAGCGGGGCAAGGCCCTTCCGGTTTGCATGGGGCAGGGGTCCCGTCAGTGGCGGAAATGGCGCATCCCGGTGAATACCATGGCGAGGCCGTGCTCGTCGGCCGCCCGGATCACCTCCTCGTCGCGCACCGAGCCGCCCGGCTGCACGACGGCGGTGGCGCCTGCCTCCGCAGCGGCCAGCAGCCCGTCGGCGAAGGGGAAGAAGGCGTCCGACGCCACCACCGAGCCGACGGTCGCCGGCTCGCCGCCGCCGGCCGCGTCCACGGCCTTGCGCGCGGCGATGCGGGCGCTGTCCACCCGGCTCATCTGCCCGGCGCCCACGCCCACCGTCGCCCCGTCCTTCACATAGACGATGGCGTTGGACTTCACATGCTTGCAGACGGTGAACGCCACCCTCAGGTCCGCCATCTCGGCTGCGCCCGGCGCGCGCTTCGTAACGGTCCGGAACGCCTCCGCGCGGCCGTTGTCCCGGCCCTGGAGCAGGAACCCGCCGGAAAGCGAGCGGAAGGTCATGGCCGGCGCGAGCGGGTCCGGCACCGCCCCTGTCAGCAGCAGTCTCAGATTCGTCCTGCCGGCCAGCTTCTCGCGGGCCTCTTCGTCTGCTCCGGGCGCGATCACGGCTTCGAGGAAGAGGCCGGCCAGCCGCTCCGCCAGCGCGCGATCGAGCGGGCGGTTGACGGCGACGATGCCGCCGAAGGCGCTGACGGGATCGCAGGCCAGCGCCCGGTCCCATGCCTCGCACAGACCGTCCGCAACAGCCGCGCCGCAGGGATTGGCGTGCTTGACGATGACGACCGCCGGGCGCTCGAACTCGCCCGCGAGCTCGAAGGCTGCATCCACGTCGTTCAGGTTGTTGTAGCTGAGCTCCCTGCCCTGCACCTGTTCGGCGGTGGCCACGCCCGGCCGGGCGCTGCCATCGGTGTAGAACGCCGCCGACTGATGCGGGTTCTCGCCGTAGCGCAAGGTCTGGCGGCGCACCCCCGCGAGCGACATGCGCGGCGGGAAAGCCTCGCCGGTCCGCCCGGCGAACCAGGTGGAGACGGCCGCGTCATAGGCGGCGGTGTGGCCGTAAGCCTCGGCGGCGAGCCGGCGGCGCAGCGCGAGCGGCGTCGCGCCGTCGGTCTCCATCTCGGCGCGGATGTCGTCCAGATGCTCCGGGGCCGTGGCGACCGCGACGAAGCGGTGGTTCTTGGCGGCCGCCCGGATCAATGCCGGCCCGCCTATGTCGATATTCTCGATGCAGGCCTCTTCGTCCGCGCCGGCGGCCACCGTCTCCGCGAACGGGTAGAGGTTGACCACCAGCAAGTCGATGGGCCGGATGCCGTGCGCGTCCATGGCCTCCACATGGGCCGGGTCGTCGCGCAACCCCAGCAGCCCGCCATGCAGCGCCGGATGCAGGGTCTTGACCCGCCCGTCCAGCATTTCCGGAAAGCCCGTCCGCTCCGAGACCTCCACGACCGGAACTCCCGCAGCGCCCAATTGCCGGGCCGTCCCGCCGGTCGAGAGGATTTCGATGCCGCGCGCCGCCAGAAAACGCCCGAACGCCTCCAGCCCCGTCTTGTCGGACACGGAGATCAGGGCGCGGCGAACGGCTATGCGGTCGGTCAAGGAGCGGCCCTCCGGCTTCGCGCTTTACCGCCCCGATAGCATCCGCTCGCGCCGCCGTCACGCAGCGGCGATGTCGCGCCCGCCTCTACCGGCCGGCACACCGCGCCATGAACGCCAGCCCGGCCTGCATGCCGGCCGGGTCTATGCCGTGGCCGAGGCCCGGCCGGCCGTGCGTTTCGACCGCGAAACCGGCCCGCTCCAGCGCCCCCGCCGCTTCGGCCATGGAGGAATAGGGCACCAGTTCGTCCATCTCGCCGTGGATGAGCGCCACCGGCGGCCGGCTCTGCGCCTCTTCCTCCAGAAGCTCCGGCGCCAGCAGACGCCCGGAATAGCCGAGAATGCCCGCCAGCGGCTCCGCGCGCCGGGGCCCGGCATGCAGGGCCAGCATCGTGCCCTGGCTGAAGCCGGCCAGCGTGAGCGCCGAAGGCGGCAGCCCGGTTTCCGCCAGCAGGTCGTCGATGAAGGCGTCCACCATCGCCGAGGCCGCACGCAGGCCGGCCAGCCGCAAGGCATCGTCGCGCCCGTAAATGCCGAACCACTGGCGGCCGAAGGGCGCGCCCTCGCAGGGAAAGGGCGCATGCGGCGACACGAACAGCGCCTCCGGCATAGCCGGCGCCCAGGCGGGCGCAAGGCCGATCAGGTCGTCGCCATCGGCGCCGTAGCCATGCAGCAGCAGCACGATGCGGGCAGGCGCTGCGCCCGTTGCGGGCGAATGTCGGGGGCCGTCGAGTTTCATGCCGTTGACGGCTAACCCAAAGCCGGGCTTTTGTCACCTTTCCATGCAAACGATCACCCGCTTCGCCCCGAGCCCGACGGGCAGGCTGCATCTCGGCCACGCCTATGCGGCGCTATTCGCTGCCGACAGGGCCGCGCGGGCGGGCGGACGCTTCCTGGTCCGGATCGAGGACATCGACCGCAGCCGCTGCCGTCCCGAATTCGAAGCCGGTATCCTGGAGGACCTCGCCTGGCTCGGCCTCGAATGGGAAGAGCCGGTGCGCCGCCAGTCGGACCATATGGACGACTACGCCCGCGCCCTCGCGTCACTCGAAGAGCGCAGACTGATCTATCCCTGCTTCTGCACCCGCAGGGAGATCGAGGCGGCGGCGACGGCGCCTCACGGCCCCGAAGGCCCGCCCTATCCCGGCACATGCCGGGCGCTGACCGCGGCCGAGAGCGAGGCGCGCATGGCGCGGGGCGACGCCTATGCGCTCCGGCTGACCGAGGACGATACCGTGGTCGCGCGCAAGGACATCCGCACGAGCTACCACCTCGCCGTCGTGGTGGACGACGCGCTGCAGGGCGTGACGCTGGTGACGCGCGGCGCGGACCTGGCCTTCGCCGTGCCGATCCAGAACCGCCTGCAGAGGCTTCTGGGCCTGCCCGCGCCCGACTATGAGCACCACCCGCTATTGACCGACGAAGCCGGCCGCCGCCTCGCCAAGCGCGACCGGGCGCTGACATTACAGAGCCTGCGCGAAGCGGGCGTATCCCCCGCCGAGGTGCGGGCGCGCATCGAGCGGATGGGCGGAACCTTCTGAGCCGCCTACCCGGCTACATCACCGCCGCAAACGCTTCGAAGGACTTGCCGCCTGCCTGCACGGCGTCGAAGAGCATCGAGAAATGGTTGGCGCCGGGCGCCGTCACCCGCTGGACCGCGCAGCCGGCCGCTTCGGCGACGCCGGCATAGCCTTCGCTCTGCGCCTGCCAGCCGGCGGGCTCCTCGCCGCCGACCGAGACGACCATGGGCACGGGCCTCGCCGGCGGGTTGGCGAAGACGTTGTTGCGTGCCGCCATGGCCTCGTCGAGCCGCACTTCCTCGTTCACCGAGATGCGCCGCACGACGGGCGTCTCATATATGCCGCTCATGCAGTGGGCGCCCGCAATGCACGCCGCCGAGCCCGGGTCCGCCAGCAGCATGCCGGTCAGATGCGCGCCCGCCGAGTGCCCCCCGACGAAGAGCCGCGCCGGGTTGCAGCCCCACTCTTCGGCATGGCCGTGGACGAAGGCGAGGCAGGCGCGCATCTGCGCCACGATCTCGTCCAGCGTCACATCCGGGCAGAGCGCGTAATCGACATTGGCGACCGTCACGCCGCGCTCGACGAAGCCGCCGACGGCGAAGCTGTGGTCCGCCTTGGAGAAGCGCCGCCAATAGCCGCCGTGAATGAACATGAACAGCGCGCCATTGGCCCCGGATGCCGGCCGGTGCAGGTCCAGCGCCTCGCGCGGGCCGGAGCCGTAAGCGATGTCATAGCGGCCCGGCCAGGCCTCCCGCGCCGCTTCGGCCGCCGCCAGATATTCGCCGAGATGGCGTTCGACCGCCTCGTCGCCTACAGCGGCGCGGGGGTTGAAATGCGCTTCCAGAACGGCGGCGTCCGCCGATCGCCAATCGAATGTCACTTTGCCCCTCCCGTTCCACGCCTGTTGGCTTTACCCGCCGCCATTGTACCATGACCGTTTCCGGATACAGGGGAGGCCCGCCATGCCGCTCACCTGCGCCCATCTCGTCGGCAGCCTGCCTTACCCCGACGCCGACACGGCCTTCGCGGAAATCAGCGCGCGGCTCGGCGGGCATCTCCGGCGGATTCCGGACGGCGAGACCGGCGAGCGGGCGCGCTGGATCTTCTGGCAGCGGGCCAAGGTCGCGGCGCATCCGGCGATGGAGGTCGCGGCCGACGAGGACAAGGCGCGTATCCACCAGTGGGACGGCAAGCTGATCCGCGAGTGGGAGCTGTTCCGCTTCCGCCCCGGCGTCGATCCGACAACGGTCGAGTTCGACCCCGGCTATGCGCCCGAAGCCATCGCCTCCTATGCCCGCTTCACCGCGATGCGTGAGGCCGGGACGCTGCCGGCCGGGGTCCGCTTCCAGGTCTGCCTGCCGACGCCAATGGCGGTGGGATACTGGTTCGTTACGCCGTCGTGCCGCCCGGAGTTCTTCGCCGCCTATGAGCGCGCCTTCAAGGCTGACCTTGCGAAAATCTGCGCCGCGATCCCCCTCGAAGATCTCGCGGTGCAATGGGATGTCTGCCAGGAAGTGCTGGCGTGGGAGGGGTATTTCCCGAACCGGCCGCCGAGCTACAAGCAGGACATTACCGCCATGCTGGCCCGCCTCGGCAACGCCGTGCCGGAGCCGGCGGAGCTGGGCTACCACCTCTGCTACGGCACGCCGAATGACGAGCATGTGGTCATGCCAACCGACCTCGCCAATACGGTCGAGATTACTCACGGGCTGCTCGCCGGGCTGGAGCGCTCCCTCCAATTCGTCCATGTCCCCGCACCGAAACACCGCGACGACGCGGCCTATTTCGCGCCGCTCGCGGAGCTGCGCCTGCCGGAGGGCTGCGAGCTCTTTCTCGGCGTTATCCACCATGACGACCGCAAGGGCGACCGACGGCGCATCGCCGCCGCCCGGCAGACCGTGGCCACCTTCGGCATCGCCACCGAATGCGGCTGGGGCCGCAGCGACCCGGCCCGCGCGCCGGGACTCCTCGACAGCCACCGCATCGCCCTGGAGGCGGAGTGACGCCGGCCGGAAGTCAGGTAAGCGCGCGCGGCGCGATCCCGGCCGTATCCTGCATCGTCTCGGCGTCGTCCTCGCGTATCTGTCGCGCGGTATCCGCCTCGGTCGTCACGTCCGGCACTGCGTAATCGACCCGTCCCGATCGCTCTCTTCCGTCATGCCCGGACTTGTTCCATGACTGTCTGGTTCAGCCATTGGCCACAGCTGGTTGGGGGGCACAAGCGGCGGCGTCTGTGGTCCTCCGTTACCTTGTATCTCGTGTCCTCATTCCGAGTAGCGGCGCCAGCCGCGTATCGAGAGCCTGTCCTGAGCCTGCCGAAGGGGGCGCGTATCGAAGGACGGCCTCGCGAACCGGCAGAACGGACACCCGACCATGACATCGCATGACACATCATGACACGCCGGCAGGGGCCCCCGGCGCGGCGCCCCGCTTGCCGTCAGCCCTCCGGCTTCGGATGCCGCTGCCTTCCGGCGACCCAGCTTGCGCGCACGATGCGGTCGTCGCCCAGCGTCATGAACGCGAGCAGCGTGTCGGCCAGCGTTTCGCTGAGTTCGTCGCGCGCGGCCAGCAGCGGCGTTGCGCGGGGGGCGAGCACGACGAGGTCGGCGTGGAAGCCCGGCTCCAGCCGCCCGATGTCGTTCCCCATGCCGAGCGCCTCGGCATTGCCGCGCGTCGCCAGGTAGAAGGCGCGCTCGGGCTGGAGCCGCCGGCCGCGAAGCTGCGCCGTGCGGTAGGCCGCGCCCAGCGTGGCGGGCAGAGAATAGCTGGTGCCGCCGCCGATATCCGTGGCGATGGCGAGGCGCGGCGCGGGCGGCTCCGTATCCGGCGCATAGGGCCCGATGTCGAACAGGCCCGAACCGAGAAACGCGTTGGAGGTCGGGCAGTGGACCACCGCCGCCCCGGCCTCGGCCAGCCGCGCCCGCTCGCGCGCCGAGAGATGCACGCCATGCGCGAACAGGCTGCCCGGCCCGAGCAGGCCGAAACGGTCATAGACATCCGTGTAGTCGATGGCCTCCGGGAACAGGCGGGCTACCTCGGCGATCTCCTCCCTCGTCTCCGAAAGATGCGTCTGCATCAGCGCGTCCGGATGGCTCCGGAGGAACGCGCCCGCCGCGGCAAGCTGCGCCGCCCCCGACGTTATGGCGAAGCGCGGCGAGACGGCGTAGCGGAGCCGCCCCCGACCGTGCCAGCGCCTGTAGAGCCGCTCGCTCGCGCACAGCCCGCTTTCGGCGTCGTCGCGGAGCGCGGCCGGCGCATTGCGGTCCATCAGCGTCTTGCCGGCGGCGAGCGCCATGCCGCGCCGCGCGGCGGCCGCGAACAGCCGGTCCGCCGCCTCCTCATGCACGGTGGAGAAGACGAGCGCGGCCGTCGTGCCGTGGGCCAGCAGCAGGTCGAGGAATATTTCGGCCGCGGCCGCCGCGTGGTCGCCGTCCGCATAGCGCGCTTCCTCGGGAAAGGCGAAGCGGGAGAGCCAGTCCAGCAGGCCGTTTCCGCCGGCCGCCGCAATGCGGTATTGCGGGAAGTGGATATGCGGATCGACGAAGCCCGGCAGCAGCAGGCAGCGCCCGTAATCCCGCTGCGGCGCGCCCCGGAACGCCGCCGGCAGGGCGCCGGCCGGCCCGGCCCAGGCGATGCGCCCGCCTTTCAGCGCCAGCGCGCCGCCCGGAATATCGCGGACAGCGGCCCGGCCGAGCGCGGCCGGGTCGCCGGCAAAATCTACGAGGCGGCCCAGAAGGACGGCGTCGGCGCCGCCCTCCCGGGCCGGCGGGCCGCTACTGGGGCAGCTTGTCGTCAATGCCCTTCACATACCAGTTCATGCCGAGCAGCATGCCGTCATCGGCGCGCTCGCCTTCCGGGATGCGCAGCATGCCGTCCTGGTCGTGGATCGGGCCGGTAAAGGGATGGAACTCGCCCGAACGGATTTTCTCCACCATCGCGGCGGCGGCGGCGGCGACATCCTCCGGCAGGTCGGTATAGGGGGCCATGACCACCATGTCCTCGTCGAACCCGCCCCAGACATCGCCCGATTCCCAGGTGCCGTCGAGGACCGCCTTCACGCGGGCGATGTAATAGGCGCTCCAGTCGTCGATGATCGCGGTGTAATGGGCGGCGGGCGCGAAGGCGTCCATGTCGGAAGCCTGGCCGAAGCCGTGGACGCCGCGCTCGCCGGCGATCTGGATCGGCGCCGGGCTGTCCGTGTGCTGGCTGATGATGTCCGCGCCCTGGTCGATCAGCGCCTTGGCCGCATCGGCCTCCTTGCCGGGGTCGAACCAGGTGTTCACCCAGACGATCTTGAGCTTGAAGTCCGGATTGACGGATTGCGCGCCGAGCAGGAAGGCGTTGATGCCGCGCACCACCTCGGGGATCGGGAAGGAGGCGACATAGCCCGCGACGCCCGACTTGGACATTTTCGCCGCGATCTGGCCGATGACATAGCGGCCCTCGTAGAAGCGCGCGGAATATGTGGCCACATTGTCGGCCCGCTTGTAGCCGGTGCCGTGCTCGAACTTCACATCCGGGAAGCGTTTGGCGACCTTGATGGTCGGGTTCATGAAGCCGAAGGAGGTGGTGAAGATGATGTCCGCCCCCTCGCGCGCGAACCGCTCGATGGCGCGCTCGGCGTCCGGGCCTTCCGGAATGTTCTCGACATAGAGGGTCTCCACCTTGTCGCCGAACGCCTCTTCGACGGCGAGGCGGCCCTGGTCGTGCTGGTAGGTCCAGCCGTGGTCGCCGATCGGCCCCACATAGACGAACGCCGCCTTGACGGGGTCGGCGGCCTGGGCGGCCGGCAGCGCCAGCGCCAAGGCGGACGCCGCGAGGATGATAGCTCTCAACATTCCCTGTTCTCCAACTGGGCCCGCGGGCCGCGTTTCCCTTTCCGGCCGGTCGGGAGCGCCTTGCGGCGGCGGCCCCTACCGGTCGGGGACGAAGACCTGTCCAAGACATGCCGGCGAGTCGTTTCTCGCCTTCCACCGGTCGCGCGAGAGTATCACCAGCGCCGCGACCGTCGCAAGGTAAGGCAGGGCGGACAGGAACTGCGAGGGCACGGCGACGCCCTCCGCCTGGGCGTGGAACTGGAGGATCAGCGCGCCGCCGAAAAGATAGGCGCCGACAGCGGCGCGCAGCGGCATCCAGCTTGCGAACACCACCAGCGCCAGCGCGATCCAGCCGCGTCCCGCGGTCATGCCCTCGACCCATTGCGGCGTGTAGGCGAGCGACAGATAGCCGCCCGCCAGGCCCGAGCACGCGCCGCCGAACAGCACCGCCAGAAAGCGCGTGCGGATAACATGGACGCCCAGCATATGCGCGGAGGCGTGGTTGTTGCCGACGGCGCGCAGCGCCAGCCCGCCGCGCGTCTGGAACAGGAAGCGGGAGACGCAGACCGCGAGCGCGATGGACGCATAGACCAGCGGGTCCTGCCCGAACAGCACGGTCCCGACCACCGGCAGGTCGGTCAGCACCGGGATGTATATGCGCTCCAGCCTGAGCCCCGGCTGGCCGATAAAGGCCTCGCCGATCATGCCGGAAAGGCCGAGGCCGAGCAGCGTCAGCGCCAGCCCGGACGCCACCTGGTTCGCGGCGAAGCGCAGCACCAGGACGCCGAACAGGCTGGCCAGCGCCATGCCGCCCGCCATGGCCGCCAGAACCCCGAGATAGGGCGAGCCGGTGAGCTGCGCGCCGGCGAAGCCGGTCACCGCGCCGACGATCATCATGCCCTCGACGCCGAGATTGAGGACGCCCGCGCGCTCCGTCACCAGCTCGCCGAGCGCCGCGATCAGCAGCGGCGTCGCCGCGGTGACGATGGTGAGGATGACGGCCTCGAAGCCGGTCACGGCGCATCCTCCGCCGGCCGCTTCGCCGGCAGGATATGGAGGCGGTAACGGATGAACATGTCGCAGGCCAGCACGAAGATGAGTATGGCGCCCTGGAAGACGCGGGCGATCTTGTCGGAGACGCCGAGCGAGATCTGCGCCGCCTCGCCGCCGATATAGGTGAGCGCCAGCAGCAGCGAGGCGAACAGCACGCCCACCGGGTTCAGCCGCCCGAGAAAGGCGGCGATAATCGCGGTGAAGCCGTAGCCGGGCGAGATCGACGGGTGAAGCTGCCCGATCGTGCCGGAGACCTCCGAGATGCCGGCAAGCCCGGCAAGGCCGCCGGAGACGGTCAATACGGCCATGATCGAGCGGCGTTCCGAGAAGCCGGCGAAGGCGCCGGCGCGCGGCGCGGCGCCGACCACCCGGAACTGGAAGCCCTTCAGCGTGCGCCCGAGGAGGATGGCGAGCGCCGCGACCGCGACAAGGGCGAAGACCGTGCCGAAATGCATCCGCCCGGCCAGCGCCGGGATCACCGCATCGGCCTCGAACAATCGCGATTCGGGGAAATTATAGCCCTCCGGATCGCGCCAGGGGCCGCGCACCAGCCAGTCCAGCAGAAGCTGGGCGACATAGACCAGCATCAGCGAGGTGAGGATTTCGCTGGCGCCGAAGCGGACGCGGAAGAAGGCGGGTATGGCCGCCCAGGCCATGCCGCCGAGCACGCCGCATACCAGCACGGCCGGCAGCAGCAGCGGCCCCTGCAAATCGGGCAGCATGACGGGCAGGATCGACCCGCAGATGGCGCCCACCGTGTATTGCCCTTCCGCGCCGATATTCCAGACATTGGTGCGGAACACGAGGGCGAGCCCGACGCCGATCAGCGCAAGCGGCGTCGCCTTGACGACGATTTCCTCCAGCGACCAGGCCTCGGTGAGCGGCTTGACGAAATAGACATAGAGCGCCCGGAGCGGGTCGTAGCCGAGCGCCGCGAACAGCAGGGTGCCGAACACAAGCGTGAGCCCGAGCGCCAGCAGCGGCGACAGCCAGACCATCAGGCGCGAATCTTCCGCACGCTGCCGGAGCTCGATCCGCATGACCCTCAGCCCCCCGCGCCGCCCATGAGCAGGCCGATCGCCTCGCGGTTCGTCTCGCCGGTCGGAACCGGCGGAGACAGCCGGCCCCGCGAGATCACCGCGATGCGGTCCGAAATCTCGAGGATTTCGTCGAGGTCCTGGCTGATCGCCAGCACGGCCGCCCCGTCCTCCGCCAGCGCGGCGAGCCCGCGGCGGATCTCCGTCGCCGCGCCGACATCGACGCCCCAGGTCGGCTGGCTGACCGCCAGCACGCCCGGGGCGCGGTCCAGCTCCCGCCCGACGACGAATTTCTGGAGATTGCCGCCGGAAAGCGCCCTGGCTTCCGGATCGCCCGCCGGCGCGCGCACATCGAACCGCTCGACGATGCGCCGCGCGAGGCCGCGCGCGCGGGACAGGCGCAACAACCCGCCTGTCGCAAGGTCCGGGTCGGTGCCGTGCCGGGTCAGCAACGCATTGTCGGAGAGGCGCATGGCCGGCACGGCGGCGTGGGCGAGACGCTCCTCCGGGATGAAGGCCGCGCCGAGCCGGCGCCGCGCCCCCGGTCCCATCCGCCCGCAGGCCCGGCCGTCGATTTCGACGGCCGCATCTTCCAGGGCCGGCGCCTCGCCGGAGAGCGCGGCGAACAACTCGTCCTGCCCGTTTCCGGCCACACCCGCCACGCCCACGATCTCGCCGCCCCGGACCTCCAGCGAAATATCCTCAAGCGCCACGCCGAAGGGCGTGGCGGCGCTTTGCGAGAGGCCGCGAATGGCGAGCCGCACCGGGCCCGGCGCAGCGGCCCCGCCGCGCCGCCGGCCGCCGTCTCCCTCGACATTGGCGCCCACCATCATGCGGGCGAGTTCCGCCGCGCTCGCCGTCTTCGGGTCCGGCCTGCCGACCACCCGTCCGTGGCGCAGCACGGTCGCGGCGTGGCAAAGTTGGCGGATTTCCTCGAGCCGGTGGCTGATATAGAGCACCGCGCAGCCCTCTTCCGCGAGCCGGCGCAACGTCTCGAACAGCCGTTCGGCCTCCTGCGGCGTCAGCACCGAGGTCGGCTCGTCCATGATGATGAGGCGCGGACGCTGCAGCAGGCAGCGGACGATCTCGATACGCTGGCGCACGCCGACCGGCAGGCCGGACACCCGCGCCGCCGGGTCGAGCGGCAGGCCGTAGGATTCCGAGACGGACCGGACATCGGCGGCGAGTCCGCGCCCCGCCGTGTCGGGCGGCAGCGCCAGCGCAATGTTCTCGGCGACGGTCAGCCCCTCGAACAGCGAGAAATGCTGGAACACCATGCCGATGCCGAGCGCGCGCGCCTCGGACGGATTGCCGATGGCCGCCGGCCGGCCGGCCCAGACCACGGACCCCGCATCCGGCTGGAGCGAGCCGTAGAGAATCTTCACCAGGGTCGATTTGCCGGCGCCGTTCTCGCCGAGAAGCGCGTGGATCTCGCCCGCGCGCACGGTGAGGTCGATGCGGTCGTTCGCGGCCAGACCGCCAAAGCTCTTGACGATGCCGCGCGCCTCCAGAAGGACATTTCCGCCCGGCATGTGCGCAGCTTCTCCAGCCAAGGTCGCCTGACGCTATGCCGCGCTGCGCGGAGCGTCAATGCGGAATCGGGCGGGCGGACGGCCCCACGGGCGCGCAGCCGGGACAGCCGCGCGCCCGCCGGTTCCGGTCGCCGTCCCGCCGCTAGAGCGGAACTCTTTCAGGCTGAAACCGAAGTCCGGCCGTCCCCTTCGACAAGCTCAGGACAGGCTCCCTTCGACAGGCTCAGGACAGGCCCTTCGATACGCCGCTTCGCGGCTACTCAGGATGAGGTTCGATACGCGGCTCCGCCGCTACTCGGGATGAGGAAGCCTTGGAACGCGCCTCCAT
>JAJECF010000190.1 GCA_022822125.1 Alphaproteobacteria bacterium
CATCCCCCGGCATGAACCGCGCCTCAGGCGCAACCCATACCCCTGCGCCCTCAAACCGAAACACCAACCCCCTGCAACCAATCAACCAGACCGTTGCCAAACCGAGCCAGAGAATGTGCCCGGTGAGAAATCCGGGCTAACCGCGTTTGCGGCGGCGGGGCGGTGTGCGGATGGCTTCGTCGATCCGTTCGGCGCGCGATTTCGGTGCTGCGAACAGACTCTCGTCCGGGCTGCGGGCGGCGAGCAGGCGGTCCATGACGCCCTCCTGGGATTCGAGGCCGCCATCGGCGAGGATATGCGCGACCTCATGTCCCTCATCCTCCAGCGAGCGGGACACCAACAGAGCCCGGTGGCAATGGAGCGGGTCCTTCTCCGCGCACATCAGCGCCAGCCGGTGCTTTGCCGCGCCGCGCAGGACGCGCGCGATTCCGCGGCGGTAGAGCGCCGTTTGCGAGAGGCGGTCGTAACGGAGCCCGCCATCCTCGTAGCAGGCCGGGTCGTCCGGCCGTCCGCCGAGTTCGCGCCCGAGCCAGACATAGGCTATGCCGCTGGCCGGAAGCGATGCCGAGAGCGCCTTGCGGTTGAAATGGGGATTGAACCGGCTGTATGGCGCGGAGCGCACATCGCCGAGCGCCGTCACGCCATGCTGCGTCAGCAGCGCCAGGAATGCTTCCGGCGAATGGTTGGAATGGCCGACGGTCAGGATCTGCACGGGCGCGCCACCGCCGGCGTCAGAGCCGGAACATCGGGAAGCGGTCGCCGGGCGCGATTTCGGCCACGTCCTCGGGCACGTCGAGCAGGCCGTCGGCCTGGGCCATGACGCGCAGGAGCGCCGAGCCGTCGGGGCCGGCCTTCCGCGCGGCGCCGTCCTCTCCGAGGCGCACGCGCAGCCATTCCCGCCGTCCCGTCTTCTTCTTCATGGCGAAACCGGCGGGCACCAGCACCGAGGGCGGCGCTTCCCAGCCGGCCCCGCCGAGCAGGCCCAGCATCGGGCGCACCAGCATCAGCAGGCAGGCGGCGGCGGCCACCGGATTGCCCGGCAGGCCGACAAAGGCCGCGCTTCCGATGCTGCCGAGCGCCAGCGGCCGGCCGGGCTTCACCGCGAGACGCCAGAAATGCAGCGCCGGCACGGCCGCGGCCACATGGTCCTCGTCGCCGGTCGAAATGCCCGCCGAGGTCATCACCGCATCGTGCCCGGCCGCCGCCTCGGCGAGCGCCGCCTTCACCGAGGGCCCGTCATCCGGGAGAATGCCGAGATCGGTCACGGCGAGCCCGTCGGCATCGAGAAAGGCGCGCAGCATGGTCCGGTTGGAGTCGTAGAGCTGCCCCGGCGCCAGGCTTTCGCCGGGTGCGGCGAGTTCGTCGCCGGTGGAGAACAGCGCGATACGCAGCGGCCGGAAGACCTTGAGCCTGGTCTCGCCGAGCGATGCGGCGACGCCTAACTGCAGCGGACCGAGGCGCTGCCCGGCCCCGAACACCGTCTCGCCACGGCGGATGTTCTCGCCTGCCTCGCGGTAGTTGGCGCCCGCCTTGAGACCCGCCGGGACCGTCACGGTTTCGCTGTCGAGGCGGCAGTCCTCCTGCATCGCCACCGTGTCGGCGCCCTCGGGCACCGGCGCGCCGGTCAGGATGCGGACCGCCTCGTCCGGCTCCACCGGATGCGGGAAAGGCCGCCCCGCCGCCGCCCGCCCGGCGATGCGGTAACGCGTCCGCCCATGCGCGAAGGCGTAGCCGTCCACGGCGGCATTGTCGTAGCCCGGCACATCGAGGCCGCTGGTCAGGGGTTCCGCCAGGATGCGGCCCCGCGCCTCGGCAAGCGCGACCCGTTCCCGTCCGACTGCCGGGCCGAGCCGTGTCCGCAGCCGTTCGGCCGCCTCGCCGACGGTCAGCAGCCGGTCGCCCGCCGCGAAACAGTCGTTGAGCCTCTCCATGACGGGGAGCATAGTGGAGAATATGAGCGAGTTCATGCAGGAGTTCCTGGTTGCGCCGGACCCGGACGATCCGAGGCTGACGGAAGCCGTCACAGGCATCGACCATGAGGGCCGGGAGCGCCGCACGCGCGTCGTGGTGGAACGCCCGCTCACCATCTATCTGAACAGCCAGGAGATCGTGACGGCGATGACGGTCGGCGACCATGCCGACTGGCTTGCCGTCGGCTTCCTCGCCAACCAGAACATGCTGCGCCCGGACGACGAGATCGCCGGCATCGACATAGACGACGAACTCGACGTCGCCATCGTGCGCACGGCGCGCAGGACCGACTACGAACAGCGGCTGGAGCGCCGGGTCCGCACTTCGGGCTGCGCCGTCGGCACGGTGTTCGCCGATGTGATGGACAATTTCGAGGCGGCCGAACTGCCCCCGGACCCGCTCTACACTTCCTGGATCTACACGCTTTCCGCCAAGATCGCGCGCCGGCCGAGCCTCTACCTGGCGGCGGGCGCCATCCACGGCTGCGTGCTCTGCGAGCGCGACCGGCCGATCCTCTATCTGGAGGATGTCGGCCGCCACAACGCCGTGGACATGATCGCCGGCTATATGCGGCTGAATGCTATCTCGCCGGAGGGCAAGCTGTTCTTCACCACCGGGCGGCTCACCAGCGAGATGGTCATCAAGACCGTGCAGATGGGGGTGCCGATCCTGATCTCGCGCTCGGGCTTCACGGCGTCCGGCGTGTCGCTCGCCCGGCAGGCGGGGCTGACCCTGGTCGGGCGCGCCAAGGGCAAGCGCTTCATCGCGCTCTCCGGCTGGGAGCGCCTCGTGTTCGACGCGAGCCCGGATGTCGCCGCCGGCGACGCCGCCTGAGTTCCCCTGTGTCTCCGGACCCCCGGCGGGACTGCGCCGGCCTGCTGCTGGCGGGCGGCCTCGGGCGGCGGATGGGCGGCGGGCTGAAGGGCATGGCATCGCTTGACGGGCGGCCGCTGCTCGCTCATGCCGCCGCGCGTGCCGGCCCGCAGGTGGCCCGCCTCGCGGTCAACGCCAATGCGCCGGCGGAGGAATTCACGGAACTGGGCCTGCCCGTATTGCCCGACCCGGTCGCGGGCTTTGTCGGCCCGCTCGCCGGTGTGCTGGCCGGCATGGTCTGGGCGCGTGAGGCGGGTTACGGATGGGTGGCGAGCTTCCCCTGCGACGCGCCCTTCTTTCCCGAGACGCTGGTTCGCGGGCTGGCGGCGGAAGCGGGCGGGGCGGATATCGTGACCGCCACCTCCGGCGGCCGACGCCATCCGGTCTTCGCGCTCTGGGCCGTCGGTCTCGCCGACGACCTGCATCATGCGCTTGCGGAGGAAGGCCTGCGCAAGGTGGACCGCTGGACCGCCCGCCACCGCATGGCGGACGTGGACTTCCCCGTCCCGCCCGAAGGCGACCCCTTCTTCAACATCAACACGCCGGACGACCTTGCCACGGCGGAGGCGCGGTTGGCTGGTCGTTAGTTCAGGCCGCGAGCCAGCCGCCGTCCACGGGCAGCGTCGTGCCGGTGATGAAACTGGCGCGCTCCGAGAGCAGGAAGCAGATCGCCTCGGCGATCTCGTCCGGCCGCCCGAAGCGGGCCATGGCGTGGCGGGTTCGGGAGCGTTCCCTGGCTGCGTCGGGATCGGCCTGGCGCGACATGCTGCGGTTCAGCATCGGCGTTTCGGTGGCGCCGGGCGCGACCGCGTTGACCCGGATACCGTCCCCGGCGAGCTCCACCGCCGCCGTGCGGACCAGCGACACCACCGCGCCCTTCGACGCGATATAGGCGGCGTTCAGCGCCCCGCCCGCAAAGGCGAGCTGCGAGGCGATGGCCACGACCGAGCCGCCGCCGGCCGCGCGCATGGGCCCGGCCGCCGCCGCCAGCCACATCCAGGTCGCCTTCACATTGACCGCGAATACCCGGTCCCAGTCCCCGGGGTCGATATTCTCGATCGCCACGCCGCTCTCGGAGATGCCGGCCGCCGTCACCAGCCCGTCCAGGCGCGGGCAGCGCGCCATCGCCCGGGCGACCAGCGCCGGATCGGCCACATCGCCGACAAGGCCGGAGGAGGCGTCCCGGTCCACCACAAGCACATCGGCGCCCGCGGCGCGCAGCATGCCTGCCGTCTCCGCGCCGATGCCGGAGGCGCCGCCGGTCACGATGATCGTCTTGTTCGCGAAGTCCATGTCCGTCTCCTGCCATGCAGCGCGGAAGCGCGAGGCGGTTATCCGTCGCCGGCGGGTATGCCAAATGGGACCGGATTTCGGACCATAGATGACACGGGGATCAAAAGCGCTGATTTCCTCGCAAGTGGCTGCAACATATAGGCTTTATGGAGTCGATGCAAGACCGGGGGCATCACTTTTCTGGCGAGGAATGTCGCTTTGCATCTGCATAATGGGGTTTTTCGCGGTTCATCGGGGCGCGGCCGAAAATCCGTGGGGCGCTCCATGGGGTTCTGCGTTTATACCAACGGCACCGGGTTGAGACTCACGGGCAAATACCGCCCGGTTTGCCCTTTGTGCGTCGATCCGCCCGGCGCCCCCGCCTCTCCTCATCCTGAGTAGCCGACCGGAGAGCCTGTCCTGAGCTTGTCGAAGGGGAGGCGTATCGAAGGATCGTCCCGCCGGTGGCGCGTCCCCTTCGACAAGCTCAGGACAGGCTCTCGATACGCGGCTGGCGCCGCTACTCGGGATGAGGACAAAGGACCGGGGCTACGGCAGGGAGGCGCCGCGCCATCGGGTCCGATCAACGATCTCTGGTATTACATGGATGCGACATGGATGCGGTGCTCCGGAATTGTGCGCGGAAACGCATGATCGTCCGTGCGTGTGCCGGATGAATGCGGACTGTTGGTTCTTGCAGAATGAAGGAAGTCTGACGGCACGGGCGCGCGCTCTGTGCCGCTATCCCGTGTGCAGGCGCTTGCGGGGAGTTTACGCCGGGTTCGCGGATTGGGCATTTTGCGGCGCTCCCGGAGACCGGGGACGGTGGATCCCCGGGGTGCGGGGCGTATATTGATGAGGCATTGATGCGGTGCCGCTCGGATTTCGCCGGAAACCGCACGGCGCGCTGCCGGTGCGTTCAGGCGGCGTGCATGGCCGCGCCTGTGCCGGCGCAGGTGCCGAACGGGATCGGACTGCCAGCCGTGGATGACGCGGTAGTGTGAAGCGCCGCCATCCTGCCGGGTGCCCGTGCCACAGGGGCGTTGGAGGCGCCGGCGCGCGCCTGGCGGCGCAGCGTTGCTCTCAAGGTGCTGCATGGGGCCCGCCTGTCGGGAACGGGCTTGCGCGCGCACCGGGTTGGGCATACCGTTTTTCCGCCCGCAACCGGTTGCGGGCGGAAGACGAACGGCAGAAACCTCGACAGGTCGGCATCTTCGATGCGGACGCCGGTGGACCCCATGACCGACATTCTCGACAAAGCGCCTCCCCGGACCGAACTCAGCGACGCCGAATGGCGCAGCCGGCTCACGCCCGAGCAATACAAGGTGACACGCCGGCACGGCACGGAACGCCCCTTCGCCAACGAGTATCACGCCACGAAAACGCCCGGCATCTATCGTTGCATCTGCTGCGGTGTTCCGCTGTTCGCAAGCGACACCAAATTCGACAGCGGCACCGGCTGGCCGTCCTTCACCCGGCCGATCTCCGCGGCGGCCGTGGCGGAGAAGGTGGACCGGAGCTGGTTCATGACCCGCACGGAGGTGCTCTGCGCCGGGTGCGACGCGCATCTGGGCCATGTCTTCCCGGACGGGCCGCCGCCGACGGGGCTTCGCTATTGCATGAACTCGGCCTCGCTCCGCCTGGAGCCGAAAGAGTAGCCGCGCTCCGATACCGCCCGAACACGAGGAAAGACGACGCCAATGCTTTACGAACTGCGCACCTACAACGCCGCGCCCGGCAAGATCGATGCGCTCAACGCCCGCTTCCGCGACCACACATGCAGCCTCTTCGCCCGCCACGGCATCGGCGTCGCGGGCTTCTGGATCAACCAGGCGGACCCGAATCAACTCATCTATATCTGCACCTTCGAGGACGCGGCGCAGATGCAAAGCGCCTGGGCGGCCTTCCGGGACGACCCCGAGTGGCAGAAGGCGAAGGCCGAGAGCGAACGCGACGGGTCCCTCGTCAGCTCCATCGAAAGCGTTGTCATGGATCCGACCGACTATTCCGCGATGGCGTGAGCGCATTGCTGCGGAGGCAGCCCGGAAATGACAGACGCAGCCAAGGACGCCGCCGAGCATCTGGCGAGCCTTGAGGACGGCCGCGCCGTGTGGCTGGACGGCGCCCGCGTGGAGACGCCGTCGAAACACCCCGCCTTCCGCAATGCGGTGCGATCCGCGGCCGGGCTCTACGGCTTCCAGGCCGATCCCGCCAATCTGGAGGCGATGACCTTCCCCTCCCCGACCGGCAAGCGGCGGGTCAACCGGGCCTGGCAGATGCCGACCTCGCTCGAGGAGCTCGCGCAGCGCCGCCGCGCGCTCACCGCCTGGGCCGAACGCCATGCGGGCTTCATGGGCCGCGCGCCGGACCACCTTGCGTCCGCCGTCACCGGGCAGATCATGGGGCTGGAGGAATTCGAAGCCTATGACCCGAAGCGCGCGCGCGCCTTCCACGACTATTTCACCCATGCGCGCGACAACGACCTCTATCTCACCTATGTGATCGTGAACCCGCAGCTGGACCGTTCGAAGAGCACGGGCGCGCAGGGTGGAAACAGCCCGATGCTCCGCATCGTGGACGAGGATGCGGAAGGGGTGACGGTGCGCGGCGGCAAGATGCTCGGCACCGCGGCGATCCTGGCCAACGAGTTGTTCGTCGCGCATCTACAGCCGCTGAAGCCGGACGAGGAGGACTATGCGGTCAGCTTCGCGGTCCCGATGGCGGCGAAGGGCTTGAAACTGCTCGCGCGCAAGTCCTATGAAGGCCGCGCGCTCTCGACCTTCGACGACCCGCTCGCCTCGCGCTTCGACGAGAATGACGGGCTGGTCTGGTTCGACGATGTGAAAGTCCCCTGGGAGCGCGTCTTCGTCCATCGCAGCCCCGCCATGTGCGCGCGCCAGTTCCACGCCACACCCGGCCATATCTACCAGAACTACCAGGCGCAGATTCGCCTCGCAGTGAAATTCAGGTTCCTCGTCGGCCTCGCGCGCCGCATCTGCGAGACCATCGGCACGGCGAAGATGCCGCCGGTCGCCGACACGCTCGGCATGCTGGCCGCGCAGGCGACGGCGGTCGAGACCATGCTGTATGGCATGGAGGCGAAGGGCCGCCAGCGCGGCCGCTGGTTCGTGCCGGACGCGCATTCCGTCTATGCGGCCCAGGCCTATTGCCAGGCGCTCTATCCGCGCATGGTGGAACGGGTACGCGGCCTTGCCGGCGGGGCGCTCATCATGCTGCCCTCCTCCGAGCGCGACCTCGCCGACCCCGAACTCGCCGGCATCCTTGAAAGCGTCCAGCAATCGGCGGACGGCGCGCCGCCGGTCGAGCGCGTGCGGCTGATGAAGCTCGCCTGGGACGCGCTCGGCTCCGAATTCGCCGGCCGGCAGACGCAATATGAGATGTTCTATGCCGGCGCGCCGTTCGTGACGCGCGGGCACAGCTTCCGCACCTATGACTGGGAACGGGCCGATGCGCTGGTTGCGGCCATCGCCGGCCCCGCTGCCGAAACGAGGACCGAACTCGCATGAAATTCAGCTTTTCCGAGGAGCAGACCGAGTTTCGCAACATGCTCCGTCGTTTCCTGCAGGACCGCTCGCCAACGGCCGAGCTTCGCCGGGTCTCTGAAACCGAGGCCGGCTACGACCCCGAGATCTGGCGCGCAATGGCGGAGGACCTGGGCGTGACCGCCATCCACATTCCCGAAGCCTATGGCGGGGCGGGTTTCGGCGTCTCCGAACTCGCCATCGCCGCCGAAGAGGCAGGCCGCGCGCTCCTGCCCTCGCCCTTTTTCGGCTCGACCGTCTTGGCGGCGACCGCCATCGCCGAGGCGGGAACCGAGGCCCAGAAGCGGGCCCTGCTGCCCGGCATCGCCAGTGGCCGGACGGTGGCCGCGCTCGCCGCCGCCGAACCCGGCGCCGGCTGGAACGCCGACGCCTTCGCTGCAAATGCTGAGTCCGACGGCGATTCCTGGCGGCTCAGGGGGCGCAAGAGCTATGTGCTGGACGGCATGGCCGCCGACCTCGTCGTCGCAGCGGCGCGGCTGCCCGATGGCGGGCTCGGCCTGTTCAGCCTGCCGGCGGACAGCGCCGGGCTCGCGCGCCGGCCGCTGCAATCCATGGACCCGACGCGCCGGCTGGCGGAAATGACCCTCGACGACGCGCAGGCCGACTTGCTCGGAGGGCCGGAGGCGGGAGGCTCCGCCTGGGCGCGGACGCTCGATATCGCCGCCGTCTGCCTCGCCGGCGAGATGGTCGGCGGCGCGGAGCGGCTGCGCGAGGATGCGCTCGAATATGTCTCCATGCGCATGCAGTTCGGGCGCTCCATCGCCTCCTTCCAGGTCACCAAGCACAAGGCGGCGGACATGCTGCTGGAAGTCGAGCTCGCCAAGGCCGCCGCCTATTATGCCGCCGCCGCGGCAGACGACGACGAAGAGGTGGACCAGCCGCTCACCGCGCTCGCCTCGCTCGCCAAGGCGGCCGCCTCCGACGCCTATATGCAGACCGCCATCCACGCCGTGCAGATGCATGGCGGCATCGGCTTCACCCACGACAACGACACGCAGCTCTGGTTCAAGCGCGCCAAGGCGAGCGAGGTCTTCCTCGGCAGCGCCGCCGACCACCGCGAACGCATGCTGCAGCACTGGAACGCCTGACATGACCGACATGACCGAAGACGACATTCGCGCCGAGGCTCGCGCCTGGCTGACAGAGAACTGGGATCCCGAGCGGGGCCTCGTCGAATGGCGCAACATTCTTATCGATTCCGGCTGGGGTGTTCCCCACTGGCCGGAGGAATGGCACGGGCGCGGCCTGCCCGTCGGCATGACGCCGGTTGTCGAGGAGGAATTCGACAAGCTGGGCGCGGTCGGCGTCGCCAAGATGGGCATTCGCACGCTCGCCGCCGCCACCATCCTCGAGCACGGCACGGACCTGCACAAGCAGCGTTTCCTGCGCGGCATCCTCACCGGCGAGGAAACCTGGTGCCAGCTCTTCAGCGAGCCCGGCAGCGGTTCGGACCTGGCAGGCGCCGTGACGCGCGCCGATTTCCAGGGCGGCAAATGGATTATCAACGGCCAGAAGGTGTGGAACACGAGCGCCCACCACGCCGATTTCGGCCTGCTGCTGGCGCGCACGGACTGGGACGCCGTCAAGCACCAGGGCCTCAGCTATTTCCTGCTCGACATGCGCCAGCCGGGCGTCCAGGTGCATCAACTCAAGCAGATGAACGGCCACGCTTCCTTCAACCAGGTCTTCTTCACCGACGCCGTGGTGGAGCCCGAATACCAGATCGGCGGGCTCGGCGAAGGCTGGAAGGTGGCGACGACCACGCTGATGCATGAGCGGCGCGGCGCGGACGGCGTGCGCCGCTACGCCACCGGCAGCGACCGGCCGGGGCGCATTTATGAGGAGGAGCGCGCCGAGGTCGCGACCGTCATGGCGCCCTATGTCTGGTATCCGCAGCGCACCGGCCGCGCCGACCTGCTGATCGAGCGCGCAAAGGCCGCGGGACGCTGGGATGACCCGGCGGTGCGCCAGGAGGTCGCGAAGGCGCTGACCCTTGCGCGGACCGCTGAATGGACGGCGCGGCGGGCCCGCGAGGCGCAACAGATGGGCCTGCCGCAGGGACCGGAGGGGTCCATCGGCAAGCTCGCCGCCAGCATCGTCGCGCGCGCCTGTGCGAAGGCGCACACCATGATCGCCGGCCCCGACGCCATGCTCACCGGCGAGGATGACGGCACGGACGGCGTGGTGGCGGAAATCCTGGTCTCGACCCCGGCGATCTCTATTGCCGGCGGCACGGACGAGATTCAGCGCAACATCATATCCGAGCGCATCCTCTCCATGCCCAAGGAAGCCCGCTACGACACCGACCGTCCCTTCCGCGACGTGCCGCGAAACCAGGTGGGTTGAGCCGGAATTGGCTTCGCGAAAGACACTGAATGCGAAGAACCTGCAAGCGCTGGGCGCCCGGCGGCTTGCTGAATTGCTGATCGAAATCAGCGCGGGCGACGCCGTAGCGAAACGCCGCCTGCGCCTGGAATTGGCCGGGCGGGAAAGTCCCGCCGCGGTTGCGTCGGAGGTGCGGAAGCGGCTTGCGGCAATAGGACGGGCGCGCTCCTTCGTGGACAGGCGGCGCGCCTCCGCTCTCGCAAACGACCTGGAGACGCAGCGCCACGCCATCACCGGCCCGATCGCAGGCGGCGACCCGGCGGAAGGCTTCGAAACGATGTGGCGCTTCCTGTCGCTGGCGAGCCCGGTCCTCGACCGCTGCGATGACAGCGACGGCGCGGTTTCCGAGGTCTTCAGCGAAGCGATCGGCGATCTCGGGCGGATCGCCGGGGCGGCGCGGCCCGAGCCGGGCGCTCTCGCCGACAGGGTGCTGGAAACGATAACCGCCAATGATTACGGGCAGTATGATTCCCTGATCCAACTTCTGGCGCCCGCGATGGGGCCGGTCGGGCTGAAGCGCCTGCGGCAAGGCGTGATCGCCTTGTCGAAGGAGCCGGTGCGCAAGCCGGACAAGGCCGAGCGGAGGATTATCGGCTACAGCTCGCGCGGCCCGATATATGAGGACGATCTGGTCGTATCGTCCCGGAAGCATACGGTCCAGGCGGCATTGAAGGACATCGCGGATGCTTTGGGAGACGCGGACGCCTATGCCGCTCAATATGACGAGGAGGATCGCAAGGTTCCCCAAATCGCGGCGGCCATTGCGCGCCGGTTTCTGGATGCGAACCGGGCGGCCGAGGCGCTGGACATCATCGACGCAGCGGACGCCCGGCAAGGACACCCCTATCGGGTGAGTTACCAGTGGGACGACGCCAGGATCGACGCCCTCGAGGCGCTCGGACGCGGCGACGAGGCCCAGCAGCATCGGTGGGCGTGTTTCGAACGCTCGCTGTCGGTCGAGCATCTGAGGGCCCATTTGAAGCGGTTGTCCGATTTCGACGCCATTGGCGCGGAGGAACGGGCGCTCGATCATGCGCAGGATTACGCGAACCCGCATGCGGGACTGGCCTTCCTGATATCCTGGCCCGATCTCGACAGGGCCGGGGCGCATGTCATTCGGCGCGCGGCCGAATTCGATGGCAATCGTTACGAATATCTGACCCCGGCCGCGGACGCCCTGGCGGACAGACAATCTCTGGCCGCAACGATAATGCTGCGGGCCATGATCGATTTCACGCTGGAGAACGCCCGGCCTACCCGTTACGGGCACGCGTCCCGGCACTTCGCGGAGTGCGCCCGCCTCGCGCATGGCATTGAGGACTTCGGCACGTTCGAGACCCATAGCGAATATGCGTCCCGGCTGCGCCGGGAGCACGAGCGCAAACGCGCTTTCTGGAGGGACTTGGGTAGCAAAATCCGCAGCGCCTCCCACTAGCGCCGCTGCATCCGCCAATGCTGATTGAGTTCCTTCCGCGTCGGCTCCCGATTCTCGCTCCCGTCCTGCGGCTTGGCAGGATGCGTCAGGACTTGCCGCATGGTGGCTTCAACATCTTCCCGCGCAACCGGGTCGCGTTCTGTCTCATTGAAGGCGTCAGGGTTGAAACCGCCCTTTGCCTCTCGCTTGCCTGCCATGGCGCTAACTCCATTTGCGGCGCTCGTCACACCTCGTTGCACCATGAGGGACGCCCCGAAGGGGAGGAACGGAACCTTCGGGGCGTCCAACGGCTACCGGCTCGCGCCGAATGCCGCCGTCAAGTCCGTCCGCTCCAATGTCCCGCCTGCCGCCTCATGCTGACGCCCGGCGAATATCCCGGTCAAGCGCCCGGCGTCACCTTCCGTCTCCCGGAAGGTGTTACCGCTGACTGCGATGGTGTAGCGGAGATCACCATCGCCCCATTGCGTCGTCAGTCCGCTGTCCTCGATTGTTGCCAACTCGGTGAAGGCGGCCGTCCCGTCCATGCTGGCGAGGTTCACGGCGATCCCGGCGTTGCCTGCTACGCGCCGCGCCGCTGGCGTGAAGCCGACCAAGACTCCGGCCCAAGAGGCGCTGCCGGACAGTTGCCGGTTGGCGGCCAAGTCGGTCGCGGGAGCGGTCCCGTATGCCCACGGTTCGGCGTAGCCGTTCCGTCTTGCGACGCCGAAAGCGCCATGTTCGTTGCTGACGAAGAAATGCTCCGAAACACTCGACCACGGCCCAAGCTGTTGCGGGTCGGCACTGTCCAAAAGCGGCCCGTAAAGCGCCCGCAGCGCCTCCCGGTCTATCGGATACAGCAGGGACGCAGGGTGTCGGCTACCTTGCGCGTAGTCATATACCCGGTTCGTCGCTTCCATGATCGTGTCGAAACTGGCAGGCGGATGCCCGCCTATGCCGAGCGAGTGGATAAGTTCGTGCGCCATGAGGATGACGGCTTTCCGCTCATCGGTATATGCCGGGAAGCTGCCACGGCTCAGCAGAATGTATTCGCCCCAAGAGGTCCCGGCGGCGCCATTGTCGTAAAACTCGCTCTCAGGGACGAATTCGACATGGATCGTGTTGGCGAGTTCCCTGCCGGCACCGAAGTAGTGCCCGCCGGCGTCCACGGTGTCGCTGAGGCTGAAGCCGGGGAGTGGGCTGCCGACGCTCAGCTTGGCACTCTCGGGCAGCGCGGCATTCACTAGCTGGACGGCGGCAAGCACATGGCTCCGCTCAGCCCCGGTCGAGGGACCGATGACGCGCACCGCGTAGCCGGGCAGCCGGCGCGAGAGACCAGTGTATTGGCCCGCGACGGAAGACAGGTAGCGACGCAGGTTCGACGCGCCGGCACCGTCGCCCGTGGTGCCGTAGCGAACCGCGACATTCGGGAGGCCGGGAATGGTCGTCTCCGGCAGCCGCTGCGGGGCCGCACCCTGATCGACTCCTACACGCAGCAGGCCCCCGGTGCGGTAGATCGGCGAGCGTTTCGCGTCCGATGCCGTGAGGCCGGGATGGATTGCGTATCGGTTGTTGCTGGCGTCCAAGGAAGGGCGCGGCGTCGGCGGTTGCTGTCCTGGCGGAACGGGGCCGCCGGTCATGGAAGACGAACCGCCTCCGCCCCCACAAGAGGTAAGCGCGAACAGGGCAGCGATAAAGGCGACGAGGCGCATGTCGGTTCTCCGGTTTGCGTCAGGCTCCGGCGGGTTGCCGGGCCGGTCGCCAAACAGTCGTCAACGCATTGGGACTCCTGCGCTTTCCCGTGAACGGTCTTCTATCACGCAGGCGGCCCGACATGGGCCGTATGCGTTGACTTGTTTGGCGATACGGGAACCCTGCGCTTATGGCGACAGGCGTGTCAAGCAGAGAAGGACTGCCGTTGAACCGCCCGCTAGACATGGCCAAACAGCAGATCGCCGATAGCCTTCTGGCTGATCTGGAAGACGGAATATGCGTTGCCGCCGATTTTCAAATCGCAAGCGAGGGTTTCTTCATTCCATTTCGGTTCGACTTCGAACGCCAAATCCCCGTTGTGTCGCACAAGAATCTTGAAATGGTTCTTCTCGACATGGTTGCTTACATTCTCTTTAATCAATTCTCCATCTTCATCTACTTGTGCGATATATGCGCGCTGCTGTGTCTCCCGACTGCATTTGAAACGCCGCCCCTTACACCGTTTTTCGGGGAGTTCATTGAACCGCACAACATCGCACTCAATAGCTTCGACGATTTGATCGAAAGCACCTTCCACCGTGCAATCGGCCCGCAGTTCGACCCATTTCTTCTGGCGCTCAAGCCGCTCTTGTTCCGTCATGCGACCAAATCCCGGTAACGGATGCGGCGACCACCGATGCCGCGCACGAGCGCGTCCATGCGGTCAATGGTGTCCACTCCGCAGTTTCCTTCGTTGAGGCGCATGGAAGCCTCGCTGACATAGCGGTGAAGGTGCTTGAACGAGACATGATACCAAGTGCCGGTTATCGACCGCTTGAGCAATGCCCACACGCTCTCAATACCGTTGGTATGGACCGCCTCGCGCCCGTGCGCCCATGACAGCCGCTTTCCCGACCGTGCCGCGCCCCGTATCGGCCAATGCCTTGCGCTTCGCGTTCGACATGTTGGCGCGCTTGCCGCCGATATAGACCTCGTCCATTTCGACAACGCCGTCCAGCTTGAAATCGCCGGGGGCGCAAGCCTCTCGGATACGGTGAAGCATATACCAAGCGGTGCGATACTGGACGCCAAGTTCTTTCGAGAGCTGCATGGCGGAGACGCCCTTGCGGGCCGTCATGACGCTGTAGATGGCGATGATCCAGTTCTGCAACGGCGTCTTGGTCGCGTGCATGATGGTCCCGGTCGTGACCCGGAAATGCTTGCGGCAGTCCCCGCACCAATAGGTATGCGGCTTGCTGGCGCGCGGCTCCCTGATCTTGTCCATTGCTCCGCAATGGGGACAAACCGGCTCGCCGTTCCAGCGCACGCGCTCAAGCCACGCGATGCAAGTTTCCTGATCCGGGAACATCCGCATAAGCTGCGGAATGCTGATCGTCTCGGCTGTTCCCTTGGCTTGCGGCATAGCGTCTCTCCGCTCTATGCGGATTTATATATTCCCTTTCGGAACAGGCGTCAAGCACTTTCTGCGGATTTTTCTACCCAAGTCCCTTTCTGGAACCTGGCGGAATGACGGGCCGGCGCCGATGAGCCCGCAGCCGGGGCGCGGCGGCGCAGCCGCCGGCCTCGCCCCCTTCGCCGCCACTCAATGCGAGTGGCGGGGCGGGGACGCGGCGACTCGGCGGTAGCGGGTGGCGAACTCCAGGCAGCCGCCCTCGGCAAGCTGGCCGACATGGCTGCGGTACAGCTCCTCCCAGGGCGTGTGGTTCTCCAGCGCCGGCGGGTCGTAGGCGGCGCGGCGGGCGGCGAGCACCTCCTCCGGCTGCAGGATATCGACGCGGCGCCTGCGCAGGTCCACCCGGAGCCGGTCGCCTGTCTCCAGGATGGCGAGATTGCCGCCGACCGCGCTCTCCGGACTCGCATTCAGGATCGAGGGGCTGCCCGACGTGCCGGACTGCCGGCCGTCGCCGATGGTCGGCAGTTCCCGCACGCCCGCCCGGATGAGCGCCGCCGGCGGCTGCATGTTGACCACCTCGGCGGAGCCCGGATAACCGACCGGGCCGGCGCCGCGCATCACGAGTATGCTGGTCCCGTCGATGCCGAGCGCCGGGTCATCGAGCCGCGCGTGGTAGTCCTCCGGCCCGTCGAACACGATGGCCTTGCCCTCGAAGGCGTCGGGGTCGTCCAGGTTCGAGAGGAAGCGCGCGCGGAAGTCCTCGGAGATAACGCTCGTCTTCATCACCGCGGCGTCGAACAGATTACCGCCCATGACAACGAAGCCGGCATGCTCCTTGAGGGGCTGTCCATAGGGGCGGATCACGTCCTCGTCGAGCGGAGCGGCATTGCCTATATTCTCGGCCGTGGTCCTGCCGGTGACGGTAAGCGCATCGCCGCTCAGCTTCCCGGCGCGCAGCAATTCGCCCATGACGGCCGGCACGCCGCCCGCGCGGTGATAGTCCTCGGCCAGGTAGTCGCCTGCCGGCTGGCAATTGACGAGAAGCGGGATGTCGTAGCCGCAGTCCTGCCAGTCCTCCAGCGCGAGCTCGACGCCCATATGCCGGGCGATGGCGTTGATATGGATCGGCGCATTGGTGGAGCCGCCGATGGCGCTATTGACCGCGATGGCGTTCTCGAAGGCGGCGCGGGTCAGGATACGGTCGGGCGTCAGGTCCTCGCGGATCATGGCGACGATGCGCCGCCCGGTCTCATAAGCGTATTGCGCGCGCTCCTTGTGCGGGGCGGGCGGGGCGGCCGAGCCCGGCAGCGACATGCCGAGCGCCTCGGCGAGCGAGTTCATCGTCGTCGCCGTGCCCATTGTGTTGCAGTGGCCGGGGCTGGGCGCAGAGGAGGCCACCATCTCGATGAATTCCTCATAGCCGATCTCGCCCGCCGCCTGGAGCTTGCGCGCCTCCCATACGATGGTGCCGGAGCCGACGCGCCTGCCCTTCCACCAGCCATTGAACATCGGCCCGCCATTGAGCGAGATGGCCGGCAGGTTCGCCGTCGCCGCCGCCATAATCATCGCCGGCGTGGTCTTGTCGCAGCCCGTGGTCAGGATCACCCCGTCGATGGGGTAGCCGTGCAGCACCTCCACCAGGCCGAGATAGGCGAGGTTGCGGTCGATGGCGGCGGTCGGGCGCCGGCCGCTCTCCTGGATCGGATGGACCGGAAACTCGATGGCGACGCCGCCCGCCTCGCGGATGCCGGCCCGCATGCGCTCCGCCAGCGTCTGGTGGATGCGGTTGCAGGGCGAGAGGTCGGAGCCTGTCTGCGCGATGCCGACGATGGGCTTGCCGGACTGCAGCTCCTCCCGCGTGATGCCGTAATTCATGTACCGCTCGATATACATGGCGGTCATGCCCGGATCGTGCGGGTCGTTGAACCAGCTCCGGCTGCGCAACTGCTTCCCGGCCATGACGCGCTCTCCCCTGTCGCTCGCTGCCACGAGCCTAGCGAAGCGTTTTGCCGCCGGGAAGCCGTGCGCTACACTCAGGATACGCTTGGCGTTCGCTTCGCCGGGCAGCACGGCCGCGCCGTCGAAAGGCCGCTTCCCGGTTAACAGGAGCCGTTGCGATGTTGACGAGATTCTATGCCGACAATTTCCTCTGCTTGGTTAATTTCGAACTGGCGCTCGGCGAAACCAATATTCTGCTCGGCCCCAACGGCAGCGGCAAGACATCGGTATTGCGTGCGCTCCGGTGCGTCCAGTCACTCATCTCGCGTGGTTCCAAAATCGACGACATATTGCCGACCAGAGACCTTACATTGTTTCAGGATCGCGACATCCAGCGTTTCGAACTCGATCTGCAACTCGATGAGAGCACCTATCGCTACGCCTTGGGCATCCAGCATGATCGAGCACGCCGTCGGATGCGAATTCGAGAAGAAACGCTGTTGCACGAGGACAGGCCGATCTTCGGAATCAGGGATGGGGACGCCCAACTGTACCGCGATGACTACACAGCAGGGCCTTCATATCCCTTCGACTGGTCGCGTTCAGGCGTCGGGGCGTTGAACGAGAGGCCTGACAACAGGAAATTGAGCCGCTTCAGACAGGCCATAGCCAATTTCATCATCGTGAGCCCATGCCCGCCTCTCTTCGAGCCGGAAGCCAGGAGCGAAGACAATATTCTCGATCCGCTGATGCGAAATTTCGTCGGGTGGTACCGCCATGCAGCGCAGGAGAACATGCGCGGCAACACGGAGCTGTTTCAGGCGCTCGGCGAGACAATGCCGGGATTCGATTCCATCGCCCTCATCGAGTCCGGGGAGAATGCACGTGCGTTGAAGGTGGATTTCCGACAACCGGAGAACGACCGCCGTCATGTTCGCTACGGGTTCGACCAATTATCGGACGGCCAGAAGGCGCTTGTCGCGCTCTACAGCCTGCTTGTCCTGTCCGGCAACCGTCGCGCCTCGCTCTTTCTCGACGAGCCCGACAATTACCTGTCTCCGAGGGAGGTCCAGCCCTGGCTGGCGGCGCTTGAGGAGCGGTGCGGGGATTCGCTCGAACAAGCGGTGGTCGTATCCCATCATCCGGTAACGATCGACTACATGGCCGGAGCGGGAGGCAGGTGGTTCTACAGAGATGGAGACGGTCCCGCCCGGGTTAGCGACGAGCCGGAACGGACGGTTGAAGGAATTACGCTTTCCGAGTTGGTTGCAAGAGGCTGGGAACGGTGAGCGGCGTTTCCTTGGTCCTGCTTTGTGAAGACAAGCAGACCGATTCTTTTGTGCGCCGATTTTTGCGACACAGAAGATTCGGCAGCCGGGATATCAGGACCCTTTCCCTGCCGAATTCCCGCCAGTCGGGTGAACAATGGGTGCGCGAACGATATTCGGAAGAATTGAAGGCCATCCGAGCGAGACGGCAAGCGTATCTGATCGTTGTCACTGACGCCGATAGCGGTTCGACGGAAGACCGGCGACGGCAACTGGAAGCAGAGTGCGACAATAATGGGGTTCCGCGTAGAAGCGATGACGACCCGGTCCTTATATTCGTGCCGCGCAGGAATATCGAAACTTGGTTCGCCTATCTCGATGGAACCGATGTCGACGAAGACGTTTCATACCCCAAGCTGGGTCGCCAGCGGGATTGCGAAAGGCATGCGAGGTGGCTGCACAATATGTGCCACGAAGAGCAGCGACTCCGCGAACCTGCTCCGCCCTCGCTGCTGGAAGCGTGCGAAGAATACCCGAAGTTGCAACGATAAGCGACATGCCGCCATAGTGTTTTGCCGCCGGGAAGCCGTGCGCTACACTCCGGAGCACGGCAGGACGGGGTCCGGGAACGGTCATGCAGGGAATGCGGGTCACGGTGTTCGGCGGCGCCGGCTTTGTCGGGCGCTATATCGTCAAGCGGCTGGCGGCGGCGGGCGCCGGCGTGCGGGTCGCGTCCAGGGACCCGGAACGGGCGAAATTCCTGAAGCCCGCGGGCGGCGTCGGCCAGGTGGTGCCGGTGCAGGCCAATCTGCGCTATCCGGAGAGCGTGCGCGCGGCGGTGGACGGCGTTGATGCCGTGGTCAACTGCGTGGGCGTGCTGGCCAGCCGGGGCGCGCAGTCCTTCGCCGCCATCCACGCGACGGGCGCCGGCGCGGTCGCCTCCGCTTGCGCCGAGGCGGGCGTCGGCAGGCTGGTGCATATCTCCGCCATCGGAGCCGATGCGGCGTCCACGGCGGCATACGCCCGCTCCAAGGCCGCCGGGGAAGCGGCGATGCGGGAGGCGTTTCCCAATGCGGCGATCCTGAGGCCGAGCCTCGTGATCGGGCCCGAGGACGATTTCTTCAACCGCTTTGCGCTCATGGCCCGGCTGCTTCCGGCGCTGCCGCTTATCGGCGGCGGCCTGACGCGCTTCCAGCCGGCCTATGTCGGCGATGTGGCGCATGCCGCCATTGCAGCGCTCGACCGGGCGGGCGGCCTGTTCGAACTCGGCGGGCCGAAGATTTACAGCTTCAGGCAGTTGATGGAGCTCTTGCTGGCGGAGATCGGCCGCAAGCGCCTGCTGGTCCCGGTGCCGTTCCAGGTCATGCAGGCCAAGGCCGCCTTCATCCAGTTCGTCCCGGGCGCGCCGATCACGCCGGACCAGGTCGAATTGCTGAAATACGACAATGTCGTGTCCGAGGGCGCGGCGGGCTTCGCCGAGCTCGGCATCGAGCCGAAGGACATCGAAACCGTCATCCCGACCTATCTCGACCGCTTCCGCATCCGGGGCCGCTTCGCCGGGCGCGAGCCGGCCTGACGCTGCGCCCGGCCACCCGCCTGCCCGGAGGGCGCGAGGCGCGCGCCATCGCGGCGGCGCTGCTGGCGATGGTGTTCTGGGGCGCGTGGTTTCCGCTGTCCCGGCTGTCCGTCACCCAGTCGATCACCCCGGAAGACCTGGCGATCCTGCGCGTCGGCCTGCCGGGCCTGTTGCTGCTGCCGGTGGCGCTGAGGCTCGGTTTCAAAGCCGGCAAGGCGGGCTGGTGGGGCACGGCGGCGATGGCCGGCACTATCGGCATCCCTTTCGCGCTGGTGCTGGGCACGGGGCTGCTGCACGCGCCTGCGGCACACGCCGCGATCTTCATCCCCGGCACCTTCCCGGCCCTGACGGCGCTGCTCGGCACCCTGCTGCTGCGCGAGCGGGCGGGCGCGCTCCGGCTTGCCGGCGTCGGGCTGACGGCGGCGGGCGTCGGCCTCACCGCCGTCTCGGCGCTCGGGAACGCGCCGCCGGGCGGCCTTGGCGGCTATGCGCTGTTCCATCTGGGCGCCTGGATGTGGGCGGTCTATACGGTGACGGCGCGTCGGGCCGAGGTGCCGGCGCTCCACGCAGCCGCAATCCTCTCCACAGTCTCGACGGCAGCCTTCCTGCCCTTCTTCTTCATGTTTGGCGAAAGCCGGTTGCTGGAGATTCCGTTCGGCTCCCTCGTCTGGCAGGCCTTCGTCCACGGCATCCTCGGCGGCATCGTGTCGATCTGGCTCTACAGCCATGCCATCGGCGTGCTGGGCGCGGGCCGCACCGGCGTTTTCGCAGGCCTGGTGCCGGGCCTGGGCGCCCTCTTCTCCGCGCTGCTGCTCGGCGAGAGCCTCGCCTGGCCCGAGCTCGCGGGCCTCGCCGTCGTGACTGCGGGCATCGCGATGGTGCAGGCGGGCCGGTAGTCCCGCCGCATCACCGCCCCCGCTCACCGGCCCCGCGCAATCCGGCTTTCGGCAGCGAGATTCCACCAGGCGCCGGCGACGATCAAGCCGGCGCCGACCAGCACCATCGTCTCGGGCACCTCGAGATAGAACACGAAGCCCACCAGCCCCAGAAGCGGGAGCTGGATATAGGTGACCGGCACCACCACCGAGATATCGCCGAGGCGGATGGACTGGTTCATGGTGAGATGCGCGAGCACGCCGGTGAAGCCGACAATGGCGATCCAGCCGGCATCCGCCCACACGACCGGCGTCCACCCTCCCCAATTGGCCAGCGCCGCGATGGGAAGCTGTATAACCAGCATCCAGAGGACGATCTGGATCGGCGTGTCGGTGCGCATCAACTCCTTGGAGAGCACATTCGCGCCCGCATAGCCGGCGGCGCCCAAGATGCACACCAGCGCCGCCCATTCCACCGGCACGGCGTGGGGGCGCAGGATGACCAGCACGCCTGCGAAGCCGAGCACGATCACGCCCCAGCGCCGCAGACCCGCGCGCTCGCCGAGGAAACCGATGGCGAACAGCGTCGCCCAGATCGGCGTGGTCGCCATCAGCGCGCTCATGTCGATCAGGCTCAGCATCGCGATGCCGTAGAACCAGGCGTACTGGCCTGCGAAATGGACGCCGTTGCGCGCAAGGTGCATCAGCGGCCGGCGGGTGGCGACGCGCCCGGCGGCAAGCGCCAGCGGCAGGGCGGCGAGGAGACCGACAAAGCTCCGCAGCACCATGATCTGCGCCGTGGACATGGTGTCCGAGAGCTGCCGCGCCGCCACCGCCATCGCCATGAAACAGAGCACCGTGGCGCACATCCACAGCGCGCCGACAATGTTGTTCCGGGCGGCTGTCCGCCGGTCGGGCGCCCTCATCCGCGCGGCGGGAGGCCGGCGAGCAGGCGGTCCACCATCTGCGGCGCTTCGCCCACATAATTGCCGGGCTCGCAGAGCCGCGCAAGTTCGCCGCGGTCGAGCTTGGCGGTCACTTCCGGCATGTCCAGCAACACATCCAGCAGGGCGCGCCGCTCGTCCGTGGCGATGCGGCAGGCCTCATAGACGAGGTCGTGCGCCACCTGCCGGCCGAGCGCTGGCGCGAGGCCCATCATCACTGCCTCGGACACGATCAGCCCGCGCGTCAGGTCCATATTGGCCCGCATGGCGTCGGGATCGACGCGCAGGCCCGCGACGAGGAACCGCGCCTGGGCGAGCGCGCCCGAGGCCAGCACAAAGGCTTCCGGCAGCGCCGCCCATTCCACATGCCAGGGGCCGGTGGAGCGTTCGAGGTCGGCGGCCATGGCGTCCATGACAAGGGCGGCGCGGCTCTGCACCTGTTTGGCGCAGGCGAGGATGAGTTCGCTGGAGACGGGATTGCGCTTCTGCGGCATGGTCGAGGAGCCGCCGCGGCCGGGCGCGAAGGGCTCGAAGACTTCCCCCGTCTCAGTCGCGGTCAGCAGCACCACATCGGTCGCGATCTTGGCCAGCGAGCCGGTCACGAGGGAGAGGAAGGCCAGCGTCTCGGCGATGGTGTCACGCGCCGTGTGCCAGGCGATGGCGGGCCGGGCGAGGCCCAGTTCCTCCATCAGCGCATCGGCGACCTCAAGCCCCCGCCCGTGCAGCGAGGCGAGGGTACCGGCTGCGCCCGAGAACTGGCCCATGAGCACGCGCGGGCGCAGCTGGTCGAGCCGCTCCAGATGGCGCTCGACGGGCGCGAGCCAGACGGCCGCCTTGTAGCCGAAGGTGACCGGCAGCGCGTGCTGAAGGTGCGAGCGCCCGGCCATCGGCGTGTCGCGGTATTCGCGCGCAAGGCGGGCGAGCCCGTCGCGGATGGCGAGCAGGTCCGCTTCCACAAGGGCCAGCGCGTCGCGGATCTGGAGGACGACGCCGGTGTCCTTGATGTCCTGCGTGGTCGTGCCCCAATGGACGTAGCGCCCGGCCTCCCCCTCGCAGATGGCGGCAAGGCGGTGGACCAGCGGCATGATGGCGTAGCCGACCCGGTCCACCTCCTCGCGCATGAGGTCCATGTCGATGAGTGCCGCATCCGCCTTGGCCGATATCTCGGTCGCGGCGTCCTGCGGGACGATTCCGAGCCGGCCCTGGACCCGCGCCAGCGCCGCCTCGACATCCAGCCATTTCTGCACCTGCCCGCGCTCGGAAAACACCGCCCGCATCGCGTCTGCGCCGAAAAGGTTTCCGTAGATTCCGCTGTCGATGATGGAGACTGGCATCGTCCCGCATTCCCCGCTGCCGCCGGCGCATGCAGCCTAAACCCAGCGGTCGTCGATCGGAACCGATGGCGAAGCCCCTTATCGTCGCCCCCGCGAAGGCGGGGGCCGGGGCGACGAAGAGGAGCCTGCCCATCCCTCATCCTGAGTAGCAACCGCGCCAGTAGCCTGTCCTGAGCCTGCCGAAGGGGGCGCGTATCGAAGGACCGCCCCGAACCGTCGGCAGCCGTCCTTCGATACGCGCCGGCCTTCGCAGAGCGAAAGCCGGCGCTACTCAGGATGAGGAGCCAGGATCACGGCCCGCGAGGCGCCTCCCCGCCGAGCGGGAAGGTGTCGCCGGGCGCGTATTCATAGGGCAGGAGCGCAAGGTCGGCGGGGCCCCAGTCGGGTGTGTCGATGATGACCACGGCCCGGCAGAGCGGCTCATAGACCTCGCGGAAATGCGTCTTGGAGCGCAGCAGGATGTAGCGGAAATCCTCCGGCGAGAGGCCGAACTGGGTGAAGCAGTCGAGGTCGATGGCGGAATAATTGGCCGTGACCAGGGAAACCGTCACCCGGCCCGCGCGGATGAGCGCCGAGGGCCCGAGCGAGATTTCCCTGCCCGTCTTGAGCGGCCCGGTGATGCGGAAGCGCTTCTCGCCGGCCGCCAGCACCTCGACCTCCGCCTCGACCGGCCCGCCGGCCTTCTCCGACGACTTGCCGCCGAAAGCGAGCGTCAGCCGCGCGCCCGCGCCGGCGGCGGTGCAGGCGGCGGCCGCCTCCGGGTCGCAGAAGAAGGGCGCATAGGCGGGGCCCATGTCCCGCGCCAGCATCTCGCGGAGCGTCCAGCTGCTGTCGTTCATCCGGTCGGCATGCTCCAGCAGGCAGACCGGTCCGCCCTCTATCGCCGCCGCCTTGTCCAGCCCCTCCCCGACGCTGTGGACGAGTTCGCGCTTCAGCAGCCGGAAGCGGTTGAGGCGGCATTGCTCGGAGAGGTCGTCCGCGGCGCGGCGGGCAAGCGCCTCGTCGCCGTCCGCCACGGCAACGACGCTCATACCGGTGTCGGGCGTGTCCGCATAGGCGAAGCCGCAGAAGACCGACACGTCCAGCAGCGCCTCCTCGCGCGCCTGCCAGGCCGCCGCCTGCCGCTTGATATCCGCGAGCGGGCGGAGCGCCGTCGCGGTGAAGATGCTCGGCAGCATGATGCCCGGCTTCGCAAGCGCCATCACCGGGCGGATGCGGCCCTGCATCGCCGCCAGCAGGATGCGCGCCGCGCGGCGGCCGGTCTCGGCCATATCGACATGCGGGCTGGAATGGTAGCCGGTCACGACATCGGCGGCTTCGATGACCTCGGGCCCGAGATTGCCGTGGAGGTCCATGGCGCAGGCGATGGGGAAACCCGGACCGGCGGCGGCGCGGATAGCCGCCAGCACATGCGCATCCGCCTTGCGGTTCGCCGGCGTGGCGAGCGCGCCATGGAGATGGATCAGCAGCCCGTCGAGTCCCTCAAGACCCGCCACGATCTCCTCCGTGTAGCGCGCCAGCGCCTCCTCGCTGGCCGAAGCCGCCGCGCCCGCGCCGACCGCAACGATGCCCTGCATGGCGGCCCCTTCCGCCTCGCATATATCGATGAAGCCGCCGAGCGCGGTGTTGGCGCCGCGGTTCCCGGCGATGACCTCCTGCCCGCGCAGCGCGCCCTGCTCGAAGACATCGATGCCTGTTGTATCCGGCAGGAAAGTCACGGATTCGAGGCTGAACTCGGCAAGCCCGAGGCGCATGGGGATATTCCTTCCGGTAGCGTCGGGTCCGGAATCTGCTAATGCTCGGCCATCGACGCAAGGGAGGGTACAATGCAGGCGCACGCGCCGGACACGCGGAGCTTCGCGACGCATCTGGAATGCGGCTATACGGGCGAGCGGCTGGAGGCCGACCGGCTGCACAATCTTTCGGCGGCCGGCAAGCCGCTGCTGGTGCGCTACGACCTTGAGGGCGCGGCGGCTTCGCTGACGCGCGAGGCGCTGTCGGAACGCGCGCCGACGCTCTGGCGCTACCGCGAGTTACTGCCCGTGCGCCGGCTGGAGAACATCGTCAGCCTCGGCGAGGAGATGACGCCGCTCGTGCCCCTGCCGCGGGCCGGCGAGGGCCTTTATGTGAAGGATGAAGGGCGCTTGCCGACAGGCTCCTTCAAGGCGCGCGGGCTGGTGATGGCGATCTCCATGGCGAAGGAGCTCGGCGTAAAGCGCATCGCCATGCCGACCAACGGCAATGCCGGCGCGGCGCTCGCAGCCTATTGCCGGCGCGCCGGGATGGAGGCTTTCGTGTTCTGCCCGGCCGATACGCCCGAGGTGAATGTTCGCGAGATCGCGCTCCAGGGTGCCGAGGTCTGGCGGGTCAACGGCTATATCGACGATTGCGGCAAGCTCGTCGGCGAGGGCCGCGAGGCGATGGGCTGGTTCGACTGCTCGACCCTGAAGGAGCCCTACCGGATCGAGGGCAAGAAGACGATGGGCATGGAGCTGGCGGAGCAATTCGGCTGGACGCTGCCGGACGCCATCTTCTACCCCACCGGCGGCGGCACCGGGCTGATCGGCATGTGGAAGGCCTTTGCCGAGATGGAGGCCATCGGCCTGATCGGCCCGGAGCGCCCGCGGATGATCGCCGTGCAGGCGGAAGGCTGCCAGCCCATCGTGCGCGCCTTCGAGCAGGGCGAGCGCCATGCGGAGCGCTGGGAGAATGCGCAGACCGTCGCCATGGGCATCCGCGTGCCGGCCGCGCTCGGCGATTTCCTCATCCTCGATGCGGTACGCGAGAGCGGCGGCTATGCCGTCGCCGTGCCGGACGCCGAGATCGAGGAAGCCCAGGCGGAGATGGCGCGCGAAGAAGGCCTGCTGCTCTGCCCGGAAGGCGCGGCCACCTACGCCGCCTGGAAGCGCGCCATGGCGGAGGGCCGGGTCGCCCCCGGCGCCCGCTCGGTCCTCTTCAACTGCGCCACGGGCCTCAAATACCCGATGCCGGCCATGGAGCGCCGCCTGGACCGGACGAAGCCGATAGACTGGCAGGCCTTCGGCGCCTGACGCGCAAGCGTTGACGGGCCGCCGCCGGAAGCGCAGCATGGGCCATCCTGTCGCAGTGCGGCAGGAGGCAAGGAGGAGGAACAAGCCGATGCGTCGCATATTGCCCGGTCTCGCCGCCGCGTTCGCCCTCGTCGCCGGAGGCGCGGCCGCCGCGCCCCAGGCCCTGATGGTCGCCGCGGGCGGCGGCGAGGTGCATCTCGCCTGCGCCGGCGCGGACTGCCGGGCGGAGATCACCACCTTCTGCCTGCAGCCCGAGCGCCCGAATCCCGAGTTCGGCCACCGCTACAACATCCTGGCGATGGCGGACCAGCAGGGCGCGATCCGGCTGGTCGGCTATCGCAGCGATGGCGGCGAAGTGGTGCTGCCGCTCGAAAGCAGCGCCATCCTGACCGCGGAGCGCGACCATTCCGCCGTCATGCTGACCGTGCCCGCGCCCGTTCTGCGGGACTATGGCGTGACCCGGCTTTCGGTCCGCGTCAGCGAGCCGGTCATGCTCGTGCCGCAAGCCGTCGCCGGCGACCCGCGCGGGCAGGAAAAGGAAGATCTCGCCTTCCTCGCCACCACCGCCCGCCAGGCCGCCCTCTACACCATCGAGGAGCATCCGGACGAGGTCGCGGCGACCCGGATCGTCCGCGATGTCATGAACGGCGTGCCCGCCGACCGCCCCAGCACAAGAGAGGAACGGCGGACGGCGTGGACCGGGGCCGAACCGCAGCGCGAATCGCCGCGCGCCCAGTCAATGGCGCGCACCGCCTATGACGACTGCAAGAATGTCAACGCGGTGGACAATGTCAGGCTCTACGGCTTCCGGTCCTGCATGGGCGTCATGCATGACGAGATCATCGGCGAAGTGAACGACGCCTATGCGGAGCTGATCGGCGCGGGGAGCTGAGGGCGGGGCGGCCTGTTCCGGAGCGCAGGTCGGGCGCTGGCGCTTGTCGGGCTGCGATCCGTCGCATGGACGAGACGGGAAGACCCTTACCGGTCGTAAAGGTCTTCCCTCTTGATCCTGAGCCCGCCAAGCGCAGCGCCCTCTTCCATACGCGCCATCATTCTCCGATAGGCAGCCGCCCAATCCGGATCGGTCTGCCTGCCGGCGTCACGGGGCGTCGGCCCGGCTTCGGGGCGCCGCCGGTCGGCTGCGACAGACTCATTGCCCTCCGCCTCCCGGACGGGTTTGGTGATTTCCCGACCGGCAGTCATGGGCGGCATAATGCGCTGTGGCATGCCGCCTGGCCGGCTTTCGGTGCATTCGCCGTTTCTCGCCGCGCCTGCCGATAAACGATCGGCTCCGCCCTGGCGTCCCGTACAAGGCCGTGGCCGGCGGGCCGGCGCATGTCCGGGATTGCGCTTGACCGGCCCCTCGTTCCGGATATCGTCGCGTCCCGTGTCTGCGCCCCGAGGATTCCGGAGTATTTCCGATGACGACCAGAAGCATCCTTCCCGCCGCCCTGTCGTTCTGCCTGCTCGCATCGCCATTGGCGGCGGAGGAGCTGACCGACATGTCGGCAGGCGCCAGGGTGTCGAATTTCGTGACCATGGGGAAAAACCAGTTCCCGTTGCCCAAGGGTGAGTGGGAGTTGAAGGTGGTTCATACGAAGCGGCATCAGGAATTCGGGAAAGGCGGGAAGGCGTTCCTGATACAGGAGTCGGAGGAATCTGGATTTCAAGGAATTGAGGTGGTATCCAATATAGATAGCTGCGCTCCGCTTGGCTGGCACAAAGGTATATGCGGACGCAAAGACACTCATCACAACGAATCGAGCGGCGCTCCGAATCAGAAAAATGCAGAATGCTGGAATGTAAATCACTTCACTATTAACCCTAATTATGAATATACTAAGGGATTCTGGAAAAAATATCATAATGAAAGAAACGAATTTTTGAAGACTATATTCTCAAAAAGAACCACATTTTTAGCAAATCAATATCGATATTCAAATCAATGCCACTTTGCCAATATAGCCTACTTCGTAAATCCGAAGCGCTTCGGTTTCGAACCCGAATCGAGCAAATGGAAGGACAGCGTCTGGCACCGTAATATGGTCGGCGAGGACCCGCGCCGTAAGGAGCTGGTGGCGGCCGTGAAGGAGGCCGGGAAAGAGCTGAAAGACGCCGTCAAGCGCCGCTTCGACGGAGAGCTGGACGGCTGGACTTCAGAAATCGCCCTGAAATTCGAGTAGCGTGTCCCCGCCCGCTCAACCCGCCGCCAGCGCCGCCTCCACGGCTGCGATCTGTTCGTCCACCGAGATGTCCGCCGCCGAGGTCACTTCCAGGTCCTGGTCTTCATAGACATCGCCGTCGGGGCGCAGGCGGGCGTGGAGTTCGACGCGGGTGTCGCGCTCCTTCAGCAGCGTCTCGATCTGCGGGCGGAAGAGCGCGACCATCGCCGTCACCCAGCGGTTCGCCGGCCATGAGGGCTGCGCGTGGTCGATATTGAACAAAGCGAGCATGCGGATCACATCGCGCGCGCTGTACCAGACCTCGCCCGTGACCCAGCGGTTGGTGGTGAACAGGCGCAGCGGCCGGCCGTCCTCATCGACCGAAATCGCGACCAGGTGGCTGAGCGCGTCGTCCGGGTCCTCCGGCATGGCGAAGCCGTCCACCGGCGCGGGCTTCACGCCCACGGGCATGCCCTTCGGCCGCAGGAAGGTGTGGAAATGGCCGTGCTCCGGGAAGCGGCTCTCGGAGGGCGGATGGGCGTGGAAGTAATACTGGCTGTGGGTCTTCCAGTCATAAACATCGCCCTTGGGGTAGTGGTCCCAGAGCTCGAACGGGTCCTGGTGGCGCAGCAATTCGGAGACCGGATTGTCGCTCGTGTTCGCCAGCGCGCGGACCGTCTCGCGCACCTCGCGCCCGGCGGCCGCCATGCGCTCCAGCCGTTTCCGGCCCAGCCTCGAAAAATCCTCCATGCCGCCTCCCTCCGACGCCCGGTCGATATGGGCAGGGAGAGGCGCCGCGGTCAAGCGCCCTCGGCCCGTGCGCGGACCCAGCCCTCGACGATGTCCTGCGCCAGGAGGCCGGCGAAGCGCCGGGGCAGCAGCGGCAGGTAGAGACCGCGCCAGCGCTCCTCCGCCGCGCAGGGGTCGTCATTGTAGCTGCGGCGCTCGTTCAGCGCCCGGCGGACGGCCGCGCGGCGAAACGCCTCCTCCCGCGGCAGGATGTAGGGGCAATTGTCGTTCAGGGCGTCCGAGACCCGCGCCGCGAGCGCCCGGCAGGCGGGGTCCGGCTCGCCGTTTCCGACACCGCGAAGCTCCGAGACGCGATAGCCTTCGACCCGGATACGGCCCCTGTGAAGGCTCTCGACGGAGGCGAGGCTGAGCGTCGCCCGCGCGCCGCCCGGCGCCTGGATGGCGAACAGGGCCAGGCGGCCGAGAGAGGAGGCGTGGGAGTAGGATTCCGCGTGCCGCAGGCAGTTCTCCATGCTCCCGCCTTCCGCCCGCACCGCGCCGGGCGTGGCCAGGAACCGGGCCCCGGCAATCCCGGCATGCCAGCCCGGCGGCTCGGGCCATTCGGAGCCGATGTCGGCGCGTTCGAGAATGCGGGTGCGATGGACGCAGCGCGCGGCCGCCCCTTCGGCGAAGGCGACCAGTTGCCTGCCCGTCAGTTCCGGCCGGCCGGTCCCTTCGAGCAGGCCGAGCAGGGCGAGAATGCCGCAATCGACCGGATCGAAGCCGGCAAGGTCGTCCCCGCCGGGCTCATCCGCCAGCCAGTGCCGGGCCGCAAAGCCGGCCAGGCAATCGGCGGAGACCACCGCCAGCCCTTCGGCCAGCACCGCCGGGTCGGCGCCGTCCGGCTCGTGCCGGCTCCAGGCGAAACTGCGGAACGCCAGCACCCCGCAGCGGCGGTGGACCGCCGGGCCGCCGCCCATCGCGCCCGCCCGCAACACGGTCCGGGCGGCGAAATCGAGCTGCCTTCGCGTTTGCGCGCCGTCGCGGACCGCATGCGCCAGCAATGCGCCGTCGTCGCACGCATTCGCTTCCAGCAGAATGGCGCGAAACCGGGTGTCCCGCCCATTGCCATAGCGCCCGAGCACGCGCAGCAGGCCGGCGTCTGCGCGATATTTCGGCATCCGCCGCGCGACATAACGGGCCCTCCGGCATGTCGCGAGCCGCTGGCAGCAGAGCAGCCGTTCGGCGACGGCCCGCGCATGGGCCCGGTTTTTGTCGATACGGCGGAACAACCGCTCGGCGTCTCCGCTCGCCAGCGCCGCAGCGAAGGCCCAGGGATAATGATGGAGGAACCATTTCCTGTCCTGCCCTCCGTCGCCGTCATGGCCGAGCAGCGCCAGTCCTTCGAGCGTCATCCCCGCCATGACGGCCTGCCGCCCCAGCCGCTTCCGGCATTCATCGACAAGGCCGTTCCAGACGGCCAGCGCCTCGCGCTCCGCTTCCCCGGGGCATTCCGCAATCCGCCGGAGAATGCCGGCGCTTTCCGGCGCCGTGCCGAGGACCCGCTGCAGGCTGTCGAGCAGATGCGCCGCGTCCGCCGCCAGCCGCCGCCGCCGCTTTTCGGAGGGCCGGCGGCGGCGCAGCGCATAGCGCCGCAAGCGGTGCGCCGGAAGCGGCTTGGTGGTGAGCGCATCCGCGATATGGATATTGGCCGCGAACGCGCCGGTCACCACGCAAAGGCTGCGTCCCGGCCGCTTGCGCCCGTCGTCCAGCAGCCAGGCGGGCAGCACCCGGAGGCAGTCGCCGCCGACCGAATGGCGCGAGGCGAAATGGCGGCGGACGGTCCGGCGCCCCACCGCCTCCGCCAGTTGCTCCAGGCCGGCGCCGGGTTCCCGGCCGTCAAGCGCCTCCAGCCCGCTGTCCACGCCGACCAGCAGTTCCAGGGTCCAGCTTTCCCTTTCGGAGATCGGCGAGCCGGCGGCTTTCCGAGCCTGCCGATAGACCGCCTCCAGGGACCGGTCGATTACGGGCCCGGAATTGCGCATGGAACCGCTTCGCCCCCTTGCCTCCTGCCGGAGAAGCCGGCAATCCGGCGAGTCTCTCCGGGCCATTATGACAGCAACGCAGCCTTTCGCCTGCGGTTTCCTCGGCCCCGGAATGCCTCATGGCGGCCGCGCGGCCGGCTCGGCTATAGTGCGGCGGTTCGAGACCCCCGCCACCCGAAGGAGCCGCCCATGCGCCTCGAAGACAAGGTCGCCGTCGTCACCGGAGCCGGACAGGGAATCGGGAAGGCCATCGCCGCCCGCTTCGTGCGCGAGGGAGCGAAGGTGCTGCTCTCCGACATAGACGGCGGCAAGGCGGAGTCCGCCGCGCGCGCCATCTCCAACGACGCCGCGGTCTGCTCGGCGACCGCCTGCGACGTCACCCGCTCCGGCGAGCTCGGGGACATGGTGGCGCTTGCAGTCGAGCGTTACGGGCGGCTCGATATCGCGGTCGCCAATGCCGGCATCGGCTATGAGGCGGACTTCCTCGAACTGGAGGAAGCCGATTTCGACCGGGTAATGCGCGTCAATGTCAACGGAGTCATGCTGACGGTCCAGGCGGCGGCGCGGCAGATGGCGGCGCAGGGCGGCGGCGGGTCCGTCGTCACCATCGGCTCCATCGCCGGCAAGCGCGTCATCCCCACTCAGATCCCCTATTGCACCAGCAAGGCGGCGGTGAACCACATGACGGCCGGCATGGCGCTTGCGCTTATCGACAAGGGCATCCGCGTCAACGCCATCGGCCCCGGCTCCACCAACACCGAACTCATGCGCGAAATGGTCTTCTCCTCGCCGGAGTCGCGCCGCAAGGTGCTGTCGCGCACGCCCATCGGCCGCCCGGCCGAGCCCGACGAGATCGCCTCCGTCGCGCTCTTCCTCGCCAGCGACGAGTCCTCCTATGTCACCGGGCAGGTGATCTATGCCGAGGGCGGGCGGCTGCCGCTAATGTACACCGTCCCGGTGGACGAGGAGGCGCTCGGATGATCGTTCCGAAGGGCCTGCTGGACGGGCATATCGCCGTCATCACCGGCGGCGGCTCCGGCATCGGGCGGGGCACGGCGCATGCGCTGGCCGAGGCGGGAGCCCGGGTTGCGGTCGTGGACATGGACGGCGCTAAGGCCGAGGCGGTCGCCGGCGAAATCGGCCCGGCGGCGCGGGCCTACCCGGTGGATGTCACCGATGCGGACGCCTGTCAGGCGCTCGCCGGCAGGGTGCATATCGAGATCGGCCCTGCCTCGATCCTGTTCAACAATGCCGGCATCGTGCGCCGGGCGGGGATGTCCTCGAACACCGCGCGGCAGGACTGGGACGACACCATCGCGGTCAATGTCAACAGCCTGTTCTACATGACGCACGCCTTTCTGGACCAGTTGAAGGAGACGAAGGGCCGGATCGTCAATACCGGCTCGATCCAGTCCCATGTCCACACCCCCAATTCGGTCGTCTATACGACCTCAAAGGGCGCGGTGAAGAACTTCACCGTAGGGCTGGCGGCGGAGCTCGGGCCCTTCGGCATCCGCGTCAATGCGGTCGCGCCCGGGCTCATCTTCACGCCGATCAACGAGGAAGGCATCCAGAAGAACCCGGACATGCTGGCGCGTTTCATGCGCCATATCCCGATGGGCCGCCCCGGCGCGCCGGAGGACATTGCCGGCCCGGTGCTCTTCCTGGTCTCGGACCTGGCCCAATATGTCACCGGCGTCACCATCGCCGCCGACGGCGGCTACCTCACCGTCTGAGCATGGAACGGGGAAAGGACCGGCCATGACCGTCAAGGCCGCCATCGTCTTCAAGCGCAAGCCCGGCATGGACCTGGAGGCCTTCCGGTCCTACTGGCTGAACGAACACCCGAAGGCCGTGCTGAAAATGCCGGGCCTGGTGCGCTACTGCCAGAACCACCCGCTGCCCGGCGGCTACGCCAAGGGCGAACTCGCCTGCGACGGCGTGGCCGAGACCTGGTGGGAAGACATGGAGACGCTACGGCGCAACGCCGCCCTGCCCGTATTCCGCGAGCTCTGCGAGGATGAGGCGCGCTTCATAGACCGGGACAGCATGGCGACGCTGCTGGTCGAGGAGCATGTCATCGTGGACGGCCTGCGCCCCGCGGACGGCGTGAAGAACATCGAACTCGTGGTCCGCAAGCCCGGCATGGAGGTCGGCGCCTTCCAGGACTATTGGCGCGGCACGCACGGGCCGCTCGCCGCCGGCATCACGCAGATCCGCCGCTATGTGCAGAACCATGTCCGGCCGGGCGCCTATCGGGACGGCAGGCAGCCGGCTCTGGACGGCCTCGCGATCACCTGGTTCGACGACACCGACGCCATGCGCGCTTCGGCCGCCTCGGCGCCCTATGCCGCCACCCGCGCCGACGAGGCCGCTTTCATCGACGAAGCCCGCCTCGCTTTCGTGGTGACGAAGGAGCATGTCATCAAGGGGTGACCGCGCCCCTTCGGCAACGCGGCTATCCTCCTACCGGTCCGACAGCGACGAGCCCGGCCAGTCCGGGTCCGGTTCGCGCGGCTCCGGCACGAGGCCTGCGCTCCGGATCGCTTCGATGGCGCAATATTCGTCCTTTTCGGAGGTGTCGCCGCTGACGCCGACGGCCCCGACGGTGACGCCCTTCGCATTTTCGACCAGCACGCCGCCCGGCACCGGGATGAAGCGCCCGTCCGACGCTGCGGCGAGCGCGGCCTGGAAGGCCGGGCGGGCGGCCAGCCGGTCGCGGATGAGGCGGCTGGAGATGCCCATGCCGAGCGCGCCCCAGGCCTTGCCGAAGGCGATGTCGAAGCGCAGCAAGCCGGAGCCGTCCTCGGACTGCATGGCGACGGGCCTGCCGCCCGCATCCAGCGCGACGACCGTAAGCGGCAGCAGGCCGGCCTCGCGCCCGAGCCTGAGCGCCTCGGTCACGATGGCATTGGCCTCGGCCAGAGAGAGACTCGTCTGCAGGCGCATCGGGCAACTCCTCATTCTTGCTCGCCGGGCCGCAAAACCTGTTGTGCCGCCCGCCCGCGAACCGATACCATCGTCAGCACGACAGCGACAGCTTCGGAGGCTCTCATGGCGGATACGCCGACTTGGCGCATAGTGGGAGACTGGTTCGACAATTGCAGTTGCGCCATCGCCTGTCCCTGCACCTTCGCGCAGCCGCCGGACAACGGCTATTGCGAGTCGGTCCTCTTCTGGCATGTCACGCGCGGGCATTACGGGGACACAGTGCTCGACGACCTCTCCTTCGTGCGCGTCGGCCGCTGGGACGGCGATTTGTGGGGCGGCAGGGTCAAGGGCGAGGCCGGCGTCTTCATCGACGACCGCGCCGACGAGGCCCAGGCCGAGGCGCTCGCGGCCATTATCAGCGGCCGCGCCGGCGGCTTTCCCGGCAAGGTGGCCGCGCTGTTCACCGAGGGCCGGCAGTTGCGCGGCATGGAGCGCGCGAAGATTTCCTTCGAGATTACGCCCGACCAGTCGCGCTGGGGCGTCGATATCGCCGGCAAGGTCAGGGCCTGGGCGGAGGCGCTGACGGGGCCGACAAGCAATCCCGGCGAATATCCCCGGCTCGCCAATGCGCCGGGGTCGGAAACCGGCCCGGGGCCGCAGCTCGTGACATGGGGGAAGGCGACCGTGTGCAAGGTCGATGCCTTCGGCTTCGACTTCTCCTGGGATGTCAACTCCGCCAAGCACATCCCGTTCGACTGGACGGGGCCGTAAGGCGCGCGCGGTCGTTCAGATCAGGACAGCCGCGCCGGCGGCGAGCAGCGCCGCGCCGTAAACCCGGGTGAGCCAGGCCGGCAGGCGCGGCCATTTCTCGAGCGCGACCGCGACAGCGAGGAACAGGATCCAGACCGGGTTCATGACGCCCGCCGCGAAGAGCAGCAGCATGAGCGCCCAGCAGCATCCCGCGCACCAGGCGCCGTGCTTCAGCCCCATCGCGAACGCGCCGCCCACGCCCTCGCGCCATTCCGCCAGAAGGAAGCCGAGCGGCGTGCGGCAATGCCTGAGGCAGGCCCGCTTCAACGGCGTGAACTGGTAAATCCCCGCCAGGAAGAGCAGGCCCGCCGTCAACCGCTCCGAGTTGCTGACGATCATCGGCGTCAGCATACCGCCGGCCTGCAACAGCCATTGCGCGCCGGCGGCGAGGGCGGACCAGCCGATCCACACCAGCAGATAGGCGCCGGCGAAGGCCAGCGGCCTGGACGCCCCGGCATTGCAGCGCTCGGCGGACTCGAAGGCGAGGATGGCGGGCGCGGCCGAGGGCAGCATCATGGCGACCATCATGCCGGCCCACATGACGAACACCGCAGCCGCCGTTTCCGCGGACCAGGCGGTATCGAGCGGCATTGCCAGACGGACGAGGGGATGCGCCATGTCATGCGTCATCCAGGCGACGAACGCCCAGCCCGCTGCGGAGACCAGCCCGACCGCCGTCCAGAGTTGCGCCTGCCGCAGAAACCGGCGGACCGCCGCCTGCATCGTCCATCGCTCCCGGATGCGTGGCGCCGGGGAGTCTACCCCGGAATGTCCGCAAGCCGGAGCCGCTTCTGGCAGTATAGCGGCGACGACATCGTCGATGATTTCGATCTGGACAGGAACATTGTCGACTTCTCCCAATTCGGCCCGAAGATCGACCGGGAAGACCTGAGAGAAAAGATCACGGAGGTAATACCAACGGCACCGGGTTGAGACTCACGGGCAAATGCCGCCCTGCACCTCCGCTCCTCCTCATCCTGAGTAGCCGACCGGAGGGAGGCGTATCGAAGGATCGTCCCGCCGGCGGCGCGGTCCTTCGATACGCGGCTGGCGCCGCTACTCGGGATGAGCTACGGCAGCCGAGGTGCCGCGCCATAGGTTTCGATCAACGACTGCTGGTATGAACCGGACAACAGTCGAACAGGTCCGGGCATGACGGGTTGGGGCCGCCGGGATCGCCTTTCGACCCGGGCCGGAAATCGCCGCCTGCCCGGAACCGCGCCGGGACAAACGTCGCTCGCTGTGGCAGGATGGCGCAATGACAACGCAGGCGATTCCCCTTTTCGACCTCGGACGCTTCGAGAGCCCGGACGCGGCGGAGGCGGCGTCCGCCGCGCGGGACCTCGACCGGATCTGCCGCGACATCGGCTTCGTCGTGATCCACAATCACGGCGTGCCCGAAGCGGTCGAGACCGCGCTCTACGACGCCGCGCAATCCTTCTTCGATCTGCCGCTCGACGCGAAGATGACCGTGCGCCGCCCCCGGCACGACCAGAACCGCGGCTACATCCCCTATGGCGAGGAGACGCTGGCCCGGATGCACGGAGGCGACACGCCGCCGGATTTCAAGGAAGTCTTCGCCATCGGCCCGTTCGGCCGCCCGGACGACCGCTACCATTCACACGCGCTGTCGTATCCGAATTTCGCCCCCAATCTCTGGCCGGCATCGCCGCCGGCGCTGAAACCCGCGATGAGGGCGTATTTTCTGGCGCTCGAAGACCTCTCCTTCCGGCTCGCCCGCTGTTTCGCGCTAGCGCTCGGCCTTCCGGCCGACTGGTTCCGGGACAAGCTCGACCGCCATGCGAGCCAGCTCCGCCTGCTGCACTATCCGGCGCCGGACCGGGAGCTGGAGCCGGGCCAGCTGCGTTGCGGCGTCCATACCGACCTCGGCATGATGACGATCCTGCGCAATGAAGCGGCGGCGGGCGGCCTGCAGGTGCGCCCGCGCGGCGGCGGCTGGGTCGATGCGCCCGCCATCGACAACACCTTCATCGTCAATATCGGCGACCTGCTGATGCGCTGGACCAACGACCGCTGGGTCTCGACGCCGCACCGCGTCGCCGTGCCCGAAGCCGAGGCGCGGTCCCGCTCGCGCCGGCTCTCCATCGGCTATTTCACGCGGCCGAATTACGACGCGCCGATCGCCTGCATCCCGACCTGCGCAGACGCCGCGCACCCGCCGCTCTACGAGCCCACCACGGTCAAGATCTACAACGACGCCCGCTTTGCCCGCGGCGCCGGCCCCCGTCATCCCGCGCCGGCCGGGGCCAACGGCGCCTGAGCGGAAGACCGCCCCGCCGTCTCATACCAGCGGTACCGGGTTGAGACTCACAGGCAAATGCTGCCCGGCACCCCCGCCTCTCCTCATCCTGAGTAGCCGACCGGAGGGAGGCGTATCGAAGGATCGTCCCGCCAGTGGCACGTCCCTCGATACGCGGCTGGCGCCGCTACTCGGGATGAGGACAAAGGACCGGGGCTACGGTAGGGAGGCCCCGCGCCATCGGTTCCGATCAACGACCGCCGTCTCACTCCCCGGCCAGAAGCGCGCAGGCCTCCATGGCGGCATAGGTGAGGATGGCGTCGGCGCCGGCGCGCTTGAAGGCCATCAGGCTTTCCAGCAGCACGAGGTCGTAGTCGAGCCAGCCGCGCTCGCCCGCCGCCTTGAGCATCGAATATTCGCCGGACACATTATAGGCGACCGTCGGCGCGCCGAAACGCTCCTTCACCCGGCGGATGACATCCAGATAGGGCAGGCCCGGCTTGACCATCACCATATCGGCGCCTTCGGCAAGGTCGGCCGCGATTTCCCTGAGCGCCTCTTCCGTGTTCGCCGGGTCCATCTGGTAGGTCTTCTTGTCGGCCGCGCCGAGCGCGCCGGCGGAGCCGACCGCATCCCGGAAGGGCCCGTAAAAGGCCGAGGCGTATTTCGCCGAATAGGCGAGGATCGAGGCGTCCTCGTGCCCCGCCGCGTCCAGCGCATCGCGAATGGCGCCGACCCGCCCGTCCATCATGTCCGAGGGCGCGATCACATCGCAGCCGGCCTCGACCTGCACCCGCGCCTGCTCCGAGAGCACATGCACGGTCTCGTCGTTCAGGATGCGGCCCTCGCGCACGATGCCGTCCTGGCCGTGCGTGGTGAACGGGTCGAGCGCCACATCGCAGACGACGCCCATCTCCGGCGCGGCCGCCTTCACCGCCCGGATCGCCCGGCAGACGATATTGGCGGGGTCCAGCGCATGCTCGCCGTCATGCGTCTTGAGCGCGGGATCGACATGGGGGAACAGCGCCACGGCCGGAATGCCCGCGTCCCGCGCCTCCTGCACCCTCTCCACCAGGAGTTCGACCGACCAGCGGCGCACACCCGGCATGGAGGGCACCGGCGCCGCCACGCCCTCGCCGTCCGTGACGAAGAGCGGCCAGATGAAGTCCTGCGGCCCGAGGCGGCTTTCGGCGACCAGGGCGCGCGTCCAGCCGGCGCGGCGGTTGCGCCGGGCGCGCAGGCGCGGATAGGCCCCGAGCGGGCGCGCCGGCGCCGCATAGCGCGGCAGGTCTGTTTCGCGGTCTCTTGGCATGGACTCCTCCCCCATGCGGCAAGAACGCCAATACGCCATTCCGGGCGCATCCGGTCAACGCTGCGAAAGCGCGCATGGCCGAAAATGCGCCTTGACCCGGCCCGGCCGCGCGCCTCATCCTGCCGCGTCCGGCCAGCAAGGGAGGCGCGCCATGTCCGGCCTTCAAACGATCCCCGCACGCAGCGGCAAGGCGGCGTTCGCGCGCAAGGGGCAGAAGGTCAGGGTCGTCAACACGCATGGCGAGCAGGTGGTGGACACATGGGCCTTCGCGCGCCACGACCTGCGCGAGTTCATGTCCATGGAGCACACCCGCGCAACGCTCACCAGAATACGCCCCGCGCTCGGCGACGCGCTTTACAGCAACCGGCGCCGGCCGATCCTCACACTCGTCGAGGACACCTCGCCCGGCATCCACGACACGCTGATGGCGGCCTGCGACAATTACCGCTACGGGCTGCTGGGCTGCACGGAATATCACGACAACTGCACGGACAATCTGGCGGCCTGCCTTTACGAGCTCGGCCTGACGCCGCCGGAGACGCCCTCGCCGCTCAACCTGTTCATGAACATTCCCTGGACGCAGGACGGCGGCCTCTCCTTCGACGCGCCGGTGACGAAGCCGGGCGATTACGTGCTGTTCGAAGCCCATCTCGATGTCGTCGTCGCCTTCTCCGCCTGCCCGCAGGACATCCTGCCGATCAACGGCGTGGGGCGCGAGCCGACGGAGGCGCATTTCGAGATTCTGGACTGAGCGGCGTTCAGTCCAGCTGCAATACCATCGCCTTCAGATAGGCGGATTCCGGCAGCATGGGATGCAGCGGGTGGTCGGGGGCGGCGCCGGCCATGCGCAGCGTGCGGCCCGCGCGCCCGGCCAGCGCCAGGCCGCGCGCGACCTCGGCGGCGAAGGCGTCCGCGGTCACATTGTGCGAGCAGGAGGCCGCCAGCAGGAAGCCGCCCGGCGCGACGAGCCGCGCGGCGAGGCGCGCAAGCTTGCGGTAGCCGCGCAGGCCCGCGCCCAGGTCCTTGCGCGAGCGCACGAAAGCCGGCGGATCGGCGATCACGAGGTCGAAACTCTCCGGCGCCGCGGCTTCCAGGAAGGCGAAGGCGTCGGCCCGTTCCGTGCGCACTCGTTCGCCGACGCCGTTCAGCGCCGCCGCGCGGTCGGCGAGCGCCAGCGCCGGACGGGAGCGGTCCACCAGCACCGCCTCGCGCGCGCCGGCCAGCGCCGCCCTTACGCCGAAGCCGCCGAGATAGGCATAGAGGTCCAGCACCCGCGCGCCGTCGGCGAGGCCCGAAGCGAAGGCGCGGTTGTCGCGCTGGTCGTGGAACCAGCCTGTCTTCTGGCCCCCGAGCGGATCGCAGAGGAAGCGGCAGCCGCCCTCGACGAGATCGACCGGTTCGGCCGGGGCGCCGAAGACGAGCCGGGTCTCCGCCTCCAGCCCCTCCAGGCCCCGCTGGGCGCTGTCGTTGCGGAAGATCAGCGCGTCGGGCCGCAGCACGTCCCGCACGGCCTCGACCAGCGGCGCTTCGAGCCTCGCCATGCCGGCGCTGTTGAGCTGCGCCACCGCCACGCCGCCGAAGAGATCGAGGATGAGCCCCGGCAGGCCGTCGGCCTCGGCATGGACGACCCGGCACCAGGGCGCCAGGCCCAGCCGTTGCCGCAGCGCCAGGGCGGCGCCGAGCCGTTCCGCCAGCCAGTCCGCGCCGATCTCCCGGTCCGAGTCCGGGTCGAGGCGGCGGACCGCGGCGAGCGCGCGCGGGTTGAACATCGCCGCGCCCAGCGCCCGGCCATCGGCGCTCTCCAGCCGGACAAGCGTTCCGGGCGGCAGCGCCCGCGCCTCCGCCGACATGGCGATTTCATTGGCGTAAGCCCAGGGATGCCCCGCCCGGAGGCGCTTCTGCCGGCCGGGCAGGAGCCGGACGACGGGTCGCGGTTCCATAAGCCGCCACATTCCCATATCCGCGCCCGCCGGGCCAGACGCCCCGCGCGGCAGCCGGCGGGCCGCCCCCTTGCGACATGTCATGCGATGTCATGTTTTGTCATGTTGCGGTCTGCGCTCCATCGGTTCGTGGGGCCTCCTTCAATACGCGGCTGCGTCAGCAGGCGCTTCCCCCCCGTCCTCATCCTGAGTAGCGGCTGCGTCAGCAGGCGCGTATCGAAAGCCTGTCCTGAGCCTGTCGAAGGGGACGGTCCCGCCCGCGTGGCCCCTGTCCTTCATGCCTGAATGCCCTCCTTCGACAGGCTCATACCAGCGGCACCGGGTTGAGACTCACGGGCAAATGCTGCCCGGCACCCCCGCCTCTCCTCATCCTGAGTAGCCGACCGAAGGGAGGCGTATCGAAG
>JAJECF010000230.1 GCA_022822125.1 Alphaproteobacteria bacterium
TGGCGGGAGCCAGCCCGTTGGGCGAAGCCGATTGGGGGTTCGGGAGCGTGTGGCGTCTGCGGTCCTCCCCTCCTCATCCTGAGTAGCCGCGCCAGCGGTGTATCGAACCTCATCCTGAGTAGCCGCGAAGCGGCGTATCGAACCTCATCCTGAGTAGCCGCGAAGCGGTGTATCGAACCTCATCCTGAGTAGCCGCGAAGCGGCGTATCGAAGGAGCCACGATCGGCGGGCGTCCTTCGATACGCGCCTGCTGACGCAGTCGCTACTCAGGATGAGGGGTAGGGCCTGCTGGCGCAGCCGCTGCTCAGGATGAGGGGGAGGGCCTGCTGGCGCAGCCGCTGCTCAGGATGAGGAAGGGGGAGGGCCCGCTGACGCCGCCGCTGCCCAGGACGAGGACGGGAGGAAGGCCTCCTTCGACAAGCTCAGAGCATGACGACAAAAAGGAGCGGCAAGGCTCTTGTTCGATTGTTTTGAAATAATTCCTTGAAATGACCTGACCCTGGAAAGTCCGTGCTACACTGGGACAGGCGCGAGACGGAACGGAACCGGATGAGGGGCCGATGCCCGAACGGAATATTGCATATACGCCCTGCGCATGCAGATCATGACATCGCATGACACATCCTGACATCTCATGACACCCCGTCCGGGTTTGACAGCCACCGGTTCCTGGGCAAGTCTTTCACCGGCGCGGAACCACGCCTTGCGCGCCGCCGGCCCGCGCAGGCTGTCGGGCTGCGCCCGCTGAAGTTAGCAACCGGGAGGAGAGTATTCATGACCCTGATGCGTCGAGTTTTGCCTGTGACGGCGGCGGCTGCGCTGCTGTCATTCGGCGCCACCGCGCTTTCGGCGGCCGAATGGGACCTGCCGCTGGCCTGGCCGGACGGCAATTTCCATGTCGAGAACGCCAAGACCTTCGCCGCCGAGGTCGAGAAGGCGACCGAGGGCCGCGTGAAGATCAACATCCACCCGGGCGGCTCGCTCGGCTTCAAGGGCCCGGAAATGCTGACCGCCGTCCGCGACGGTCTAGTGCCCATCGGCGACGTGCTGCTGAACCAGCAGGTCGGCGAGGCGCCCATCGTCGGCATCGAGGCGCAGCCCTATCTGGTCTCCGGTTTCGACGAGCTGCGGGCGCTGCACAAGCATTTCCGCCCGGTGCTGGACGAGGTTCTGGCCCAGTTCAACCAGAAGCTCCTCTACATCGTGCCGTGGCCCCGGCAATATGTGTACACGAAGGTGCCGATCGGGAAGCTCGAGGATCTGGCGGGCATCAAGATCCGCACCTATGACAAGACGACCACCGCGCTGTTCAACGCCATCGGCATGACGGCGGTCCAGCTTCCCTGGGGCGAGGTCGTGCCGTCGCTCGCCGCCGGCACCATCGACGCCGTCACCACCTCCGCGAGTTCGGGCGTGGACGGCAAGTTCTGGGAATTCCTCAAATTCATGTATCCGACCGCCCATGTCTGGGGCTCGAACATGGTCAATGTCAATCTCGACGCCTGGGCGGCCATCGACGAGAAGGACCGGGCCGCGATCGAGGAGGTCGCCAGCCGGCTCGAGGCCCCGTTCTGGGATGTGAGCCGTATGGAGGACGAGGCGAAGTCCAAGATCCTGAACGACAACGGCGTTGCGATGGGCGTGGTCACGCCTGAAATGCTATCGGGCATGCAGAACGCGACCAAGCCGATGGTCGCCGGCTTCATGGAAGCCCACCCGCAGGCCAAGATGGTCATCGAGGACTTCTGGAAAGCCGTCGGACGCTGAACGACCAGCAGGCGGCGCGGCTCCCCGGTCCGGCCGGGGAGCCGCTCGCAGGGAGGAGCCGGTGCGGGCAGCGCTGAGTGCCGTGGACAGGGTGTCTCAGGCCGCCGGCGTTCTCGCCGTGCTGCTGGTGGTTGGCATCGTGGTCCTGATCATCGCGGAAGTGATCTGCCGCACCGTCTTCAACATCTCGCTTAGCTTTGCCTGGGAATACAGTTCCTATTTCCTCGGCACCGCGATTTTCCTCGGCGCCGCCTTCACGCTCCGAACCGGCGGACAGGTGCGCGTCGCATTCCTCATCACCAGCCGGAACCCCCATGTGGCGCGGACCTCGGAATTCCTCGCCACGATCTTCGGCGTCGGCATCACCTGTTACCTCGCCTATTCCCTGGTCCTGTTCGCCTGGCGGACCTTCGTCGCCGGCAGCACCTCATTCACCGTGGTCGCCGTGCCCCTGGTCTATCCGACCTCCGGCCTCGCGATCGGCGCCACGCTTCTGGCCCTCCAGATGATCGTCCGCCTGATCCGGCTGCTCATTGACGACCCGCCCGACGACCGCGACGCCATGCGCTCCTACAGCGTCGAGTAGGAGGCCGCCATGACCACCGCCATCGTCTTTACGGTTCTCGGCCTTCTTGCGGTCACGCTCGCGGCGGGCGTCTGGGTGGCCATCTCGCTGATATCCGTCGGGCTGATCTCGCTCGGCGTCTTCCGGTCCATGCCGGTCGAGAAGCTGCTGGCCCAGATGATCTGGAACGTGACGACCACGCCGGAGCTGCTGGCGCTGCCGATGTTCATATTGATGGCGGAAATCCTGTTCCGCACGAGGCTGTCCGAAACGCTGTTCGCCGGCATCACGCCCTGGACGACCCGCCTTCCGGGGCGGCTGCTGCATGTCAATGTGATCGGCTGCACGCTGTTCGCCGCGATTTCGGGCTCGTCGGCCGCCACCACGGCCACAGTCGGGCGCATCACGCTTACCGAGCTTTTCCGGCGCGGCTACGACAAGGACCTGGCGATGGGCTCGCTGGCCGGCGCCGGCACGCTCGGCCTGCTGATCCCGCCGAGCCTGGTGCTGATCGTTTACGGCGTGCTCGCGGAGACCTCGATCCTCAAGCTCTTCATCGCGGGCGTCGTTCCGGGCCTGCTGCTGGCGCTCGGCTACATGCTCTATATCGCGGTCAGGACCATGACCCGGCCGTCCATGGCCTCGGACGAGGAGCTCAACGTCCCGATGGCCGAGCGGCTCGCCGGCCTCCGGCATCTCGGTCCGGTCGTCTTCCTGATCTTCCTGGTTCTGGGCTCGATGTATGGCGGCTATGCAAGCCCGTCGGAGGCCGCCGCCGTCGGCGTCGTCGGCGCGCTCATCGTCAGCGCCATGCAAGGCACGCTCACCTTCGGCAATCTGCGCCAGGCCTGTTTCGGCGCCGTGCGCACCATCTCGATGATCGGGCTGATCGTGGCGGGCGCCTATTTCCTGTCCATCGCCATCGGCTATCTGGGCGTGCCGCGCATCATCGCCGGCGAGATCGCCGGGCTCGGCCTCTCGCCCTTCGGCCTCATCATGCTGCTGCTGGTCTTCTACGCCATACTGGGCTGCGTGCTGGAGGGCATGTCGAGCATCGTCATGACCCTGCCGATCACGCTTGCGCTGGTGACGCAGGCGGGCTTCGACAAGGTCTGGTTCGGCATCTTCCTGGTGATCGTCGTCGAGATGGCGCAGATCACGCCGCCGGTCGGTTTCAACCTGTTCGTCATTCAGGGCATGACGGGCGAGAAGATCGGCCGCATCGCCATCGCGACGCTGCCCTTCTTCTTCATCATGGCGGGCATGGCGCTGCTGATTACGATCTTTCCCGAAATCGTCATGTTCCTGCCGGACAACATCAAGCTGAAGGGCTGAGCGCCGCCGGATTTCACGCAGCGCCCGTCCAGCCGTAATCCCTGCGCGCCGCCGCCTCGCTGACGATGCCGTCTTCCACATCCGCCGCCACGGCCCCGCGCGCGCGGCTCCCGGCGGACCCGTGGCCGCCGCCGCCGGGCGTGTGGACGACGAGCCGCTCGCCGGCCGGGATGGTTTGCGTGCCCTTGCCTTTCAGCCGGGTTCCCGACGCCAGGAAGACCGCGCCCGGCTCACCGCCGCCGCCGCCGGCCCGGCCCCGCGCCGGGTTGTCGATGCGCTCGAAGGCCGCCAGCAATTCCATGTCCCTGCCATTGGCGGATTCGACCTCGATGGTCTGCCCTGCCCCGCCGCGCCAGGCGCCGGGCCCGGCGGAGTCGATGCGCAACTCCTTGCGGCGGAACAGCACCGGCGTCATCGTCTCGACGATCTCGACCGGCGTGCCCTTGACCCCGCTCGGATAGGCGGTGCCGTTGAGGCCGTCCTTCACGCCGCGCGCGCCGGTGCCGCCGTTGGTAACGGCGGTGAAAGCGAACAGGCTGCGCTCGTTCGCGCCCCGGTCGGCCTCGCCCCGGAAGGTCAGGTTCCAGAGCGACGAGGCGCCTTCCGCCGGCACGCGCTCCGGCACGACCTTCTCCAGGCAGCCGAACACGACATCGGGCAGGAGCTGGCCCAGCAGATGGCGGGCGCAGACCGCCGCCGGATAGGGCGCATTGAGGATGGAGCGCTCCGGCGCCGTCACCCGGAAGGCGGAGAGCGAGCCCGCATTGTTCGGCACGCCCGGCGCGACCGCGCAGCCGAGGCCGAAGCTCGTATAAGCGGTGGTGTAGGCCATCGGCACATTCACGCCGTAACGCGACATGGGCGAGGTGCCGTCGTAATCGACATGGATGCCCTCGTCGCCGATCTCCAGCACCGCCACCAGGTCTATCGGCCGGTCGTAGCCGTCCACGGTCATCGTGTTGCGATAGGTGCCCTTCGGCAATTCGGCGATTTCCGCGAGCACGGCGCGGCGGGAGCTGGAGACGATATATTCGCCGAGCTCGTCCAGGTCCTCCAGCCCGAACTCGTCCATCATCTCCACCAGGCGCACGCAGCCGACCTCATTGCAGGCGGCGAGCGAATAGACATCGCCCTCGCATTCCACCGGCTCGCGGGTGTTGCGCCGCACCATCGCCATCAGGGTCTTGTCGATCCGGCCCCGGTCGGCGAGCTTCAGCATCGGGATGTAGATGCCCTCCATATGCACGTCGGTCGCATCGGGGCCGGTGCCGATGCCGCCGATATCGGTCAGGTGCGAGGTGCAGGAGAACATGCCGACGATCCGGCCCCGGCGGAAACAGGGCGTGGTCAGCACGAAGTCGTTGAGATGCCCCGTGCCCATCCAGGGATCGTTGGTGATGTAGATGTCGCCTTCGTTCATTTCCGCAATCGGGAAATGGCGGATGAAATGCTGCACGGACTCGGCCATGGAATTGACATGGCCCGGCGTGCCCGTCACCGCCTGGGCCAGCATTCGGCCCTTGAGGTCGAACACGCCGGCGGAGAGGTCGCCGCATTCGCGCACAATGGGGCTGAACGCCGTTCTCAGCAGCGTCTGCGCCTGTTCCTCGACCACCGAGATCAGGCGGTTCCACATCACCTGCCTGGTGATGACATCGAGTCCGTCTTTGCCCGCCATCGCCCGATTCCTCAAACCCGTCTGTCCAGCACGATATTGCCTCCCGGCGCGAGCATGGCCCTGAACGACCGGGAAACGAAGGTTGATGTCTGCTCTTCGACGATCAGCGCCGGGCCGTCCAGCCCGTCTCCCGCCGCAAGGTCGGCGCGCCGGTAGAGCGGCACCCGCGCCGCCTCGCCGCTCTCCGTGTCGTGGAGCTCGCGCCAGCCGGCCGCCTGCGGCGCAGTCGATAGTTCCCCGCCCTCCTCCGCCGCCGGCATGGTTTCCACCGTGGAAACGGTCAGGCCCCAGGACAACACCTCGACATCGGCATCGGGAATGATGCGCTTGAACAGGAGTTCGTATTCACGGTCATAGGCCGCCTGCAACGCACGCCCGTCGTCCGGCCCCAGCTGCTCGGCCTCCACCGGCACGGCGATCTCGTGCCCCTGGCCGAGATAGCGCATATAGGCGACCCGGCGTTCGCTGAGCGCAGCGCCGAACGCGCCCGACTCCACAACGGTGCGGGCTTCGCGGCGCATGTCAGCCATGAGTTCGTTCACGGCCCCGGCGTCGAGGGCCGAAAGGCGCATATTGAGGCTGCGCACCACCTCGTAGGCGACCGGGGCCCTGAGGAACCCGACGGCCGAACCGACCCCGGCATCGACCGGAACGACGATCCTGTCGATCCCGAGCTTCTCCGCAATCCGGCAGGCATGGAGCGGCGCGGCGCCGCCGAAGGCGATGATCGTCTGCTCCGAAGCGACCTTGCCTTCCTCCACGGCCAGCACGCGCGCGGCGTTGGACATGTTCTCATCGACGATTTCGACGACACCCTGCGCCGCCTGCGGATGCGCCAGTTCGAGCGGCGCCCCCACGCTGCGCCCCACCGCGTCGGCCGAAAGCCCGGGGCGGAGTTCGATGCGCCCGCCGGCGAAGCCCTCCGGATCGATCCGTCCCAGCACGATGTCGGCGTCGGTGACCGTGGCGTCCGCGCCGCCGCGGCCGTAGCCGGCGGGTCCGGGCTCGGCGCCGGCGCTTTCCGGCCCGACCGCAATCCGCCCGAGCCGGTCCACGCGGGCAATGGAGCCGCCGCCCGCCCCGATCTCCACCATCTCGATCACCGGGATGCGGAGCGGCAGACCGCTGCCTTTCATGAAGCGGGCCTGGCGGTCGATCTCGAATTCCCGCGCGCGCCGCGGCTCCAGCCTCTCGATGAAACAGATCTTGGCCGTGGTGCCTCCCATGTCGAAGGACATCACCTTGTCGAGACCGGCGCGCGCGGCGATGTCGCGAGCCAGCAGCACGCCGCCCGCAGGCCCGGACTCGACCAGCCGGACCGGCTGGCGCCGCGCCGTCTCGACGGTTGTGAGGCCGCCTCCCGAGGTCATCAGCAGCAAGGGGCAGTCGATGTCGATCTCGGCCAGCATCCCTTCGAGGCGCGCGAGATAACCTTCCATTAACGGTCGCACATAGGCGTTCACGCTGGCCGTGGTGAAGCGTTCGTATTCCCGGACCTCCGGGCAGACTTCCGACGCCAGCGTCACCGAAACCGCCGGCAGCGTCTCGCGCAGGATCGCCTCCACCCGCCGCTCATGGGCGGGGTTGGCGTAGGCATGGAGAAATCCGACGGCCACGCTCTCAACGCCGGCTGCGGAGAGCGCCGGCGCCAGCGCATGCACGGCCGCTTCGTCGAGGTCTTGCAGTATGCGGCCGCGCGCATCGATGCGCTCCGGCACGGTGAAGCGCAGCCGGCGCGGCACGATCGGCCGCACCTTCTCGATCATCAGGTCATACTGGTCGTAGCGGCTCTCATAGCCGACTTCGAGAATGTCGCGGAACCCCTCCGTCGTGACGAGAGCGGTCAGCGCGCCCCGCCGTTCGAGCACCGCATTGGTGGCGAGCGTCGTGCCGTGCAGCACGAGGCCGACATCGCCCGGCGCCCGGCCGGCTTTCTGCAGAGCTTCCTGCAGGCCATCGATCGCGCCCTTCTCGGGGGCCTGCGGCGTGGTCAGCACCTTGGCCGAGGTGCGCGCCCCGCCGGCTTCCAGCACGACATCGGTGAAGGTGCCGCCGACGTCGATGCCGACCCTGCAGCGGCTTTCCGTTTCAGCCATAACAATATGCTCTCGTTACACGATCCCGCCCTGGGCGATGCCGCCCGGGCCGCAAGACGCCCGCCCAAGGATAGCGCAAGACGCGGGGCTGCAAACCATGCCGCTCAATGGTCGCTGAGCAGCGAGCCGCAGCCATAGACGCGGTCGTCGAAGCCGTTCGCCCGGTAGGCGTGCCAGGCGAGCGCCGTGTTGACGGCGACCACCGGCTTGCCGAGCCAGCCTTCCGCTTCCGCTGCCAGCCGCACCATGGAGAGGTTGGTGCCCGCCTGAAGGATGGCGTCCACATCCGGGCCGTCGATTTCGCGCAGCGCACGGCGAAGCTCGTCAGGCGTCACCGCCGCAATGGCCGTCGCGCTCGGGCATTCCAGATCGAGCGCACGGACCACCGGGAAGCCCGACTCCTCGAAATAGCGGACGATCTGCTCGCGCATGACCGGCTGGTAAGGGGTGAGCACCGCGATCCGGCGCGCGCCCAGCGCCTCAAGCGCCGCGCTGCACGCCTCCCCGCCGGTGGTCACGCCCAGCCCGCAGAGCTTACGGGCGCGTTCGAGGAACGCCGCGCCGCCCTCGCGCCCGCCCCAGAATGTCGGTGCGGACATGCCCATCACCAGATAGTCGGGCTCGCAGGTCATCACGTCCCGGACCGCCGTCTCGAAGGCCCGGTCCGCCTGCTCGAGGACCTCTGCGAAGGCGTCGTTCGAGTCGAGCGCCGGACGCTCGATATACATCCGCCCGGTGTGGAAGGTGACGCCCGGAATCCGCAGCAGATGGTTGAAGTCGGCCTCCACCACCGTATTGGTGGAAGGCACGATGGCGGCGAACTTGGCGCGGAAACCGGCGACATCGGGCATGGCGGTGGGGGCGCCTCCTCGGCGGGCTGTGCGGCGGTGCGATCCCGGACAATTGCAGGAAGGCGGGCGCCGCGCCAGCCCGCCGGCTGGGCGGCGAAGCCGTGGATGCCCTAATGTCCGCCCGGAGCCGCCGGCCGGGGACCGGGCGGCGCTTCGCCAGCGGGAGGAAAGCCGATGTCCGACGGGATCGTTTTCATCGACGGCGACTACATGGCCCCGGACGAGGCCAGAATGTCGATCTTCGACACAGGCTTCGTGTGGGGCGACAGCGTTTACGACGTGACCTCCACCTGGAACGGCTGGTTCTTCATGCTGGACGAGCATCTGGAGCGGTTCCAGCGGTCCTGCGAGGGCTTCCGTCTGGAGAACCCCTACTCCTTCGAGGAAATGCGCCGCATCTGCGCGGAATGCGTGGAGCGCACGGGGCTGGCGAACACCTATGTGAAGATGCAGATCACGCGCGGCGTGCCGCCGATGGGTGTGCGGGACCCGCGCGGCCTGAAGCCGAGCGTCACCGTCTATGCCGTGCCCTATGTGTGGATCTGGGGCGAGGACAAGTGCCGCAACGGCGCGACCCTGTTCGTCAGCGGCGTCGAGCGGGTGTCGTCGAAGGCCATCGACCAGCGCTACAAGAACTACAACCGGGCCGACCTCGTGCAGGCGCGTCTGGAGGCTTACGACCAGGGCTGCGACGACGCCATTCTCGCCGGTCCCGACGGCTTCCTCTCGGAGGGGCCGGGCTTCAACATCTTCGTCGTGAAGGACGGCCGGGTGGCGAGCCCGGATTACAATGTGCTGGAAGGCGTGACGCGCCGCGCGGTGCGCGAGATCTGCGAGCGGGAGGGCATTCCATTCGAGCTGCGCAAGATCCGCCCCGAGGAACTGGAGGATGCGGGCGAGGTGTTCACCAGCACTACGGCGGGCGGGGTCATGCCGATCACCGGGGTCAATGGCAGGACCATTGGAAACGGCCATGCGGGCATCCTCACGGGCCGCATCCAGTCGCTCTACTGGCGCGAGCGCGCGGCCGGCTGGCACGGCGTCCGACCCGCCGACATCCTCGCAAACTGAGCGGCGATGAAGGACCTGCCCCGTTCGGTGAACGACTATGACGAGGCATTCGATGTCGTCGTGGTCGGCTACGGCTTCGCCGGCTCCGTCTCGGCGCTGGAGGCGGCGCGCGCCGGCGCGCGGGTGCTGCTGGTCGAGAAGACCGGCGTGCCCGGCGGCATCTCGATCTGCTCCTACGGCTCGGTGCGCTGCGCCATGGACGCCGGGCAGGCGCGGCGCTACCTGGCCGCAACCAATGGCGGGCGCACGCCGGCGGATGTCACAGAGGCGCTCGCCGACGGCATGACCATGCTGGAGCCCTATGTGCGCGACCTCGCCAGGGTGAACGGGGCGGAGATCGGCACCAGCATCGAGGCGGGAAAGGCCGGCGGCAACTACCCCTTGCCAGGCTTCGATACCTTCTACCACACGACGGTTCAATCGGTGCCCAACTTCGATGCCCGCGCGGTCTATCCCTGGGCCAATGGCGCGCCCGGCGGACCGATGCTGTTCAAGATCCTCGACGACAATCTCGCGAACGAAGAGATCAAGATCCGGCTGAACACGCGCGGGCTGCGCCTGCTGACCTCCGAGGACGGATCCGAAGTCCGCGGCATTACCGTCGAGGGACGGGACGGCATCCGCCGGATCGAGGCGCGGCGGGGCGTCATCCTGGCCTCCGGCGGCTTCGAGGGCAGCGCAGAGCGGCAGGACCAGTTCTGGGAGGGTCGGCCGGTCCTTCCGGCCGCGGCCCGGCACAATACCGGGGACGGCATCGCCATGGCCCAGGACCTCGGCGCCGAGCTCTGGCATATGTGGCACCTCCACGGCGCATACGGCTTCCGTAGCGCGGACCCGGACTATCCCTACGGCATCAGGGTCAAGCGGCTCCCCGACTGGCGGCCCGCCGAAGATGGCGACCATGGCGATCCCGGCGTTAAGATGGCCTGGATCCTGCTGGACCGGGACGGGCGGCGCTACATGAACGAATACCTGCCCTACACCCACGACACCGGGCACCGGCAGATGCAGTTCTACGATACGGTGCGGCAGGACTATCCGCGCATCCCGAGCGCCATGATCTGCGACGAGAACGGCCGCCGGCTCTATCCGCTCGGCCAGCCGACCTCCAACGACGAAGGCGTGAGGCTGGACTGGAGCGAGGACAATCTGGCGGAAGTCGAATCCGGCACGCTCAAACGAGCGGGCACGCTGGCCGAACTCGCCGCCATGCTCGGCCTTGACCCTGCGGCGGCGGAAGCGAGCGTCGCGCGCTGGAATGCGGCCTGCGCCGTCGGGCGCGACGAGGATTTCGGCCGCCCGCCGGGGACGATGACGCCCATCAACACGCCGCCCTATTACGGCGCGCCGATATGGCCGGTCGTGTCGAACACCCAGGGCGGGCCGGTGCATGACGCGCGCCAGCGCATCGTCAATGTGTTCGGCGCGCCGATCCGGAGGCTCTATGCGGCGGGCGAACTCGGCAGCGCCTTCGGCCATCTTTACCTGTCCGGCGGCAATATCGCCGAATGCTTCGTCTCGGGCCGCATTGCCGGCGCCGGCGCGGCGGCCCTGCCGGACTGGGAATAGCCCCGCCGCGGGACGAGGACCTTCCTGCCGCCGACGAACCCGGGAAACAGATCGGCAGGAGATGCATGACGAAAATTCCACCTCGACAATCCCGTTTCCATGACATGTCCCGGAGCAGCCCTTCGGCAAGGCCATGCAGGGACGGCGTTACCAATTCGTTCCACAGGCTGTCGACGCCCTGCCGCTCGCCTCGGCGGGCGGGCGAGTGTATGTTCCGGGGGCGAATCGGGTGTAGGGAAGTGCGGCCATGGCAGGCAGCGTCAACAAGGTGATTCTGGTCGGGAATCTGGGCCGCGACCCCGAAATGCGTACCATGCAGTCCGGCGACCGGCTGGCGCAATTTTCGCTCGCGACCTCGGAAACTTGGCGTGACCGCAATTCGGGCGAGCGCAGGGAACGCACTGAATGGCATCGCGTCGTGATCTTCGATAACAATCTCGTCGATATTACAGAGCGTTACCTGCGCAAAGGCTCCAAGATCTATATCGAAGGCGCGCTGCAAACGCGCAAATGGCAGGACCAGTCGGGTCAAGAGCGGTACACCACTGAAGTCGTACTGCAACGGTTCCGCAGCACGTTGACGATGCTCGACCGCGCCGGCGACGGCGAGTCCCGCGACCGAGACTACGGCGGCGGTTACGATGACCGGGCTTCGAGCGGCGGCAGGTCAGCCGCGCCGGCGCCGGCCCTGGGCCCGGACCTGGACGACGATATCCCCTTCTGATGAACCCGCTCTTCCACGACGTGGCCCCGACGGACGTCCGCAGTCCCGCTAGCGCTCCGTGAACGACACGATAACCATAGAACCCGACGACGTCGCGCCGGTCGCGCTCGAGGACGAGATGCGTCGCTCCTACCTCGATTACGCGATGAGCGTGATCGTGGCGCGGGCGCTGCCGGATGTGCGCGACGGGCTGAAGCCGGTCCACCGGCGCATCCTCTACGCCATGCGCGAGGGCGGCTACGGCTGGAACCAGCCTTTCCGCAAGTCGGCGCGCATCGTCGGCGACGTGATGGGCAAGTTCCACCCGCATGGCGACAGCGCGATCTACGACGCCATGGTGCGGATGGCGCAGCCCTTCTCCATGCGCCTGCCGCTGATTGCCGGCCAGGGCAATTTCGGCTCGATGGACAACGATCCTCCGGCGGCGATGCGCTACACGGAAGCGCGGCTCGCGAGGGCGGCCGAAGCGCTGCTAACCGATATCGACAAGGATACGGTCGATTTCCAGCCGAATTACGACGACAGCGAGCAGGAGCCGGCCGTCCTGCCGGCGCAGTATCCTAATCTGCTCGTCAACGGCGCGGGCGGCATCGCCGTCGGCATGGCGACCAACATCCCGACCCACAATCTGGGCGAGGTGATCGACGCCTGCTTCGCCTTTCTCGACAACCCGGCGATTACCGTCGATGAGCTGATGGAGCATGTGCCGGGGCCGGACTTCCCGACCGGCGGCGTATTGCTCGGCCGCGAAGGCGTCCGGCAGGCCTACCGGACCGGGCGCGGCACGGTCATCCTCCGCGCCCGCACCGAGATCGAAGAGCGGCAGGGCAACCGCGAGGCGATCATCGTCACGGAGGTGCCCTACCAGGTCAACAAGGCGCGGATGATCGAACGCATCAGCGAGGTCGTGAACCTGAAGCTGATCGAGGGCATACAGGCGCTCCGCGACGAGAGCGACCGGCGTGGCATCCGCATCGTCATCGAGCTCAAGCCGGGCGTCGAACACCGCGTGCTTCTGAACCAGCTCTACCGGCACACGCAGATGCAGGTGAGCTTCGGCTTCAACATGCTGGCGCTGGACGGCGGACGGCCCGAGACGCTGTCGCTGGACCGCATTATCCGCGCCTTTGTCGATTTCCGCGAGGAGGTCGTCGCGCGGCGCACGCGCCACGACCTCGGCAAAGCCAGGGAGCGCGCGCATGTGCTGGTGGGCCTTGCGGTGGCGGTCGCCAATATCGACGAGATCATCCGCGTCATCCGGCAGGCGGGCGACCCGGCGGAAGCGCGCGCCGGCCTGCTGGCGCGCGCCTGGCCGGCGGCGGACACGGCGCCGCTGCTGGCGCTTCTCGGCACGGCCGGCGGCGCGCTGGAGGATGGCGGCTACCGGCTGAGCGACGCGCAGGCGCGCGCGATCCTGGACCTGCGCCTGCACCGGCTCACCGGCCTCGAACGGCAGAAGATCGCCGAGGAGCTGGAGGAAGTCGCGGAACGCATCCGCTGCTATCTGGAGATCCTGGGCTCGCGGGAACGGCTGCTCGCCGTGATCCGCGAGGAGCTCCGGAGCGTGCGGGAGCGCTTTGCGGACGAGCGCCGCTCGGTCTTCACCGACGACGAGATCGACCCGGACGAAGAAGACCTGATCCAGCGCGAGGACATGGTCGTGACGGTGAGCCAGGGCGGCAATATCCGGCGCGTTCAGCTTTCCACCTACCGGGCGCAGAGGCGCGGCGGCAAGGGCCGTTCCGGCATGTCCACGCGCTATGAGGACGCGGTCTCGCAGGTCATCATCGCGCACACCCACACGCCGCTCCTGTTCTTTTCCGCCTCCGGCATCGTTTACCGGCTCAAGGTCCACCGGCTGCCGCGCACCGGCCCGCAGGGCCGCGGCGTAAAGATGCAGCAGGTGATCGAGGCGCTGCCGGCGGGCGAGCGCATCACCGCCGTCATGGCGATGCCGGACGACGAGGAAAGCTGGCGGGGCCTGTCGGTCATGTTCGCGACTGCAAACGGAAATGTCCGGCGCAACACGCTGGCGGATTTCATCAACATTCCCCGGCGCGGCAAGATCGCGATGAAGCTCGACGAGGGCGATGTCCTGATCGGGGTGAAGCCCTGCGGACCGGGCGACCATATCCTGTTGGCCACCCGGCAGGGCAAGGCGCTGCGCTTCCCGGCGGAGGATGTGCGGGAATTCGTCAGCCGCGCCTCCACCGGCGTGCGCGGCATCTCGCTGCGCGAGGACGACCGCGTGATTTCGATGAGCGTGCTGGACGGGGCGGAGTTCACGCCGGAGGAACGCGATACCTATTTGAGCCAGACCGGCATCGGGGACATGATCCGCACGGCCGAGCTTGAGGCGCACGAACAGATGATCCTCTCGGTCGCCTCGGACGGCTACGGCAAGCGGACCTCCGCTTACGATTACCGCGTGACCAGGCGCGGCGGCCAGGGCATAGAGCTGATGGCGCGCAGCAGCGAAGAGGTCGAGGTGGTCGCCGCCTTCCCGGTCGAGGATACGGACCAGTTGCTGCTGATGACCGATGGCGGGCAGTTGATCCGCTGCCCCGTCGCCGATATCCGGATCGCGCGCCGGCCGACGAGAGGCGTGCGCCTGTTCAACATTCCGGAAGGCGCGCGTGTGGTGCAGGTTTCGCATCTTGCAGACGCTAACGGGGCGGACGAGGAGGACGGCGAAGCGCCGGACGGCGGGGCGGGAGACGCGGATGCCGCCGGCGACGCAGGAGAGCAAGCGTGAACCACGAGAAGATCGGCCTTTACCCCGGCACGTTCGACCCGATCACCAACGGCCATATCGACATCATCTACCGGGGCGCCAGGCTGGTGGACCGGCTGATCGTCGGCGTGTTCAACAATGCCGGCAAGGGGCCGCTGTTCACCCCGGTGGAGCGCCAGGCGATGGTCGAGGCGGAGATCGCGGCGCTTTCGGACCGCGAGGTGGCGGAGCGCATCGAGGTGCGGCTTATGGACGGGCTGCTGGTTGCCTATGCGCGCGCGCACGAGGTCAATGTCATCTTCCGGGGGCTCAGGGCCGTCTCCGATTTCGAATACGAGATGCAGATGGCGAGCCTGAACCGGTCCATGGAGCCGGATATCGAAACCGTGTTCCTCGCCGCGTCGGAGAACCACCAGTTCATATCCTCGCGCTTCGTGAAGGAAATCGCGGCGCTGGGGGGAGACTCCTCGGCCTTCACCACGCCCAGGGTGATCGCGGCCCTGCATGCGCGCTTCGGCGCCGGCGGCAAGGTCGAGAGCGGCGCCGCCTCCAAGGTCTATTAGGCCTGCTTTCGGCCCTTGACACCGGAGACCGCGCCGCACAGGTTTCCCGTCCCGGTCGGGCGCGTAGCTCAGTTGGTAGAGCATCTGACTTTTAATCAGGCGGTCGCAGGTTCGAATCCTGCCGCGCTCACCATAATATCATTGAAAATCAACACTTTATGAGGATAAGCCCCAAAGCTGCGAGTCCGGTGCGGCCACTTTGCGCGACGCTTGACGCAACCGCATGATGTCGATCATGATCCAGCGCATGACAACTGCTTTCGATAGCGTCGCCACCGTTCGCCGCATGGAAGATGCGGGCTTGTCGCGCGAGGCGCCGGAGGCGGTTGCCGCGACGGCCAGGGAAGCAGCCGACGCCAGCCGCGAGGCGCTGGCGACGAAGGCGGACCTTTATCAGGCGCTTTACAAATTCGCGGTTGGAATCGTGATCGCCAATGCCGGCGTAGCCGTCGCAATCGCCTTCGCCTTATCGAAAGCCATGACGCCGGGCGGTTCCTGAGCACTGAATCTCGCGTCGCAAGAGCGGTTGCAATAGCCCGACATGATGGAGCGCATCGCAGCCGGCCCTTGCGCGCAAGGGCCAGGGGGTCTCGAAACACGTCGCAGGCGGTTCCCGCTCGCAGCGTTCCTGCCCGCACAGGGCCTCGGTCCGGGCAATCCCGTGATGTCGGATAATAGCGTCGATACAAGTGACGATCTCGGCCTTCGCGAGACGAGCATCGGCAGATGCTTTCTATCGCGAAGTTGCTTCGCGTGACGCTGACCGAGTGGGAGACGCGGTGAGATTTGCCTACCTTATGCAGGAAACCAAGGAACCATGCGGTTAATTCCTTTCGCATTTGTGATGCTCAGAATTCCCATTCAAACGGCATTGGAAACAGTGCGGTTTGGGATAGGAGTCTTCGTACGACTAATACCAACGGCGCCGGGTTGAAACTCATGGGCAAATGCCGCCCGGTGTCCCCGCCTCTCCTCATCCCGAGTAGCGGCACCAGCCGCGTATCGAGAGCCTGTCCTGAGCCTGTCGAAGGGGACGGCGGGGCATCCTTCGATACGCGCCCCCTTCGGCAAGCTCAGGACAGGCTGCTGGCGCGGTCGCTACTCAGGATGAGGACGAAGGACCCGGGCTGCGGTAGGGAGGTGCCGCACCATCGGTTCCGATCAACGACCGCTGGTATAAGGCGTAGGGAATCGCTATATCTTCTTGCTGTTGTGGTAGGGTTGGCCATCGCGCTTTGGCTGCTAAAAGTGTTCTAAGGGAAGCGAACATGGCATCGTCAACCTATCTTTGTAAGCCCCAAAATTGTCGATGATGAAAACGCTCCCGGAAGACGTTGAACGCTATGGCGGGACACGGGAGTTTTCGGAAGGTTCGATCCCGGCGAACCTCCTGCGCTCGCATAACACGAAGGCCGGGGTCTGGGGGAAGATCGTCGTGCTGGAGGGGCGGCTCCGCTACCGCATCCTCGAACCCGAAATCCTGGAAATCGAGCTGTCGCCTGAGCGGCCCGGAATCGTGGAACCGGAAGTGTTGCACGAGGTCGCGCCGATGGGCCGCGTCCGTTTCCGGGTGGATTTCTACCGCTGATCGTCAGCCGAGGGCCTGCTCAAGGTCCGCGATGAGTTCGTCGGCCCGCTCTATGCCGATGGAAAGGCGGAGCAGGTTCGCCGGCACGGCGCTCAGCGGCCCTTCGACCGTCGCCCGGTGCTCGATCAGGCTCTCGACGCCGCCAAGCGAGGTTGCCGGCACGAATAGTCTCGTGTGCGTTGTAACCCGTTTGGCGGCGTCCGCGCCGCCTTCGACCAGCAGCGAGAGCATGGCGCCGAAGCCGCCCGCCATCTGCCGTTTCGCGATTTCGTGCCCGGCATGGGACTCGAGCCCCGGATACAGCACCGCCTCGATGCCGGCGCGGCCTTCGAAATGCCGGGCGATGGCGAGCGCGTTCGCCGCCTGGCGCTCATAGCGCAGATGCAGCGTGCGCATGCCGCGCAACAACAGCCACGCCTCGAATGCGCCGAGCACGCCGCCCATCCGCGTGCGCGCGGCCTTTATCTCACCCCAGCGCTCGTTCGCGGTCCCGGTCGCAAGCACGCCCGCCAGCAGGTCGCTGTGCCCGGCGAGATATTTCGTGGCGGAGTGGAAGACGATATCCGCGCCGAGTTCGAGCGCCCTGAGCGTCACCGGCGGAGTCGCGGTGGCGTCCACGCCGAGGATCGCGCCCGCAGCTCGCGCAACCCCGGCGGCGGCGCGCACATCGATCACGTCCCAGGTCGGGTTCACGCAGGTCTCGATCCAGACGACCGAGGTCCGCCTGGGCCGCACCGCCGCTTCGAGCGCGCCCGGCCGGGATGCATCGAAGAAATCGACCTCGACCCCGCGCCGGTCGGCGAGGCGGCGCAGCAGGTCCGCCGCGCCGTGATACATCACGCGCGGCGCCACCACATGGTCGCCCGCGCCCAGGCTGTCGAAGAAGGTCGCGACCGCCGCCATTCCCGAGGAGAAGACCAGCGCGTCCTCCGCGCCGTCGAGTTCCGCCAGCACCTCCTCCACATGCGCGACGGTCGGGCTGGCGTCGCGGCTGTAGGTGTAGCCGGTCGTCTCGTAGCGGTCGTCCCGCGCATAGGTGGTCGCGGAATGGATCGGCGGCACGACGGCGCCGGTCTCCCGGTCGAGGAACCGTCCTCCCTGGGCGAGCAGGGTTTCGAGCGAACGCTCGTTGCGGGTCATGCGTTGCCGGGGTCGTTCCGGCGCGCCCAGACATCCTGCGGCGGCGTCTCGGCAGGCGCGCGGGCGCGGAGCGCGTAATAGGGCAGGTATGTCCGGTATGTGTCGTAAAGGCGGCGAAGCGCGCCCACGGCATCCTCGTGGAGGTCCACCCGGAGGTCGATATCCTCCACGATGTCAGCGCCGCGCACGATCAGCGCCGCCGAGCGCTCCGGCAGGGGCGTCCCGTCCGGCGAAGCCTGGCCGCCTGCGTCCCGCCCTGCCTCGATTGCCGCAAGCAGCCGCTCCGGAAGGTCGTCTGCAGCCCGCCATGCGGCCGCCATCGCCTCTACAACCGCCTCGCCGGCAAGCACATTGCCGAAGACGGCAAACCCTTCGCCCGTAATATGGCCGGACCAGGGCCGCGTATGGGGCCCGGTATGCGCCGCGACGCGGCCGTCCGCCGCTGCGATGACCACCTGGCGCCAGTCGAAACCTTCGTCGCGGTCCACCAGCAACCGGAGCGTCCGGTCCGGGTCCGGCGACTCCCGGAGCGCGGCGGTGGCAAGCGGTCCGAGCGCGGGATTGGCGAAGGCCTGCGTCGAAAGCACGGCGACGCCGCGCTCGAAGAACGGGCAGTAGCCGCCGACGCCGAGCGAATAGGTCGCGATGCCGATGCCGAGCCGGCCCGTATCGGGGCAGGCGCCGATCGCTGTAAAGGTCATCGCGCTCTCCTTCGCGATCAGAACTGTTCGGCCGCCATCTCCAGCTCCGCTCCGCCGGCGGCCTCGACGGCGGCGAGGAGCCCGGCATATTGGGGCAGCAGGGCCTCCGCGTAAAAGCGGGCGGTCAGGCGCTTCGCCTCCAGGAACTCCCGGTCCTCCGCGCCGTCGGCCAGAAGCCATTCGGCGGCGGCCGCGCCTTTGGCGAGCAGCCAGCCGCCGGTCGCCAGGCCGAGCAGGTGGCAGAACGGGACAGCCGCCGCGGCAGCCGCGCCGAACTCCCTGCCGAAGCGGCCGAGAATGAGCCCCGCCGCGCGCTCCACAGCGTCGATGGCTGCGGCCAAGGCTCCGCCCGGCGAGTCCGCGCGCATCAGCGCGATCTGCGCCCGGAGCGCCTCGCCGCCGTCGCGGGCGAGCTTGCGCGCCACCAAATCCATCGCCTGGATGCCGTTGGTGCCTTCGTAGATCGGCGCGATGCGGCTGTCGCGCATATGCTGGGCGGCGCCGGTTTCCTCGATGAAGCCCATGCCGCCATGCACCTGGACGCCGAGCGAGGCGATTTCGACGCCGAGGTCGCTGCACCAGGCCTTGACCACCGGGATCATCAGGTCCACCCGCGCCTGGGCCTCTGCATCGCCGGTGCGCTGGGCCCGGTCGAGACCGGCTGCCACCCAGTAGCAGAGCGCGCGCATGGCCTCGATCTCGGCTTTCATGGTCATCAGCATCCGCCGCACGTCCGGATGATGCAGGATTGGCGCCGGAGCCTTGCCGCCATTCACCTCGTCCCGGCCCTGGACGCGCTCCATGGCGAAGGCGCGCGCCTGCTGATAGGCCCGCTCCGCGACGGCAACGCCCTGCAGCCCGACGCCGAGGCGGGCATTGTTCATCATGGTGAACATGTACTGGATGCCGCAATTCTTTTCGCCGACCAGCGTGCCGAGCGCGCCGTCTCCCTCGCCATAGGCCATCACGCAGGTCGGGCTGCCGTGAATGCCGAGCTTGTGTTCGAGCCCGACCGGGCGGAGATCGTTGCGCGCGCCGAGGCTGCCGTCCCCGTTCACCAGCACTTTCGGCACGATGAACAGCGAAACGCCGCGAATGCCCCTGGGCGCATCGGGCGTGCGCGCGAGCACCATATGGACGATGTTGTCGGTGAAATCCTGATCGCCGTAGCTGATAAAGATCTTCTGCCCGCGAATGCGGTATGTGCCGTCGCCCGCCGGAACGGCGCGCGTGGCGAGCGCGCCGACATCGGAGCCGGCCTGGGGTTCGGTCAGGTTCATGGTGCCGGCCCACTCGCCGGACACCATCTTCTCCAGATAGAGGGCCTTCTGCTCGTCCGAGCCGTGGTGTGCGAGCAGGTCCACCGCGCCCTGGGTCAGAAGCGGCGCCAGCGAGAAGGAAAGACAGGCGGATTGCCACATTTCCGTCAGCGCCGTGGACACGAGCCACGGAAGGCCCTGCCCGCCATGGTCGGGGTCGAAGGGCGCACCGTTCCAGCCGCCCTCGCAGAACTGCCGGTAGGTCTCCCGGAACCCGTCCGCCGTGCGCACGACGCCGTTCTCCAGCACCGCGCCCTGAAGATCGCCGACGCGGTTGAGGGGCGCCACGGCCTCGCCGGCGAACCGCCCCGCCTCGGTCAGCACGGCATCGACGAGATCGACTGAAATCTCTTCCATTCCGGGAAGGGCGACCACGCGGTCCAGCCCGGCGATCTCGGTCATGGCGAAGCGAATGTCGCGGAGGGGCGCGGCGTAATCGGACATTGGCGGCACACCGGAGGGATTGTCGCGAGGCTGGGAAAGGTGGCTGGGCGACCTGGATTCGAACCAGGGCTACTGGGGCCAGAACCCAGCGTTCTGCCGCTAAACTATCGCCCAACGCATCGGCCCGGTTTATCGGCCATCCGACAGGATTTTGCAAGACCTTCCGGCATGTGCGCGCATCGGGAGGCATCGACAGGACCCTTATTCGTTACTTTGAAATAATTCCTTGACGAGACTTGATTCCGGGAAGTCCGTGACAAGATAGGATGAGTGACGAGAATGCAGCATCCGAGGGGCCGTCTTCGCCCTCCCGAGCCAGCGGAAACGGAACGGCACCGGATGAGAAGCCAATGTAGAAAACGAAATGCCGGGAAAACCGGACGGCATGCCAGGACCCCCCGCCCAGCGCGCTTCCCCGTGCCAGAACGGTATATGGAATATGCAACCTGTGCATGCAGACCATGACATCGCATGACACAACATGACACTTCATGACATGTTCGAAAGTCTCCGCAGCGGACCGCACGGACAGGGAATTGAATTCCGGGCGGTGACGGCCTAGAGCGTAGGGCTGCCGACGCGAAACGATGAAGGAGCCGGCCCGATGGAACTCTGCGCTTTGGGCGAACAGCCGCCGCTCGGCGAGGCGCCCGAGAAGATGCATGCCTTCATGGTGCGCCAGGACCGGTTCGGGGAGCCGAAGGACGCCTGGCAGCGCGAAGTCATTCCGGTTCCGACGCTCAAGCCGGACGAGGTGCTCATCTATGTCATGGCGACGGGCATCAACTACAACAATGTCTGGGCGGCGCTCGGCTATCCGATCGACGTGATCCGGGAGCGGATGCGCAAGGGCGAGCCGGAGGACTTCCATGCAGGCGGCAGCGACTGCTCCGGCATCGTCCAGGCGGTCGGCTCGGAGGTCACGAATGTCAGGCCCGGCGACGAGGTGGTGATCCATTCCGGCTGGTGGGAGCCGGACGACCCCTGGGTGCTGTCGGGCAAGGACCCCATGCTGGCGACCTCGACGCGCATCTGGGGCTACCAGACCAATTACGGCTCCTACGGCCAGTTCGCCAAGGCGCAGGCGCACCAGTGCCAGCCGCGCCCGAAACACCTGACCTGGGAGCAGTCCGGCTGCTACCTGCTCTGCGCCTCGACCGCCTACCGGATGCTGATGGGCTGGCCGCCACATACGGTCGAACCGGGCGACGCCGTGCTGGTCTGGGGCGCCTCGGGCGGCCTCGGCGCCATGGCCCTGCAGATCACCGCCGCGCTCGGCGGGCGGCCGGTCGCCGTCATTTCGGACGACGCCAAGCGCGACTGGTGCATGGAGATGGGAGCGGTCGGCGTCATCAACCGCAAGGCCTTCGACCATTGGGGGCCGATGCCGGACACGACCGACGGCGCCGCCTATGGCGCCTGGGCCAAGGGCGCCCGGGCTTTCGGCGCGGCGATCTGGGAGGCGCTGGGCGAACGCGCGAGCCCCAAGATCGTGTTCGAGCATCCGGGCGAAGCGACCCTGCCGACTTCGGAGTTCGTCTGCGACACCGGCGGCATGATCGTCATCTGCGCCGGCACCACCGGCTATAATGTGACGCTGGACCTCCGCTACCACTGGATGCGGCAGAAACGTTTCCAGGGCAGCCATCTCTCCAATGACGAGCAGGCGGCGGCGGTGAACCGGATGGTCATTGACGGCAAGATCGACCCCTGCCTTTCGGAGGTGTTCGATTTCGACGATCTCGGCCACGCCCACCAGTTGATGCACGAGAACCGCCACGCCGCCGGGCAGATGGCCGTGCTGGTCAACGCGACCCAGCGCGGCCAGGGCGCTTCATGATCCTTGAAGCGCTGGTTGTCTTCGGCGCGCTTGCGCTGGTCGCCGGCCTCAAACTCTGGCTGACCTGGCGGCGCATCAAGGCGGCGAGGCCGATGAAGGACCTGCCGCCCGGCGACGGCGAGGCGCCGCTTCAGCGCCGATAGACGAAGAATGTCGCTGCGTGCCGGATGGCCGCCTGCGGCAGGGCCGTGACAGGCCCCGCCGTGTCGGTCAGGGTCCAGAGGCCGGCCCCGGTCAAGGCGTCGATCTTCGCCTGGAAACCGCCTTCCGACAGCGCGGCTTCCGTGCAGCAGAAGATGAACACGCCGCCCCTGGCCGTCACGCGAACGAGTTCGTCGAGCGATTCCGGCGGCGCGTGGCCGGGCGTGAAGACGCCGGTGCAGACGACCGCCTGGAAGGCGCCGTCGTCGAAATCGAGCGTCTCGCCCAGAACCCGCTGGCGCAAATCCCGATAAACGCCCTTGCGCCCGGCGGCCCGCAGCATGCCGTCGGAAAGGTCTATGCCTGTAAGATTATCGTAGCCGAGGCGCGCCAGGGTCGCCCCGATGATGCCGCTGCCGCAGCCGGCATCCAGCACCGGCGTTTCACCCGGCGCCACATGGCGTCCGAACAGGCCCGCGGCCACGGGCGCGTAGGCATAGCCGCCCGACGAGACATCGGCGTCGTAGCTCTCAGCCCAGTCGTCGTAAATGCGCTGGTTTTCCGCCGTGGACCCGGCGCTGTATACCCGCTCCAGCCACTGGTCGAGATCGCTCACCGTCTTCCCCTCTTCCGTTCCTCGACGCCCAGCATACACTACCCTGCCCGCTCAAGGACGCCTCCCGCATGGCCGACGCCGATATCCTGCTCCTGGAAGACCGCGGCAGCACCCGCATCCTGACCCTCAACAGGCCGCGCAGGCTGAACGCGCTCAACGGCGCGCTCGTGGAAGCCATCTGCACGGCGGTCGCCCGCGCCCATGGCGACGAAGCGGTGGCGTGCATCGTCCTGCAGGGTAATGAACGCGCCTTTTCGGCCGGCGCCGACATGAAGGAGGCCGCGGACCATGCCGGGGAAAACCTGCGCGCGGCGCGCGACCGGGCGGAGGCGGGGGCGGCGATCTACGAGCTCGGCCGGCTGACCGACAAGCCGCTCATCGCGGCCGTCCGCGGCTATGCGCTCGGCGGCGGCTGCAACCTTGCCATTGCATGCGACCTCGCGATAGCGGGCGCAAGCGCGGTGTTCGGCTATCCGGAAGTCAAGCGCGGACTGGCCGCGACCATGGTCACTCCGGGCCTCGCGCACCGCATCGGGCCCAAGGCCGCGTTCGAATTGCTGACACTCGCCGAGGACGTCTCCGCCAACCGGGCTCTGGAACTCGGAATGATCAATCGGGTCGTGCCGGACGACAAGGTTCTCGATGAAGCGCTGGCGCTGGCGGAAACCCTTGCCGCCTTCGACCGCGAAGCGGTGCGCGCGACCAAGCGGGTGTTTCATCGCTCCCTCGACCTCCCGGTCGCGGACGCGCTGTCCGCCGCTCGCGAAACCATGCTTTCCCTGCGCAGGGCGATGGTGCCGCCGGAGTGATTTGAACACTCGACCCCACCCTTACCAAGGGTGTGCTCTACCCCTGAGCTACGGCGGCCCGCCGGGCGCGTCTATGCCACAGGGAACGTCGGGAGGGCAAGCAAAGATGACCGCCTCGGAAGACCGGGAAACGAAGGAACAGAAACAACGGCGTCTCGCCGAAGCGCTCAGGCGGAACCTGCACCGCCGCAAGGCGCGGCAACGCGGTAAGATCGAAGAGCAGACAACCGACCCCCCCGACGGCGTTGCCGAACGGGACTGCTGAAGCTACAAGCGGACCGCCAAACGCTGCGGCAGTCGAGAGAGAGGCTGCCGATCCTGCGCAATCTGTGACGAGGGCTCGATTCGTGCTCGAAACCGGCGCCAGGGCCTACCGTATTCGCGGCGGCAGGCCGTTGCATGGAGCAATCCGCGCCCAGACAGCGAAGAACGCCGTAAGCAAGCAGCTGGTCGCTTCCCTGCTGACCGCCGAGCCTTGCCGTTTGCTGGATGTGCCAGACATTTCGGAGATCGACCTGGCGCTGGGCATGCTTACGGAGATCGGCGCGGCCGTCTCCCGCGACGGGTCCGGTGCCGTGGATATCCAGACCGCCGAAATCGCTTCGACCGCCATAGGCCAGCGTTATTCCGGGGTAAACCGCCTGCCCGTGCTGCTGATCGCTCCGCTCCTGCACCGGGCGGGCGTGGCGCGCGTCCCGGTCGTCGGCGGAGACCATATCGGCGAGCGTCCCATAGACTTCCACATTGCGTTGCTGGAGCGGATGGGCGCCCGCATCGATGCCGACGCGGACGGCTATACCGCCAAGGCCGACCGGCTGAAGGGCGCCGTCGTCCACCTGCCCTATCCGAGCGTCGGCGCGACGGAGAACGCGATCCAGGCCGCCTGTCTCGCCGACGGCACGACGGTGATCCATAACGCGGCCATCGAGCCGGAAATCGTCGATACGGTCCTCTTTCTGCAGAAGATGGGCGCGCTCATCCAGATCGAGACCGACCGGAAAGTTGTAGTCGAGGGCGTGGAGCGGCTTTCCGGCGCGACCCATCGGCCGATGACGGATCGCATAGAAGTCGCGTCCTTCGCCATGGCGGCGGTCGCGACCGGCGGGCGCGTTCGCATCGCCGGCGCAGACCAGCGCACCATGGTCACCTTCCTCAACGTGCTGCGCAAGGTGGGCGGCGGCTTCGAGATCATGGACGACGCCATTACCTTCTTCCGCGCCGGCGATGCCTTGCGGCCGATCCACATCGAGACCGATGTGCATCCGGGCTTCATGACCGACTGGCAACAGCCGATGGTGACGCTGCTGACACAGGCCGAAGGCGTCTCGGTGCTGCACGAAACGGTCTATGAGAACCGCTTCGGCTACACCCGGACCCTGAACGAAATGGGCGCCAATATCGCGCTAAGCACGGCCTGCCTCGGAGCCAAGCCTTGCCGTTTCCTGGAACGCAATTTCCCCCACAGCGCAGTCATACAGGGAGCGACGCCGCTTGTCGGGCGGCGGATCGAGGTGCCGGATCTCAGGGCCGGCTTCGCCTATCTGCTCGCCGCTCTGATCGCCGAAGGGGAAAGCGAGGTTCTGGGAGCCCGTTTTATCGAGCGGGGCTATGCCGACATTCCGGGACGGCTGGCGAGCATCGGCGCGGACATCGAGATTGCGCCCGCTTTCGGCGGTGATCTCGCGGCCCAATGAGGCGGTGGCTCGAAGTCCGGGCCGCGTTGGTCGGAGGCCTGCAGGCAGCAGCGGCTGCATGCGTTCAGGACATGCCGGATCGCGGAGCGGACAGCATATGACAAGCCCGCTCGTACTGGCGCTGCCGAAGGGGCGTATCCTCTCGGAAGCGATGCCACTCATCCGCGCCGCCGGCATCGAACCGGAGTCGGGCTTCGACGACCCGCGCGACCGGCGGCTGCATTTCGCAACCAACCTGCCAGAGGTTTCGATTATCCGGGTCCGTTCGTTCGATGTCGCCACTTTCGTGGCGTTCGGCGCGGCGGCGATCGGGATTGCAGGCCGGGACGTAATTATGGAATTCGGCTATGACGAGCTCTACGCGCCGCTCGACCTCGGGATCGGGCGCTGCCGCCTGGCCGTCGCGGAACCTGCGGCCATGGTAGCGAACGACGACCCCCGGCGCTGGAGCCAGATACGCATCGCCACGAAATATCCCGAAATCACGAAACGGCATTTTGCGGCGCGCGGCGTTCAGGCCCAGTGCATCAAGCTCAACGGGGCGATGGAGCTGGCGCCTTCGCTCGGGCTCTGCCGGCGCATCGTGGACCTGGTTTCCTCCGGCGCGACACTAAGGGCCAACGGCCTGGTCGAGGTCGAGCACATTGCCGACATCACGTCATGCCTGATCGTCAACCGCACCGCACTCAAGACGCGGACGGCCGAATTGCAGGGCTGGATCGACCGCTTTCGGGAGGCATGCCTTGCCCAGGCGGCTTGATACGAGCGACCCGGATTTCGCCCGCGATTTCTATGCGCTTGCACGTGCAGAGCGGGCCGGTGCGGCAGACGTCGATGCGACGGTGGCTGCCATACTTGCAGACGTCCGCGCGCGCGGCGATGACGCCGTTTCGGAATATACCGAACGCTTCGACGGCGTAACCGGCCCACTTCGCATCCCGATTGAAACGCTGGACCAGGCATTGGCGGAAACGCCGGCGTCGGCGCGCAACGCGCTGGAGCTGGCGGCGTCGCGGATCGAGGCGTTCCACCGGGCGCAAATGCCTGCGGATATGGATTACCGCGACGCCTTGGGCGTGCGCCTCGGCCTGCGCTGGACGCCGGTGGAGGCCGTCGGCCTGTATGTGCCCGGAGGCGCGGCGGCCTATCCAAGCTCCGTGTTGATGAATGCGGTCCCCGCCCGGGTGGCCGGCGTCGGGCGTCTCGCCATGACCGTGCCGACGCCGGCGGGGGCCTTCGATCCGCTGGTCTTTGCGGCCGCGCGGCTTGCGGGCATTGAGGAGGTTTACAGGATCGGCGGCGCGCAGGCCGTGGGCGCGCTCGCGTTCGGCACCGCAAGCATCCCCCCGGTGGACAAGATCGTCGGACCCGGAAACGTCTGGGTCGCAACCGCCAAGCGGCAGGTATTCGGGCATGTCGGCATCGACACCATCGCCGGTCCGTCAGAAGTCCTCATCGTGGCCGACGGCGCTTGCCCGGCTTCCTGGATTGCAGCCGACCTGCTGGCTCAGGCGGAGCACGACGAGGCCGCCCAGAGCATTCTCATCGCGCTGTCCCACGACTACGCCAATGCGGTCGAAACGGAAATCGCGCGCCATCTGGAAACCCTGCCGCGCGCGGCGACCGCACGGGCGAGCTGGGAGCGGCACGGCGCTTGCATCATTATCCAGGACCTCGAAGAAGCGCCGGCGCTGATCGACGCGATTGCGCCGGAACACCTCCAACTGGCCGTCGCCGACCCGGAAGCGCTGGCGGTGCGAGTTCGCCACGCCGGCGCTGTTTTTCTCGGCGCACTGACGCCCGAAGCCATTGGCGATTATGTCGGCGGGCCGAACCATGTGTTGCCCACCTCGCGAACGGCCCGCTTCGCCTCCGGCCTCGGCGTCATGGACTTCATGAAACGCACCACCCTGCTCGGCTGCACCGCGGATTCTCTAGCCGTCCTGGGCCCGGCCGCCACAGCGCTCGCCGCCGCCGAAGGACTGGACGCTCACGGCCTGTCGATTTCGCTTCGGCTCGATGGCTGACGACGGAGAGGATAGCCGGTTCCGGATTGCCTCGGTCACCCTCGACGAACGCCTCGTCCTGCGTCGGACGCCGGAAATCGAGCAGGAACGCGCCGTCGCCATTTTCGATCTGGTGGAAAGCAACCGGCTCCGCCTCCTGGATGGCCCGGACGGGCCCTATGCGCTGCATCTCGCTATCGTCGAGCGACGGCTAACGCTGCGAATCGCCGCTCCGGACCGGTCGCCGCCATTGGAAGTCGTAATTTCTCTCGGAGGCTTCCGGCGGATCGTGAAGGATTATTTCACCCTGTGCGACAGCTATTACGAGGCGATCAAGCGGCTGTCGCCATCCCGGATCGAAGCCATAGATATCGGCCGGCGCGCTCTTCACGACGAAGGCGCAGACAAGCTGCAGCAGGCGCTGGCAGCCTGCGTCGAGCTCGACCACGATACCGCCAGACGGCTGTTTACCCTGCTCTGCGTCCTGCATTTCAGGGTCCGGTCCGAATGAAAGGCCCACCCCGCAGCCTGCTCTTCGCCTGCACCCGGAACGCGGTTCGCTCGCCCATGGCCGAGATGCTGGCCAAACGCTGGCTGGGCTCCGGGACAATCGTCGACTCGGCGGGTGTGGAACCGAGCCTTGTCAATCCGTTCGCAATTGCCGTCATGGACGAAGTCGGTCTCGACATTCGCGGCCACCGGACGCGGACGTTCGAGGAGTTGTCGGACTGTTCTTTCGATCTCGTCGTCGCCCTCTCCGAAAGCGCCTATCTGGAGGCGGAATCCTGCGCCGCGAGACTGGCCGCAACCGTCGAATATTGGCAGGTTCCCGACCCGACATTGAACGAAGGGTCACGGGAACAGCGGCTTGCGGCCTTCCGCTCGGTGCGCGGCGCGCTCGACACGCGCATCCGCCAACGGTTCCCCAAGACGCCCGGTCTGGGCTAACACATCCGCCATGGTTTCGCTCGTGCTCGCCTCCGCTTCGCCCCGCCGGCTCGAATTGCTCCGCTGTATCGGCATCGAGCCGGATTTCATCGCGCCGATGGACATCGACGAAACGTCGCGCGCCGGGGAGTTGCCGCGGACCCTTGCCGCGCGGCTTGCCGGGGAGAAATGCCAGGCGGCGGCGGGACGCTTTCCCGACAGCTATGCGCTCGCCGCGGATACGGTCGTGGCTTGCGGACGCCGGGTGCTCGGCAAGGCGCAGGATGTCGAGGAAGCGCGGCGCTTTCTCACCATGTTGTCGGGCCGCCGGCATCGCGTCTGGGGAGGAATCGCGGTCCGCGCTCCCGATGGCCGGCAGGCGGGCCGGGCGGTCGTGACACATGTGGCATTCAAACGGCTGGAGAGGCGCGAGATCGACAACTATCTCGCCAGCGGCGAATGGCGGGACAAGGCCGGCGCCTATGGCATCCAGGGCCGGGCCGGCGGTTTCGTCAAGGCGATCACCGGTTCCTACCCGAATGTCGTCGGCCTTGCGCTCTACGAGACCCGCTCATTGCTGTCCGGCCTCGGCTACCCCGCGCCATGAACCGGGCACTGCTGACGGAAGCGTCCTGGGGCCGGACGGCGGCCTTGTTGACGGATGGCGGCACAACGGAAATACGGCTCGAGCGGCCTGCCGACGAGATGGGGGCAATCTGGCTCGGCCGCGTGCTCCGGGTGGAACAAGGCCTGGGGGCGTTTGTCGATCTCGGCGAAGACGGAACGGGATTGCTGGCTTCCGGCAAGCCGCCTCATGAAGGAGCCGCGGTCCTGGTTCAGACGACCCGCCCTGCGACAGAAGACAAGGGGCCGGCGCTCGGCGCAGCGCCGCGCCTTGCCGGCCGATACCTGATTTATACGCCCCGGAGGCCGGGTATTTCTGCGTCGAAGCGGCTGCCGGACGACGGAACGCGGACACGGCTGCAGGGCTTTGCGCGCCGCCTCCTCCAGCCGGGAGAAGGCATGGTGATGCGCGCGGCCGCAGCTGCCGCCGGTGATGCCGCCATCGTTCGGGAGCTGGACATGTTGCGGGCGCGCTGGCGGCGTATCGACGCGGCCCGGGATGAAGCGCCGGCTCTCTTGTGGCGGGAGCCGGACCCGCTGGCCGCATTTTTGCGCGACCGGCTCGCACCCGGAGGCGCCTTGTCGGTGGACCGACCGTTGCGCCGTTATGCCGAACGCATCGCTCCGCCCGACGCGCGACTTGAAATATCGGACGAGCCGGGCTGGCGAGCCTTCGGTCTCGAAGATGCGGTCCGGAGTGCCCTGGAGCCAGTGGTGGCGCTTGCCGGCGGCGGCAGCATTTCCATAGAGGAAACGCGGGCGGGCATCGTAATCGACGTCGACGGCGGGGGGCGGAGGAACGCGCTGGCGCTCAATCTGGAGGCCGCCGGGGTGATTGCGCGCGAAATCCGGTTGCGGGGGCTCGGCGGGTTGATCCTGATCGATTTCGTCGATCTCGAACGGGCAGCGGAACGGCGCCGGGTGGAACGCCGCCTGGCCGAAGGCTTTGCAGGAGATCCGGCAGCGCGACGGCAATTGCCGTTTTCGCCTCTCGGAGTGATAGAATTGACCCGTCAGCGTCTCGGAGTCCCGCTTGCCGGACAATGGGCGCTGCGTCGGAGATAGTCATGGCTCAGGAGCCCGTGAAACTTCGCCCCTTCGGTTCCTGCCCGATCTGCGGGCGGCCTGCCGTGGAGGCCGCCCGCCCGTTCTGTTCCCCGAATTGCCGCCATCTGGACCTTGGCCGCTGGTTGACCGAAGGCTATGTCATCCGGGCTGGCGGCGATCTTGGAGAGGCGTCGGCGGCGACTCTGTTGTCCGAAGATGATGATTGACACCGTCCACGACAGCTTGTCGTGCCGCAAAATCGTGCAAAACATGGCGCTGACCGCCTTCTTTTGCAGTGTCTCCCGGGTTAGAAGGCGTTTCTTATGAGCACACCACCAATCGGCCATAATGCCGCTATCGCCGCGCTGCGCTCTGTGTTCGGCGACCGGCTTTCCACTTCGGAAGCGGTGCGTGTGCAGCATGGCCGGGGCGAAGACTACTTCCCGCTGGCGCCGCCCGACGCCGTCGTCTTTGCGCTGACGACGGAGGAGGTGAGCGCCGCGCATCGCATTTGCGCCGAACTCGGCGTGCCGGTCATCCCCTTCGGAACCGGCACGTCCCTGGAAGGGCATGTCAGCGCCGTGCAAGGCGGCCTGTGCATCGACCTCAGCCGCATGAACGAGGTGATCGAGGTCAATGGCGAGGACAGCGACTGCCGTGTCCAGGCAGGCGTCACCCGCAAGCAGTTGAACGAGTATCTGCGAGATACCGGCCTGTTTTTCCCCATCGATCCCGGGGCCGACGCCTCGCTCGGCGGGATGGCGGCAACCGGAGCCTCGGGCACCAACGCCGTGCGCTATGGCACGATGAGCGAGAACATCCTCGGCCTGACCGTGGTCATGCCCGATGGCGAGATCGTCGAAACCGGCGGCAGGGCGCGCAAATCCTCGGCCGGTTATGACCTGACGCGCCTGTTCGTCGGCTCCGAGGGCACGCTCTGCACCATCACCGAAGTGCGCCTCAAGCTTTACGGCATCCCGGAAAGCATCGCCTCGGCCGTCTGCCAGTTCCCGAGCCTGGAGGCGGCGGTCGATACCGTGACGCTCACCATGCAGTCGGGCGTTCCTGTGGCGCGGATCGAGTTGCTCGACGACACACAGATGGACGCCTGTATCCGCTATTCCGACCTTGAAGACTTCGAGGTCAAGCCGACCCTGTTCTTCGAGTTCCACGGGTCTCCGGCCGGCACGGCGGAGCAGGCGGAGACGGTCGAAGCCATCGCCGGAGAGGTCGGCGGCAGCGCCTTCCGCTGGACGCGAAACCAGGAAGAGCGCAACAAGCTCTGGCAGGCTCGTCACGATGTCTATTACGCCTGCATGGCGCTCAGGCCGGGTTGCCGTGCCTGGTCCACGGATGTTTGCGTGCCGATCTCCAGGCTGGCCGAGTGCCTGATCGAGACCCGGCGCGATGTGGACGAGACCGGCCTGATTGCCCCCATTGTCGGCCATGTCGGCGACGGCAATTTTCATTGCGGCATCGTTCTGGACCCCGACGACCCGGAGGAAATGGCGACCGCACAGGCATTCAACAAGCGCCTTGTCGCGCGGGCGCTGACTATGGGCGGCACCTGCACCGGCGAGCACGGCGTCGGCCAGGGCAAGATCGATTCCGTCGAGGCGGAACGCGGCGAGGCGGTGGATGTGATGCGCGCCCTCAAACTCGCCCTCGACCCGGCGAACACGATGAACCCCGGCAAGGTGATACGGCTATGACACAGCTCGCCCATGCCGAAATGCGGGAAGACCTCGCCTGCGCGCTTCGCTGGGCGGTCAGGCTGAACCTGCATGAAGGCGTCGATAACCATTTCTCCACGGCGGTGCCGAGCGAGGACGGCGAAATGCGGGGCGACCGCTTCCTTATCAATCCCTACGGCGTCCACTGGTCGGAAATGACCGCCTCCGCGCTCTGCCTTTGCAATGAGGAAGGCGAGGTGCTGGAAGGCGGCGAGAAGGTCGAGAACACGGCCTTCTACATCCACAGCCGCATCCATGTGAATGTTCCCTCGGCTAGGGTCGTGCTGCATACGCACCAGCCCTATTCGACGGCGATCACCCTGCTGGAAGGCGGACGGCTGGAGATGTGCGAACAGAACGCGCTGATGTTCGACGACCGCATCGCCTATGACGACGACTATGACGGCCTGGCGCTCGGCAATGACGAGGGCGATCGGCTTGCCCGCGCAATGGGCAACCGCTCCATCGCCTTCCTGGCGAGTCATGGCGTGATCGTTTCCGGCGAGACTGTGGCCGACGCATTCACGGATCTGTTCTATCTGGAGCGCGCCGCCCAGTTCCAGATGATCGCCAGGGCGACCGGCGGGAAGCTGCGGCAGATCCCGGACAAGGTGCGCGACTCCGTGCGCCAGCAATTCGCCGAGGAGCGGCCCAAGCTTGCGGCGCGGCATTTCGCGGCCCTCAAGCGAATCCTGGACCGTGAGGAGCCGGAATACCGGCTGTAAGGCAGACACCATGAAAATCGAACGGGTCGGCGACACCATCGACATGCTGGGCGAAGGGCCGCTCTGGGATGCAGCCGAGCAGGCGCTCTACTGGGTGGACAGCCGGGGATGCACGATTCACCGGCTCGACTGGGCGAGTGGCGAACGCCGGGACTGGAGCGTGCCGGCGATGATCGGCTCCATGGCGCTCCGGGAGTCCGGCGGCGCGGTCATCGCGCTCCAGACAGGCGTCCACACATTCGACTTCGAGACCAGTGAGGCGGTCCTTGTCGCCGATCCGGAGGCCGATGATCCTTCCACCCGTTTCAATGACGGCAAGGTGGACCGGCAGGGCCGGTTCCTGACCGGAACCATGGCGACGCGGATCGGCAAGGAGGCGCGCGGCTCGATCTACCGCCTGGACGCTGACCTTTCCCTGCATCGGCTGAAGGGCGGCGTCATCGTGGCGAACGGCCCCTGCTTCAGCCCGGACGGCGAGACCTTCTACTTCGCCGACACACGCCGGAACGCAATCTTCGCCTATGATTACGACACCGCAACCGGCGCTATCGGCCCGGAGCGCGTCGCGGTGGACACCGCGCCCTATGACAGCGGCCCGGACGGTGGCACGGTGGACTGCGAAGGCTATCTCTGGACTGCGCTCGTCCACGCAAGCCAGATTGCCCGCTTCGCGCCCGACGGTAGCCTCGACCGGCTGATCGACATGCCCTGCACCCGCCCCGCGAGCGTCATGTTCGGCGGCCCGGAGCTCGATATCCTTTTCGTGCCGTCGATCCGCGATTCCGGCAATGTGCGCGGCGACAAGGAGATCGACGGCGCGCTTTTCGCCATTCACGGCCTCGGTATTACGGGCCTCCCCGAGCCGCGTTTCGCCGGTTAGGGCTCCTCGCGCCGGGCAGGCCAGCAATACCGGGTCCGGCCGAGTTCCATGCCCCAGCGCTCGACCGTCGCATGGACGCCGGGGCGGCCGCCGAGCCGCGCGTAGAAGCCCGCCGCCGGGTTGCCGTCCAGCACCCAGAGCGAAACCGGCCCTTCGAGGAATTCCGCCATGCGGCGAAACAACATACGCCCGACACCCCGCCGCTGTGCATCGGGCCGTACATAGAGCGTCGTGATCTCGCCCGTCTCGCGGCTCGCGCTGCCGAAGCCCGCTATGCTGCCTGCATCGGCGACGAAAACCTGCCCGAGCTCCGCACCCGGATTGCGGATCGCGCGGCGCCAGCGGCGGGTCTGCCGGCGCCGGGAGAGCCCGTCCAGCACCTCCTGCGGCAGCAGACCGGCATAGGCGTCCCGCCAGGTTTCCACATGCGCGCCGGCAATCGCCTCCGCATCGTCCTCCCGCGCGGGGCGGACGATCACGCCCATTCGCGGCCAGGATGGTAGTTGGGCGGCTCGCGGGTCATGGCGACATCGTGGACATGGCTCTCGCGCAGGCCTGAATTGGTGATCCGGACGAAACTGGCGCGTTGCTGCAGGTCTGCGATCGTGGCCGAACCGGTATAGCCCATGGCCGAGCGAAGGCCGCCCACCAATTGCTGCACGACATTGGCGACCGGCCCCTTGTAGGGCACCCGCCCTTCCACGCCTTCGGGGACCAGCTTGAGGGTGTCGTTGACTTCCTCCTGGAAATAGCGGTCCGCCGAGCCGCGGGCCATGGCGCCGACGGAACCCATGCCGCGATAGGACTTGTAGGACCGGCCCTGATAGAGGAAGACCTCTCCCGGACTTTCCTCCGTGCCCGCGAACAGGGAGCCGATCATCGCGCAATCGGCGCCCGCGGCGACGGCCTTGGCAAGGTCGCCCGACGATTTGATGCCGCCATCGGCAATCGCCGGAACGCCCGCCTCGCGGCAGACCGCCGCCGCCTCGGCTATGGCCGTCAGTTGCGGGACGCCCACACCGGCGACGATGCGGGTGGTGCAGATGGACCCCGGGCCGATACCGATCTTGACCGCGTCCGCCCCGGCGTCGATCAGCGCCCGCGCCCCGTCGGCGGTCGCGACATTGCCGGCGATGATCTGCGTGTAGTTGGAAAGGCGGCGGATGCGGTCCACAGCGGCGACCACGCCTTCCGAATGGCCATGCGCGGTGTCCACGACGATGGCATCGACATCGGCGTCGAACAGCGCTTCCGCCCGCAGGAGCCCGTCCCGCCCGATTCCGGTCGCCGCGGCGACCCGGAGCCGGCCCTGCTCGTCCTTGGTCGCCATCGGGAATTGTGCGGCCTTGTCGATATCCTTGACCGTAATCAGGCCAACGCAGAAGCCCTTGCCGTCCACGACCACGAGTTTTTCGATCCGGCGCCGGTGCAGAAGCTGCTTGGCCTCCTCTGACCCAACTCCTTCCGGCACGGTGACGACATCGCGGGTCATCAATTCCGAGACCGGCTGCCTCATGTCGCTGGCGAAGCGGACATCGCGGTGGGTCAGTATGCCGACAAGCCGGCCGCCTTCCTCGACCACCGGAATACCGGAAATCCGGTTCTCGGACATCACCGCCAGCGCGTCCGCCAGCGGCCGCTCCGGACCGATGGTCAGCGGGTCCACCACCATGCCGGACTCGAATTTCTTGACGCGGCGCACCTCCGCCGCCTGGCGCTCGATATCCAGATTCTTGTGGATACAGCCCAGCGCGCCCGCCTGCGCCATGGCGATGGCGAGCGCCGCTTCGGTCACCGTGTCCATCGCCGCCGAAACAACGGGCAGCGCCAGATCGATCTCGGCGGTGAGGCGGGTGCGGGTGTTGGCTGTCGCAGGCAGGATAGACGAGTCCGCCGGTTGCAGCAGCACATCATCAAAAGTCAACGCCAAAGGGATGGCATCGAAGTCGCGCAAGGCAGACCGTCCCGTGTCATCGGGGTTGACGCTGTCTTATACCCGCCTCAGCCGGAATGTGAAGCCGCGCCGCCCGACGCCCGGAACCCCGTCGCCACCAGGTAGAGTTCCGAGGACTCCTTGCGGCTCGCATCCGGTTTCGCATGGCGCACAAAGGCGAAGTCTTTCTTCAACTCATTCAGAAGATCATGGTGCATACCGCCCTGAAAAATCTTGACAACGAAAATGCCGTCCGGCCGTAGAAGGCGGCGCGCGGCGTCATATGCCAGCTCGGCAAGCGCGGCGATGCGCAACCGATCGGTCGCCGCGTGGCCGGTCGTGCGCGGAGCCATGTCGCTCAGCACGATATCGGCGCCGTCCGGCAGGGCGGCGCCGAGTCGCGCAGGCGCGTCGGCCTCCTCAAGGTCCAGCAGCAGGAAGACGGTGCCGGGTACCGGCTCCATCGGCTGCAGGTCCACCGCGACCACCTTCCCGCCCGCGCGCGCCGCCGCCACTTGCGTCCATCCGCCGGGCGCCGCGCCGAGGTCCAGCACCGCGCTGCCCGGCTTCAGCAGGCGGAAGCGGTCGTCGAGCTGCATCAGCTTGAAGGCCGCGCGGGACCGCAGGCCCTGCCGTTTCGCCTCCGCCACATAGGAATCGCTGATCTGGCGCTGCAACCAGCGGGCGGACGCCGTCTTGCGCCCTTTCGCAGTGCGCAGTCGGGCCTTCGGTTTGGCCTGCCGGCCCGGCCGCGAGCGGGGAGGCCGGCTCACGCCGTCCCGCCGTCACTCGCGATCAGGCGGAACAGAATGCCCTCGCGCACGCCCCGGTCGGCAACCCGGATCGAGCCTACGGGCCACATCCGGCAGATCGCCTGGAGAATGGCGCAGCCGCCGACAACCATGTCCGCCCGTTCACGGCCGATACAGGGCAGCCGCGCCCTGCCCTTCCGGTCCAGCCGGCGCAGGGTGGCGGACACGGCGTCGAGGTCGTCGAAGCCGAGCGAACATCCATCCACAAGATCGCGGCGATAGCGGGCAAGGCCGAGATGCAGCCCGGCAACGATCGTCACCGGGCCGGACGTGCCCAGCATCTGCACCCGGCCCGCCGCCACGGCGGCGGAAATCCCGTTCGCCTCGTCGAAGCGGCGCAGCCAGGGCGCCACAGCCTGCGTCATCGCCCGGTAGGCGCGGTCCGAAATCCGGTCCGAGCCGAAGGCTTCGGCCATGCGGGCCACGCCCCAGGGCAGCGAAATCGTGTCCAGCAGCCGGGCGCGCCCCCGGCCCGCAACCGCCAGCCACATAAGCTCGCTGCTGCCCCCGCCGATATCGAACACCAGCGCCCGCCTCCGACCCGGGTCGAGCAGCGGCGCACATCCCGCCGCTGCCAGCGCCGCTTCCTCCCGCGCGCCGATGATCTCCAGCCGAACGCCTGTCTCGCGTTCGACCCGCTCCACGAAACCGGCGCAATTGGCGGCCCGGCGGCAGGCGTCGGTCGCGACGGAACGCATTCGCGTAACCCCCCGGCGCGCGATCTTGCCCGCGCAGACATCCAGGGCCCGGATGGTGCGCTCGATGGCCCTCTCCGAAAGCAGGCCGGTGCTCTGCAGTCCTTCGCCCAGCCGGACAATGCGCGAAAAGCTGTCGAGCACATCGAAGCCGCGGTCCGACGGGCGCACGACGAGCAATCGGCAGTTATTGGTGCCGAGATCGAGCGCCGCATAGACCGGTCCTTCGGTTTGCCGCCCCGTTTGCTGCCGCCGCATCGCCATTCGCATTGCAGCCGCATGATAGCGGGAATGCGCGAAGATTGCTGTCCCGCGACCGGGCGGCGTCGGCTTTCGCCTGCGTCGCCGAGGTGCTATCCAACGGGCCCCAGCGGAAGTGGAGGGACCGTCATGGCCGGAGCATATGAGACCGCGTTCCGCCGCTCGCTCGACGAGCGCGAGGCGTTCTGGGCGGAAGCCGCCGCCGACCTGCACTGGTACAAGGCTCCGACGCAAATCCTCGAAACGGACTCCACCCCCGCCGGGCGCTGGTTCGCGGACGGCGTGACCAATACCTGCTTCAACGCTCTAGACCGGCATGTCGAGGCGGGACGGGGCGACCAGGCGGCAATGATCTACGACAGCCCGGTGACCGGCACGGTCCGCTCCTTCAGCTATAGCGAACTGCGGGACGCCGTGGCCATATTCGCCGGGGCGCTCAGGAGCCGGGGCGTCGGCAAGGGCGACCGGGTCGTCATATACATGCCGATGATCCCGGAGACGGCGGTCGCGATGCTCGCCTGCGCCAGGCTCGGGGCGGTGCATTCCGTGGTCTTCGGCGGCTTCGCCTCGAACGAGCTTGCGGTCCGCATAGACGACAGCGCCTGCAAGGCGGTGATCGCGGCGTCCTGCGGCATCGAGCCGGGCCGGGTGGTGGAATACAAGCCGCTGCTCGACGGGGCCATCGAGCTGGCCGAACACAAACCCGAATTCTGCGTCGTCGTCCAGCGGCCCGAATGCCAAGCCTCCATGGTCGAGGGGCGCGATGTGGACTGGCTCGAGGCGGTGGCCGACGCCGAGCCGGCGGATTGCGTGCCGGTGAGCGCGCTGGACCCGCTCTACGTCCTCTATACTTCCGGCACGACCGGCCAGCCGAAAGGCGTGGTGCGGGACAATGGCGGCCATATGGTCGCGCTGCACTGGACCATGAAGAACGTCTATGGCGTCGAGCCCGGCGAGGTCTTCTGGGCCGCGTCCGATGTCGGCTGGGTCGTCGGCCATTCCTACATCGTCTATGCGCCGCTGCTTGCCGGCAACACGGCCATCCTGTTCGAGGGCAAGCCGGTCGGCACGCCGGACGCCGGCGTCTATTGGCGCATCATCGAGCAGCACAAGGTCGCCGCGCTGTTCACCGCGCCCACGGCCTTCCGGGCCATCCGCCGGGACGACCCGGAGGCGAAGCTGCTTCAGGGGCGCGACCTCGCGCATTTCCGGACGCTCTTCCTCGCCGGTGAGCGCAGCGACCCGGACACGCTGAAATGGGCCGAGGACATTCTGGACCGCCCGGTGATCGACCACTGGTGGCAGACCGAGACGGGCTGGCCCATGTGCGCCAACTGCATCGGCATCGAGCTCCTGCCCGTCAAGCACGGCTCGCCGACGCGCCCCGTGCCGGGCTGGGACCTGCGCGTGGTGGACGACAGCAATGAGGAAGTGCCCGCCGGGACCATCGGGGCGCTGGTGGTGAAGACGCCCATGCCTCCGGGCTCCTTCCCGACGCTCTGGAACGCGCATGAGCGCTATCTGGACACCTACTTCACCGAGTTCCCCGGCTACTACAAGACGGCGGACGCCGGCTATATCGACGATGAGGGCTACGCCTACATCATGGCGCGCACCGACGACATCATTAACGTCGCAGGCCACCGGCTTTCAACGGGCGCGATGGAAGAGGTGCTGGCCGCGCACAACGATGTGGCGGAATGCGCCGTCATCGGCGTGGCAGACCAGTTGAAGGGCCAGATTCCCGTAGGTTTCCTGGTGCTGAAGGCGGGCGTCAACCGTCCCTTGAGCGAAATCGAGACGGAGGTCGTTGCGCTTGTGCGCCGGCGGATCGGCCCGGTCGCGGCGTTCAAGACGGCCGTCGTGGTCGAGCGGCTGCCGAAGACGCGCTCCGGCAAGATCCTGCGCGGCACGATGCAGAAGGTCGCCGACCGGGAAACCTGGAGAATGCCGGCGACCATCGACGACCCCGAGATCATGGCGGAGATCGAGTCCGCGCTGAAACAGGTCGGCTATGCCGGCGGCGCGGCGTCGCCGTAGGTCCCGATCAGAGATGTTTGCGTGTCCTTGTACCGAGCCCCCTATCGTCATGCCCGGACTTGTTCCGGGCATCTCCCTTGGCGCAGATGCGGCCGGGGAAGTGGATGGCCGGAACAAGTCCGGCCATGACGGCGGGGTTGCCGAAGCGAAGAAGCCGCACACCCCTATCGAAATCATGCGAATTTCTGACCCACGACACTAGCTCCAACCCCTTACCGGAAGAGCATCCGATGCCCGATTCCATGAAACAGAAGCGCGCCTCCTTCGTGTGGGAGGACCCGTTCCTGCTCGGAGACCAGCTCGACGAGGACGAGCGGCTGGTGAGCGAGACCGCGCGGCGCTTCGTCGCCGACACGCTGGCGCCCGGCGTGCGCGACGCCAACCGCAACGAGACCTTCGACCCGGCCCTGATGAAGGCTTACGGAGAGGCCGGGTTCCTCGGCGTCGGGCTCGACGGCTATGGCTGCCCCGGCGGCAGTTCCGTCATGTACGGGCTGATCGCGCGCGAGGTGGAGCGCTGCGACAGCTCCTACCGCTCGGCGATGAGCGTGCAGTCCTCGCTGGTGATGTTCCCGATCCACAGCTACGGCTCGGAAGCCCAGAAGGAGAAATACCTCCCGAAGCTGGCGTCCGGCGAGTGGATCGGCGCGTTCGGCCTGACCGAGCCGGACCACGGCTCCGACGCCGGCGGGCTGACGACGCGCGCCCGCAAGGTCTCCGGCGGCTACCGCCTTACCGGCGCGAAAATGTGGATCACGCAGGCCAATATCGCCGATGTCTTCGTCATCTGGGCCAAGGACGATGAGGATGTCATTCGC